>JAZUDP010000122.1:0-73519 GCA_045639705.1 Acutalibacteraceae bacterium
GATTCTATCTCATTCAAAACTACTCCGTATCTGAAAACAACAGATTTCAGATGAAGAACAATGAAAAAGCGGGCAGCATACTGACATATGTTGCCCGCTTAGCAGTTATTCGCTGAAAGATGCGTTTTCAGACGATTTATCCCTAATTTGCGCCGCCCTTCAGCGCAGACCGAAAAAAAATAAATAATAAGCAGTTTTAAGAAAAATCAATTTCTGATAATCTTAAAACTGCTTTTCAATTTAAATATGTTTATTTAATGCTTTTTCTAACCGTTTTTTCGCCCTCTCGCAGTATCTCACACAGCTTCGGGTCGAAGAAAACGTTTTCTGCATCTGAATGCGACAGTCCCTTAGTTTTTTATTCAACAGCTTTAAAGTCTGTGCTGTTAATCAATTCCGAAAAATACTTTTCACCCGTTGTAAAAATCTCTGCACCGAGTCTTACAAAATCGGGCTTGTTGATTCCGCAGAGCATGGCAAACTGCTCGCCGATATTCTGTGCCGTATCTCCGCTCTTTTTAAGCGCAAGAAGATAAAAGGTAAATGCGCCGCCGTCGGAAATATTGTCGTAATAGCCTCTCTCGTTTGCCTTCAGATAGTCATACATCGCCGTGCTGACGGTATCGCTGAGAAATGCAACGGAAATATTCTTCTGCACGGAATACTCCGCAACAAAGGTCAGCAGAACACGCACCTGATAAAGCTGGGCGGCAGAAAGCTTATACCCGCTCAGGTCCGTAACTCCGTCCTCAGCCTTTATTTTTGCCATTCTGACTCCAAGTGCGGAGGCCTTTTCCTTATTTCCGTTTGAAACGTGACGGAGAATATCGTCGGAAATCGTTTCAAACTCGTTTGTTTCACTGATTCCCTTTTTGACATAGATTTTAATATCTCTGTCGTCTTTCATCTTCAATCTTCTCCAATGATATATTTTTATTCATCTGCAAGCTTTGCCTTCTGGCGTTTTACCTTAGACTTGTAGTTGATAAATTCGTTGTAATTTGCAGCCGGAATCGAATATGCACCAAGTGTTACGCAGCTGCGGTTATATCTGCCATGGAAATTGCTTCCGCCGATGGCAAGAATTCCGTTTTTCTTTGCAAGCCCGGCAAGGCGCATCGCGTCCTCCTCGCTCTGCTCGGGGTACCATGCCTCAACTCCGTCAAGTCCCGCCTCAATAAGTCTTTCAATAAGACCCGTTGACTCAAATTTTCCCGCATTTGCAAGAACGGCTATACCGCCTGCCTCATGGACAGCCTCGATAACCTCCTCTGTCGAAGAAAGCTTCGGACGGACAAGAATACTGTTTTCACCGCCGTTTTCAAAAAGCTCCTTGTAAAGGTCGCCGTAAAGCTCTGTTGTAACTCCGCTTTCAACAAGCGCCGCCATGATATGTACGGGATAAACATTGGTCGAGCCCTGAGCGCATTTAAGCACAAGGTCGGTTGTAATCGGATATCTCTGCGCAGCCTTTATCATCATAAACTGCGCCGCGCGCTTGCGCGCGATAAGATTGCGGTGGCAAAGGCCCTCAAGCCTGTCAGGAGAATCACACAGATAAGCGAGGATATAAACCTCCGAATCGGTCTCACTGTCAAAGGACGAAATCTCGACACCCTGAATTACCTTTATCCCGTGTCGTTCGCCGATAAGCTTGGCTCTGACGGTGCCGGCAAGGCAATCATGGTCGGTTATTGCAAGTGTGTCAACGCCGCATTTCTGCGCCAGAACAATGATATCGTCAATACCCATTGAACCGTCGGACAGTTTAGTGTGGCAGTGTAAATCTCCCCTCATTTTAAGTAATCCTCCAAAATAGTATAGAAAGCCCAATATTAGCCTGATTGTATTATACCTCAAATGGAGATAAAAATCAAGAGGAAATTTTATGCAATATGACAAATTTCTAATATATCATTATAAAATGTAATGTTTTATCTGTTCAGCTCATCGGTCACCACATCAAAAAAGTGGCAGGGTTCAACTCTGCAGTCGTTCAGAAGCTTTATCACCCGCTCCGTAAAGCTTCTGCTTACGGATACATCACGGAATTCGGACACCCTGTTTCCCCTGCTGTCCGTCGCAGCTATACCGTAAGTAACCAGAACCTGACCGCCGTCAATGATTATTATGTTCTTTGAAATTGAATAAACCGTTCTCATATACCGCGCCTCAACTGATGTGAATTTTTTTCACCCTGTTGTCCATGATACACCTGTTACTATTTTGTGTCAATAGCAACCCGGATTTTTTATGTTTTGACGAAGTCACGGCAAAAGCTTTGTCGTAAAAAGCTGTATTTTATCATATCATGTCAGAAAAACGCGTGCTTTTTTCTCGCCCTTAACACATGATAATGCGTCAGTTTCTGTCGATAAGCTATGTCTCCGCAGCGTCATATTATCCTCAACACTATATATGAAACCTGTGTTCTGATATCAGACCAAATATAGATTCAGTAAAAAAATATTATAAAAACCCGTTTTTCTATGTTACAATTTTCAAAAAAAGCAAAAGCTTTATTTATAATGCTTTTTCGGAACAATAAAGCGCATATGAAGTTATATATTAATGGTGAAATATAAGCACGGAGAAAAGCTATGGAAAATAAAAATCTTCACAAAGACCACCGTCAGCGTGTTCGCACACGGTACCTTTCCGAGGGAATCAGATCAATGGCAGACCACAACATTATGGAGCTTCTGCTGTTTTACGGCATACCGTACAAGGATACAAATGATATCGCGCATGAGCTTATCGAACGCTTCGGCGACCTTAACGGCGTACTTGACGCATCCGCTGAGGAGCTGGCAAAGGTTAACGGCATCGGAGAAAATACCGCCGCTCTTATAAAGCTGACGCACGATATTGCCGCCGTCTACAACGAAAGGAAAACACTCTCAAAAATCCCCGCCGCAACGGAAGAACGTTTTTCAGAATTCCTTCAGCTGAAATACGCCGGTGAAGCCCGTGAAATAGTTTACATGCTTTTCGTCGATGCTCACGGAAAAATCGTTCGCTGTGTAAAGATATGCGAAGGCTCACCCGAAAGCGTAAACGTGGACAACAGGACCATTGTCGAAGCCGCAATACGCAACGAGGCAAACACTATTATTCTTGCCCATAACCACCCCAACGGCTTCGCCGTACCCTCTACCGCAGATATAAAGGCAACCTCCGATGTTATTCCCCTGCTGAAATCCATAAACGTAAATCTGATTGACCATATTATTGTTGCTGACGGAGACTGTTTTTCAATGGCAAAAAGCAAAAAATACGGCAGTCTGTTCAGATAAACAGACCGCCTGCAAAAACATATTAAAGGGCTGTCGCATTGACAGCCCCGTTTTTTATGCTCTTTTAGAGAATATAGATTGTAACAGTTCTTCTGCCGAATGCGCTGCACTGCGCTTCTGTTGCCATGTAGAGGTCGCAGAGTGTCGCACGGCTGCCTGTCCACTTTGTAAATCCGCCTGTATCCTCGGCTGACGCATAACCGTAAACATATCTGCCGTCGTTGGATACAATCCACATCTTTGTATGATAAGGAATCTGCTTCGGATTAACCGCAATGTAGCCGGGCATTACAGACCTGCCTGTTGCCGTGAGTCCGCCGCCTGAATATGCGGAAGCTGTACCTGTGATAGTTTTCTTATAGGAAGTGGGAACCCTGCCGTTAAGCGTAAGGCTTGCCGGAGGAGTAAGGCGTGAAATTGTCTTAACGCCGTTTGCAAGGACTGCGCCCGACTTATTTGTTGAAGCCTTAACAGCCGCTGCCTTCTTCTTTGTGCCTGTAAGCTTAACCTCGTTGACAGGAGCCTTGGTTGTAAGCGAGGTAATTGCCTCGGAGCCCTGAAGCTTGCCGTCAACATACTTATCTCTGTAGGTAACCTGCTTCTCGCCCTTAACGCCCTTGACCTCAACCTTTGACTGACCCGCATAAAGGTCTGTGCTGTTCTTCTTAACTGTCTGGAAAGGAATTTCTTCCTTTACTGTTCTTTCCTTAAAGGTAACACGCGAAATAACGATATCTGTTTTTCCTGTAAGAGCAGTATCAAGTGAAGCTGAGATTTCATCGTCGTCGTTAACAATAACAACAGCCTTGTCAAGTGCGTCACTGACTGTACCGCTTGCCATATTAACCGTAACAACCTTGCCGTCTGCCTTGATGTTTACGGGGAATGCGCGGGAAATACAGATTTCCATGCCCTCGTAAAGTGACTCGGTAAGCTCAAAATTGACCTCGTCGCCGTCATTGAGCGTGATGCCGAAATTGCCGAACGCATCCGAAACCGTGCCGTTTGCAAGATACTTTGAGGACGAAGCGCCGTCAGTAATTACAATGTTATACGCTCTGCTGACTCTGATAACCGAATCCGAACCGCTTTCAAACCCCGAGAGGTCAACAATGTCATTGTCGGAAACCTCGATGCCGGCCTGTCTGAGAATCTCGTTCGCATCAGTCTTAAGCGTAGTGATGCGTGTGTCCACACCGTCAAGATTAATTGTGACAGTGCTTGTGTTTGAAGCCGCCGCATAAATTGTCGCGATACAGAAAAGCGCGATTACCGCAAGAGTAATTACTTTTACTCTTGACTTTGCGCGGCTCGTTTTCTTATTTGTTTCCATTGGAATAAACTCCTTTTCTTTTATCCGGAGAGAAAAGCCCTCTCTCCCTGTCGGCGCATATAATATGAAGAAATAAAGCGGAAGACATACTCTTCCCGATGCCGACGAGGTTTATTATATTGACAAATACGAAATCTGTCAAATTCTCATATCGTAAGTTTTTGTGAACAATTCACAAGACAAATTTGAAAACAGGCTCTGTAAAATAAGTTTTTTTGCGTTTTATTTCTGATTTGGAATATACGCCAGATAAATTTCATGTGTTTTTGTGCAAAATCTAAAAAAGTTACAAAAAGTTACAAAACGTAGTTTTTATGTAACCTTTTTACTATTTTATGGTATTTCCATTTAATTTATGATTTCCGATTGAAGAATCAGGCGCATTATGATATAATAAATTGTTTATAATATACTTTTAAGTACCACTGAGGTGATTGTGTGGCAGTTAAAAAAGAGAATATCAGGAATTTTTCAATCATTGCGCATATTGACCACGGCAAGTCCACCCTTGCCGACCGTCTGCTTGAGCTGACCGAATCCGTTTCAAGCCACGACATGACCGAGCAGCTGCTCGACAACATGGAGCTTGAAAAAGAACGCGGAATAACAATCAAGGCCCGCGCGGTAAAGCTGAACTACAAGGCAAAGAACGGCGAAGAGTATGAGCTTAACCTTATCGACACTCCCGGTCATGTTGACTTCAACTATGAGGTTTCCCGTTCACTTGCCGCCTGCGAGGGCGCAATTCTGATTGTCGACGCTTCACAGGGCGTTGAGGCTCAGACCCTTGCAAACACATATCTTGCGCTTGACCATGACCTTGAAATCGTTCCGGTAATAAATAAAATCGACCTTCCCTCTGCCGACCCCGAGCGCGTTGCCGCCGAGGTTGAGGAGGTTATCGGTCTTGAATGCATGGACGCCCCCCGTGTTTCCGCCAAGACGGGCGAGAATGTTGAGCAGGTGCTTGAAAAAATCGTTGAGGCTGTTCCCGCACCGCTTGATTCCGATGACAGCAAGCCGCTTCGTGCGCTTGTTTTCGACTCTGTATACGATAACTATAAGGGCGTTATCGTTTATGTCCGCGTTGTTGACGGCAAAATCAAGGCGGGCGACACAATGCGTCTGATGGCAACGGGCGCGGAATTCACCGTTGTTGAGGTCGGATATATGCGTGCGACCTCAATGGAGCCTGCAAAGGAGCTTACCGCGGGCGAGGTCGGATATATCACCGCGTCAATTAAAACCGTAGGCGATGCGCGCGTCGGCGACACTGTTACAACCGCCGAATATCCTGCCGCCGAGCCTCTTCCCGGCTATCGCAAGGTTAACCCGATGGTTTTCTGCGGTATTTATCCCGCCGACGGTGCGGATTACGAAAGTCTGCGTGAGGCGCTTGAAAAGCTGCAACTCAACGACGCCGCGCTTTCTTATGAGCCCGAAACCTCCGGCGCACTCGGCTTCGGCTTCCGCTGCGGCTTCCTCGGTCTGCTTCATCTTGAAATCATTCAGGAGCGTCTGGAGCGTGAATATGACCTCGACCTTGTAACGACAATTCCCAGCGTTGTTTACAAGATTCATCTGACGGACGGCACGGTACTCGACATTGACAACCCGACAAAATATCCCGACCCCGCTTACATTGATTTCAGCGAGGAACCCATAACAAGCGCGCACATCTATTCCCCCAACGAATATGTCGGCGCAATCATGGATTTATGTCAGGAGCGCCGCGGTGTGTTCAAGGATATGACTTATGTCACAACTGACAGAGTTGACATCGCTTACGACCTGCCGCTTAATGAAATCATTTACGATTTCTTTGATGTGCTTAAATCGCGCACAAAAGGCTACGCCTCCTTTGACTACGAAATCAAAGGCTATGAGCGCTCCGACCTTGTCAAGCTTGATGTTCTGCTCAACGGCGACGGCATTGATGCGCTTTCCTTTATAATACATTCCGAAAAAGCGTACGGACGCGCAAGAAAAATCGCCGAGAAGCTTAAGGAAAATATTCCGAGACAGATGTTCGAGATTCCCGTTCAGATTGCAATAGGCGGCAAGGTTATTGCCCGCGAAACCGTCAAGGCAATGCGTAAGGATGTTCTTGCAAAATGCTACGGCGGCGACATTACCCGAAAGAAGAAGCTGCTCGAAAAGCAGAAAGAGGGTAAAAAACGAATGAGACAGTTCGGTACGGTTGAGGTTCCGCAGGAAGCGTTCATGGCTGTGCTTAAGCTGGATGAGTAACAAAATTCAAAATTTATGTTGCATATTATATATGGTATGTGATATAATAAACTGTATTTAAATATTTCTGAAGTCAGGAGGATACAAATGGCTACTGAAACCAAAGAAAAAAAGTCTTCAGAAGTCAAAGAAGAAGGCGCAAAGCGTAATCTTCCCAAGGGCAGACGCTATGTAGGAAGCTCCGAAACTTTCACATACGTTCTCTTTGATATCGCTCAGAGCTTTAACCTTGACAACAAAAAGACTTACTATCTGACCGACGTTCTTGTTATTTCCTACTGGTGGCAGGCAATCGTAAGCGCGGTTGTAAGTATCTGGGATATCATCAACGACCTTTTCCTTGCCGCTATCGTTGACAGAACAAATACAAGATTCGGTAAATTCAAGCCCTATCTGATAATGTATGCAATCCCCGGCACAATTATGGCGATGATATTCTGGGGCATGCCCGTCATGTTCCCCGGCGCATCAGGTACATACATGCCGAAGATTATAACCTATTTCATATTGCAGATGCTGCAGAACCTTGCTACATCGCTTTATGAAATTTCCAAGACGGGTATTATCGCTACGATTACGCCCGATGTTCTTGACAGAACAAGACTTATCAATCAGGCTAACCTGTTCTCGAGTCTGGTTGAGAATATTCCCAGACAGATATGCACAATCTTCATCGACCTTGTTAACCACGGTCAGCTGAAGATAAAGATGACAAACCTGTTTGTTTACATGGGTGTCGGCACAGCTCTCTGCGCGGGTATTCTTTCCCTGTTCTTCTCCTTCAAGGTTAAGGAGCGTGTTCTTCAGTCTGTTGAAAAGCCCGATTTCAAGAACGCTATCAGCTCACTGTTCAAGTCACGTCCGCTTATGCTTCTCATGGTTTCCGACCTTATGGGACAGTTTGCGATAAGCCCGGGACTTTCACTCTACTACACAAACGTTATGAACCTCAGCTCCGCAGAGCTTATCGTCGGTATCCCCGGCATGTTCGTAACCTATGCTTCATATGCATACGTTGGCAAGCTCCGCGAGCGTTTCTCAACAAAGATGCTCTGGGCTGTTGGCTCACACTGGGGCGATTTCCTCAATATCTTCGTTTATCTCTTCGGCGCAATCAACAGGAACTACAAGCGTACGGTTCCCATGCTGCTTGCATTCATGGCAAGAGAAACTCTCTGGAATACAGTTTACGCTATGCGTAAGGTTGTTCCCGAGGAAATCAGAAACGAAGCCATTGACTACGGTGAATGGAAGAACGGCTACCGTACAGAGGCTATGGCAGGCGTTGTCAAGGGTCTCGCAAGAAAGCTCGTTTCAACATTTACAACAAGCTTCAACTCAATCATTCTCGGTCTTATCGGCTACAAGCAGGGTCTCAAGCCCGGTCAGCAGTCTGACAGAACAGAAGGTCTGCTCTTCATGGCAGTTACACTTCTTCCGGGTCTTACAGGTCTTATCGGTATCATTCCGAAGCTCTTCTACAACATTGACGCGGAAACCAAGGCAAGAATGTACAAGGAGCTTGCAGAGCGCAGAAGCGAAACAGCAAAGTCTCTCAACGAATTCGGCGGCGAGGACAAGGCAGAGGAAGCTCCTGCAGAATAAAAAACAAACAAAGGGACGGAATTATCCGTCCCTTTTCAAAACGGTAAATATTATGAATAATATCGGAATTTATATACACATCCCCTTCTGCAGAAGCAAGTGTCCCTACTGCGATTTTTACTCCATGCGTTCCGATGAAAGCGGATATGACGACTATACCATGTGCTTGCTTGAAAGCCTCGAAGCATGGGCTGACAGGCTTGACAGAAGGGCCGACACGCTTTATTTCGGCGGCGGCACTCCGTCTTTAATCGGCGGCAGAAATATCGCGATGCTTACCCGCCGTGCAAGGGAGCTTTTCGGCGTTGACGGAGAGATAACGGTCGAATGCAATCCATCGGCAGTTGAGGACGGATTTTTTGAGACGGTATCAGCCGCGGGAGTAAACAGAATTTCTCTCGGCATGCAGTCCGCCGTTGACGAAGAAAGAAAAAAGCTCGGCAGAAGTGCTGACAAAAAGAGAATTGCGGAATGCATAAACAAAGCAAGAAACGCAGGCATAGAAAACATCTCCCTTGATGTTATGCTCGGCGTACCGGATCAGACGGAGGAAAGCCTCAGAGAAACCGTACAGTTCTGCCTTGACATGAATGTGCCTCACATCAGCGCGTATATGCTCAGGCTTGAGGAGGGTACATACTATTATAATAACGCGGGAAAGCTGAATCTGCCCGACGAGGACGGTACAGCGGACATGTACCTGCTTCTCGGAGATATCCTCGAACAAAACGGATTCAGAAATTACGAAATTTCCAATTTTGCAAAGCAGGGCTTTGAGGGAAAGCACAATCTGAAATACTGGAACTGTGAAGAATATCTCGGCATCGGTCCTGCGGCACATTCGTTTATTGACGGAAAAAGATTTTTCTATCCGCGCGACATCGAATATTTCAAGGCCGGCAGAGAACCCGTTGACGACGGGAACGGCGGTGATGAGGAGGAGTACATCATGCTTCGGCTCCGCCTTGCGGACGGAATAATTTTTGAAGAATTCGAGAAAAGATTTTCAAAAAAATTCAGCGAAAAAATAATTGAAAAAGCAAAAGCTTTTGAAGAAAAGAATCTTGTAAAAATCACAGAAAAATCCCTCGCGCTTACACGCGAAGGCTTCCTCATTTCAAACTATATTATCAGCGAACTGACACTGTAATCCGCACGGAAATACAGACAGTCCGTGCAAGGCATATAATTATAAAAATAAAAATGTCATTCTGATAGCTTAAAGGCTGATTTACCGTCAGCACCCTGTTCATTCAGAATGACATTTTTCTGCATCACCGCTGTATCTCACCGAGAACAGCGGTGATTATTTTTTTGTAACGGGTTTTCCCGTCGGAAATAATGCTTAAATCATTTCTTCCTCTTCTTCGTCATCGTCCTTGCGTCTCTTAAAGAGAATGAAGAAGATGAGAAGCAGTGCCAGCAGAATAACGCCTGCTGCCGCGGCAATAACCATCTTGGTATTTGCGAGGAATGAAATGAACTTACTGGTTGTAACGTAGAACGGAGCAACGCCGACCTGTGTTTCATTTCCTACCATATCGACTGCCTTGATTGTAAGAGAATGTCTTGATTCCTTAAGTGTTGTGGCAGCGTCAATTGTGATAGTATACTTTTCGCCGTCGAAATTGCCGTCAACCTTTTCGCCGTCAAGCATAAGAACAACATCTGAAAGCTTGATATTATCCGAAACATAAATAACTACATCATAGCTCTGAGCCATCTTGGTTTCGTTCTTCTTGATGTTTGTAATATTGATTTCGGGCTTGTTCTTATCAATATCAAACGCAACATCGTTCATCTTGCTGTCAAGTGTATTAACTGACTTGTTGCCTGCAGCATCGGTAGATGAAACCTCAACCGAGTAGAAAGCTTCGTCCGCAAAGTTATCCTTGAAGATAGTGTACTTATAAGTGTACCATGAGCCGTTTCCGCCCGTAACATCAATCTTATAATCCTTACCCTCAACGAGTTCGATCTTCTTGTTGTTCTTGCGGATGATAACGCTGATATCCTTAAGCGTATCAGCATTTATCTCATACATTACAACATCCTGCTCGTTGTCGATAATCTTACCGTTAATCTTTCTTGTGCTGTCGTCAAGATTATAGGCTGAACCGAATCTGTTGACTGAGAATCTGAATGCATTTCCGCTGACCTTCTGAGGATTGCCCTTAGCGTCAAACGCGGTAACAAATGAATTCGTTCTGCCTGCCTTATCCTTTGCAACAACCTTGAGCGTATAAATATCATCCGCCGACTGCTTCATTGCAAAGTTGCTGAAGGTGTAGGTGTAGCCGTTGTTGGACTGAACGCCGCTGCCCTTATAGTTAGCCTTGCCGTTCTTTGCACCAACAAGCTCAACGCTTATCTGTGAATAATCAATATTCTTATCTGTAACCGTGATTACAGGAGCAACATCGCCCTTGTTTGCTGAGTTGGGAACAATCTTCTTAACCGAAACAACAGGATCTTCGTTATCAACATAGAACTCCTGATGAGCGTAGGGAACAGCGTCGTTTCCTGCAAGGTCAGTACATGCAACATCCATTCCGTAAAGGGCATCCTTGCTGAATACTACTACTGCCGCGTAGGTATCATTGCCGAGATACTTCCAGTCTGAAGCAGCGGGAGCCGCTGTCGGTGTTCCGTCGTCAGATGCTGTAACGGTAACAGGTGCCTTCAGCTCAGTGAAGTTATGCTCGCGTATTGTAACGGTTGCGGTTCTTGAGCTTCTGAAATAGTTTCCGTTAACGGAATCGTTGTTATCATAGGTTATGGAAGTAATTACCGGAGCCGTCTTATCAACCGTGAAGGCATTGGCTGCAACGCTGTTGCCATACTGTACGGGACCGTTACTGTTGTTTGCAAGGTCTGTGTAAGAAATATTGAAGGTGTAGTCACCGTCACTGCTGTAAATGATTTTAACTGTATGCTCTTCGCCCGAATGTCTCCATGAGGACTCTGCCGGAATAATTTCAGAATAATTCTTTCCGTCCTTTGTGATGGTGAATTTAACATCCTTAGCGCTGAAGTTAAGCTCTGTAATAGTAACGGTTGCAATTCTGTCCGCCTTGAAGAACTTGCCGTTCTGTGCGGTATTGTTGTTGTAATCAACCTTAATAACCGGCTTTGTGATATCAATCTTGTACTCGATATCAAATACCTGCTGAGTCTTATGCGGGTTGCCTGCGTTATCAACATAGGAAACTGTTACAACAACGTGGTTATTGTTATTGCGCTCTGCGTTGATTGTAAGAACCTCGCTGGTCCATTCGTATGTGACATCGCCCTTGTTCTGGAAATCAACAACTACGCTGTCGCTTGAACCAACCTTGTAAGTCAGCTTGCTGATACCTGAATAGCTGTCCTTTACATTGATGATAATCGGAAGGTCAGCATTGTAGAAGCCGTTCGGGTTGGGTTCTCTCTGCGCTGTGATTTTACCCGAAAGGGTATCGTTGTGCTTTGCCAGCGTTTCAACAACTGCGCCGATTGACTTTGTGAAGCCGTCTTCTGCGTCGCCGTCAGATGTTCTTGTGGAGAAATCTGTTGCTCTTGCATAAACATAACCCTTGAAGTCATCGGGAAGTGTGAAGGTGTAAACTGCGGTACTCTTTCCTGTCTCGTACTTAATGCCGGGAAGGTTTGTCCTGGCATTGGTTACGGTATCAACTGTGTAAGCCTCAATACCGCTTATACCTGCTGTAATGTCTGTTGCTGTGATTGTAACATCAGACTTGCCGTTGCTGAAGAACTTATAGGTCTCAAACTCTGCGTTCTTTGTATCAAAGTCAGCATTGGAAGCAACCATTTCAAATACGATATCCTCAGACTTAAGCTCGGGATTAACCGTATCAACAACAAAGTGTTCTGTGGGAACTGTTTCGAGCATGTTGCCCGCCTTATCTGTATTTGTTACATCAAACGTATATTCGGCGTCTGAGTTGTACTTGATTGTAAGAGTATGGTCGTTGCCGTTGTGTACCCACTTGCTCTGGGAAACATCCGGTGTTTCAAGAACCTTGCCGTCTACATCTTTTGCGGTGATAACAACATCGTCCTCGTTCCACTTGTAGTTATGCTCGGTAATCTTAACCGTAGCTGTTCTTTCAGCGGTGTAGTACTTGATGCCGTTTGCCTCGTTCTTAACGCCGTCGTTATCGTAGGTAACCGTAACTGTGGGAGCGGTGTTGTCAAGAGTAAAGTCAACCGCCTTTTCAGCCGCTTTGTTTCCGGATTTGTCAGTGTAGTTTACCTTTACGCTGTAATCGCCGTCAGCCGTGAACGGAATAACCGTCTGATATGTATCCGCCTTGCCTGTAACAGCCTTCCATGTAAGCTTTGATGTGTCGGGAACTGTTCCGCTCTTTTCGTTGTCATCAACGGATGTAATTGCAACAACAACATCCTCGCCGAAGAAGTTAGCTTCTGTGACTGTTACGGTAAGCTCAGGCTCACCGGTATAGAATTCGCCGGACTTGATATTGTCGCTGAGAGTAATCTCGGGAACGATATTGTCCGCAACAAGCTCATAATTATCTGTAGTCTGCTCAAAGCTCTTGAGAACAGTTTCAGCTGTTGAGGTTGTTGTTCTTGTAGCGTAATCTGTAACCTTGACTGTAATCTTGCCTCTGTACTGAGCGGGAACAGTAAATGTTACCGTCTGGGTTTCCTTGGCTGTATCAAAGGTCTTTGAATCGCTGTATGCCTTGTTTACGCTGCTTATGCCTTCAGAAAGCTCTGCTGTGAAGTCAATCTTTCTGATGCCTGATGTGATATCCGATGTATTGACTGTAACATCAATTTCATCCTTGAAGAATACTCCGAAGGTTGCGGCATTGATGAAGCCCTTCCATGCGGGTACGTTATAGGTGATTGAATCAATAAGCGGATCTGTTGTATCAACAACAAATTTCTCTGTATCGACAGGCTTCGGTGTGTTGCCGGCCTTATCTGTTGTTGAAACATCGAATGTGTACTGTGCGTCTGAATTGTAATTGATTACAAGCGTATGCTCGTTGCCGCTGTGTGTCCACTTGCCCTGAGCAACATCGGGAGCTGTAAGTGTCTTTCCGTTAACATCCTTTGCTGTAATAACAACATCCTTATCGCTCCAGTTGTAGTTGTGTTCAACTATCTTAACCGTTGCGGTTCTGTTTTCCGTGTAATACTTGAAGCCGTTTGCCTCGTTCTTAACATCGTTGTTATCATAAGTAACTGTTATAACGGGAACAGTATTATCAACTGTGAACGATACCGCCTTTTCGTCGGCGGTGTTGCCTGACTTATCGGTATAATTTACCTTTACGCTGTAATCGCCGTCAGCCGTGAACGGGATAACCGCCTGATATGTATCCGCCTTGCCGGAAACCTCTTTCCAGCTGAGCTTTGATGTATCGGGAACTGAACCGTTCTTTCCGTTATCGTCAACGGATGTAACTGCAACGGAAACATCTTCGCCGAAGAAGTTTGCTTCCTTAACCGTTACGGTAAGCTCAGGCTTTCCTGTAAGGAACTGACCCTCGTTTATATTGTTGCTGAGTGTGATTTCAGGCTTGATATTATCCGCAACAAGCTCATAGCTTGCCGTTGTCTGCTCAAAGCTCTTAAGAACGGCTGCAGCTGTTGAGGTTGTTGTTCTTGTAGCGTAATCTGTAACCTTAACCGTAATCTTGCCTCTGTACTGAGCGGGAACGGTAAATGTTACTGTCTGAGAACCCTGAGCTGTGTCAAATGCCTTTGACTCGCTGTATGCCTTGTTTACGCTGCTTACACCGTCTGAAAGCTCAGCGGTGAAATCAATCTTCTTTATACCCGAGGTAACATCCGATGCCTTGACTGTAACAGCCATTTCATCCTTGAAGAATACTCCGAAGGTTACAGCATTGATGAAGCCCTTCCATACGGGTACATTATAGGTGATTGAATCAATAACCGGATCAGTTGTATCAACAACAAATTTCTCTGTATCAACCGTAGTTGTATGACCGAGCTGGTCAGTGTTGCTGATGTCAACTGTGTATCTTGCATCCTTTACATAAGGAATAACAAGCTTATGTACATTTCCTGAGTTGACCCACTTGCCCTCGCTGATATCGGGAAGAGTTACTTCACCGTCGTCGAAATTCTCAGCGGTAATCTGAACATCGTCCTTGCTCCACTTGAAGTTGCGCTCGGTGATTTCAACGGTTGCTGTTCTCTGTGCCGTGTAGTATTTAAGGTCGCCGACCTGGCTCTTTGAGCTGTTGTTATCGTAGGTTACCTTAATTACGGGAGCGGAGTTGTCAACAATGAACTTGACTGTCTTTTCTTCCGCCTTATTGCCCGCCTTGTCGGTGTAATTAACCTTTACAGTATAATCACCGTCTGCCTCGAACGGGATAACCGTCTTATATGTATCGGCTGTTCCCTCTTCCGCGGTCCATGTGAGCTTATCTGTTGCGGGTTTGGCTGAAGGCTTGCCCATAATATCAAATGCGGAAATCTCAACCTTGACATCCTCGCCGAAGAAGTTTGCTTCGTTAACATAAATCTTAAGCTCGGGTGTGCCGCTGTAATATGCGCCCTCGACGATTTCCGTGCCTAATGTAATAACAGGTGCCTTGCTGTCGGCAAAAATCTCATAATCCGATGCCTTGCCTGCTTGCGGAACGCTCTTGAGAATATCCTTGTCAGTTGACTCGGTTGTCTGCTTTGCAAGGTCGGTTACCTTAACGGAAAGCTGTCCTCTGAACTGAGCGGGAATATCAAACTCAGCTGTATCCGAACCTGAAGCGGGATCAACAGTCTCTGCCTTATAGAAGCTGCTGTTTACATCGCTTGCGTCCTCGGAAAGTGTTCCCGTAAGCTCAACCTTGCATACGCCTGCGGTTGCATCCGAAGTCTTTACCGTAACATGAATCGTATCGTTAAAGAATATGCCGAATGTAATATCGTTAATGAACTGCTTGAGTACGGGTGTTGAATATGTAATTGAATCAATTGCGGGAGCAACCTTATCAACTACAAACTTTTCTGTTTCGCGCTCGGCGGATGCGTTGTCCGCCTTATCCTTTACATTAATATTAAATGTATACTTTGCGTCTGTGGTGTACGGAATCTTCAGTGTATGAGTGTTGCCCTCATGTGTCCAGCTTCTCTCAACGATTGAAGGCTTGGAAACGGGATTTCCGTTAACATCCTCTGCCGTGATTGTAACTTCACACTTTTTCCAGTCGAAGTTGTGTTCAACAACTGTAACGGTTGCGGTTCTGTTCGCTGTATAGTACTTGTATCCGTCAACCTCATTGGCAACAACCTCGCCGTCTTCATAAGCTACATCAACAACGGGCTTTGTGTTATCAACCGTGAAGGTGATTTCGTTTTCCGAGATATTGTTCGACTTATCCTTATAGGTCGTCTTTACTGTGTAATCTCCGTCCTCGGTAAACTTGATTGTTGTGCTGTGTGTATCCGGCTTGCCCTCTGCCGCAGTCCATGTGAGAGACGAGGTGGAGGGAACAGCGCCTGCGCCGCCGTTATCATCCTTGGAGGTGATTTCAATTGTTACATCCTCGGGTGAGAAGTTTGCTTCGTCAATATTTACAGTAAGCTCAGGTGTGCCTGTGTAAATTTCCTTGTCAGTGATATTGCTGCCGAAGGTGATTGAAGCGTCCTTATCGTCGATGATAAATTCATAATCCTTTGCCTTGCCGTCTTCATCAACAATGTTGAGAATCTGCTTATCGGTTGCGCTGTTTTCATTGGTCGCAATATCAACAGCCTTTACGCTGAGACGGCCTCTGAACTGAGCGGGAATGTCAAATTCTGCGGTTGCGGGATTATTTGCGCTGTTAAATGTAACGGTATTGCTGTATTCGCTGTCAATATCGCTTGCATCCTCGGAAAGGATGCCCTTAACCTCAACAGCGCTTACGCCTGAGGTCTTATCCGATGCGGTTACAACAACATGAACTGTATCGTCAAAGAATACTCTGAGGAAAATATCGTTGATAAATTCCTTCCAGACTACGGTTGAATAAGTAACCGATTCGATTTCGGGCTTATCTGTATCAACTACAAATGTCTGTTCCTTTGTATCCGATGCGTTTCCTGCCTTATCCTTTACAGCAACCTTGAAATTGTACTTTGCCGAAGCTGTATAGTTAATGGTAAGAACGTGTTCATCACCGTTATGTGTCCATTTCGCCTCTGAAATATCGGGAATAGCTACAGCGTTTCCTTCAAGATCTTCAGCTGTGATTACAACATCGCTTTCAGTCCAGTTGTAATTCTTTTCAACAACCGTAACCTCTGCTGTTTTTGCCTGTGAATAATACTTCATGCCGCCCTTTTCAGCGGAAGCAGGTACATCATCCGTAAATACTGCTGTAACAACGGGCTTGGTGTTGTCAACTGTGAATTTAATGATTTTCTCTTCTGCCTTGTTGCCGGACTTATCCGTGCAGTTAACCTTTACTTCATAAGCACCGTCTGCCGTGAAGGGAATAACTGTCTCATAGGTGTCGTTCATTCCTTCGCTTTCGGTCCAGCTGATATCGGTTGTATCGGGAACGGATGTGCTGTCCTCCGATGTAATCTGAACCGAAGCATCCTCGCCGTAGAGATTTGCTTCCTTAATATAAACGGTAAGCTCCGGTGCGCCTGTAAGGAAGTCGCCGTCCGTGATGCTTTCGCCGAAGGAGATAACAGGCTTTACGTTATCTGCAACGAATTCGTAATTCTTTATTTCGTCCTCGCCTGAGAACTCATCAAGAATCTCACCCTTGGTTGAGGAAACAGCCTTTTCAACACGGTCTGTTACAACAACCTCAAACTGTCCCCTGAACTGTGCGGGAACAGTGAACTCAGCCTCTGCTTCGTTCTCCGGATTCTCAAATGTCTTTGAATAAACAACATCCTCTGCCGAACCGTCGGAAGAGCTTGCGATAAGCTCAATCTTGCTTACGCCGGACATTGCGTCCTCCGCATTAACGGTAACAGTAATCTTGTCGTTGTAGAAAATTCCGAAGGTCGCTGCCTCAAGGAAGCCCTTCCAGATATTTTCCGAATACTTGATTGATTTGATTTCGGGAGCTGCTGTATCAACAACGAACTTCTCGGTTGCACGCTCAGCGGACTTGTTGCCTGCCTTATCTGTTACGGAAACATCAAAGGTATATTCCGCATCGGCGTTATATCTGATTACAAGCTTATGCTCGTTTCCGTTTTCGGACCATTTGTTCTCCGAAACATCGGGAAGCTCTGCGGGGTTGCCGTCCTTATCCTTTGCGGTAATTACAACATCGTTTTCGCTCCAGATATAGTTGGTCTCGGTAACCGTTACGGTTGCCGTTCTGTACTCGCCGTAATACTTAACGCCGTCTGCCTCGCTTATAACAGTTTCGTCTTCGTATTCAACCTTTACATCAGGTAAGGTGTTATCAACTGTAAATGTGATTTCGGGAACTTCCTCGGTTTTATTGCCCGACTTATCCGCATAATTAACAGTTGCGGTGTACTTATCGTCATCCTCAACGGGGATAACCGCGCAGTAAGTGCTGTCGGCACCATCAACTGCTGTCCATGTAAGGTTATCGGTATCAATCAGAGTGCCGTTTTCGCCGATAACAGAAACCATTACATCATCAGCAAAGAAGTTTGCTTCTTTAATATAGATTTCAAGCTCAACATCGCCGTTATAGCAGCCGTCGTTTTCGATTTCTTCACCGAAATATACCTCGGGAGCTGTTGTATCGGCAATAAGCTCATAATCCTCGGGTGATTCTGCGCCGGCAATGCCGCTCATTATCATCTCGGGTGCTGCGTCAGTGGAATTCTCTACAAGGTCAGCAACCGTAACCTCGATTTTTCCTCTGAACTGTGCGGGAATTTCAAACTCTGCGCTTGCAGAACTCTTAGCGGGGTCAAATTCAACTGTTTTTGAAAGAGCCACGCTGTCATCTGCGTTCTTTGCCTCAAGTGTAACTGCGCTGACGCCTGAGCATTCGTCGGATGCGTCAACTGTAACAACAATCTTCTCTCCGAAAGCGGCGCCGAATGTAATATCATTCAGGAAGCCTGCCCATGCGGGAGTGCTGTATGTGATTAATTCTACAACGGGAGCAACGGTATCTCTGCATACAGTGAACTTTGTTGAGCTTGTGCTGTCGATGCCGCTTTCGCTTGTTGCCTTGAATTCATATGTGTTTTTGCCGTCAGCAGTAAGTGAAACCGTATTGTCGTCGCTTGTAACGGGAATCCACTCTGTATCGGTGCTGAGCTTATAGAAGAAGGTTGACTTACCGATGGTGTTCTCTGTTGAAAGAGCAACAACAACGGGTTCCTTTGAGCCTGTGAACTCAGAGTTGTAATCCTTTCCTTCAAGCGTTGCCTTAACTGTTACGGCGGGAGCGTTTTTATCAATCTTGTCAACTGTTACGGTTGTTTTCTCGCTCTTGATACCTGCATTGTTTTCAACATAGAAGGTATAGTCGCCGTTTTCGTTAACAAGGTACTGATATGCGCCGTCATCAGCTTCAATTACAGTGAAATCATCATCGCCAGGAGCCTTGACATAAACGTTTTTAATGCCTGAGCATCCGCAGCTGACATCAAGCGTAAGTAATGCTTCCTGCTGTGCCGTAAGAGGATTGCCTTCAACGAGTAAGGAAGGCTTGACCGTATCCTTATCAAGCTTTACGGTTCTTGCCGCAAGGTTGCCTGCCTTATCTGCCGAGCTGAATTTTACAGAATACTCGCCGTCGCTGAATTCTGATGATTCGTCAATATTGTAAAGCGCGGAAAGTATTGTACTCTTGTTAAAGCTGAATTTGCCGTCAGCGTAGCCTTCCTCGCCGTAGGAAGCAAGAAGCTGGCTGCCGTAGAATATTTCTGCCTTAACATAAGCTATGCCTGAGGAATTTGAGATTCCGTCATCAGCCGAAGCTGTGATTGCGAAATCTTCTGAATCGTCTGTAAGGTAGATTTCGAAGTTATCGTCCGTAACCTCTGTGCCGTTTGCCTCAACAGACCATACGGGAGCATCGTTGTCAACAATAATTGCGCTGCCCTCATCTCTCGGGTCAATGAAGAATGTCTGCTCATTATCAAGGTTATCTGTCGCAACTACCTTAATACCGTACTTGCCGTTGTCCGGAATCTGAATTTCCTTACCGGATTTATATTCCTGATATTCGGGATTTTCCGCAGTTTCGGCTGTAACAATTGCAAACTTTACATCCTTGACGCCGCAGCCTGCGTCTGCTGCCTCAATCTTGAATTTCGCATTGCCCGTAATGTTTATCAGGCCCAGAGTAATTACCTCAATAAAGCTTGTAAACGAATCAGCGGTATAGCTGACTTTGATTTCGGGCGGAGTTCTGTCAATATTTATTTTCTGAATCTTTGAATCTGTAAGACCGGCATTATCCGTTACAACAAATTCAAATTCATTGTTTTCGTTTGTATCTTTATCAAACTGAACGGTAAATACATTTTCCTCCGACTCTGCAACAGGAGTAAATGTTGCTTCGCCGACGGGTCTGTATTCAAGAGACTTAATGCCTGAATTTTCATCGATAGCCGTAAGCGTAACCGTTGCGGTTTTGCCCCAGCCGTCATAGACGCCGATAGGATCATATTCAACGTTAATCTTCGTAAACGAAGGCTTATCGCGGTCAATAAGAACGCTGTATTCGCCCGCTACATCAATAACCTCAAGAGCCTCGTCGGGCTTGCCCTTGAAAATTCTGAACTGCAGATCCTTTGTTGTCTCGGGAATATCTGCTGTTCCGCCGGCGGTAGCGTATACGGGTCTCTTATCGCCCTTGGTGTTATAAACAAATGTGCAGCCTTCTGCTTCCGCAGCTTCCGTAAGAGTGATGATAACATCTGAATTGTACCATTTTCCCTCTGAGTATGCTTCGCCGTCGAAGAGAAGATAATCACTTATGTTTTCAACTGTGCCGACAGTAACAGTGATTTCCTTTGTGCTTTTCACTGCGCTGTCTTCCTTATCCTGAACAGCTACAAGGAATTTTGTGTCTGCGGGAACATCCGCGCCTATGCTGAGCTGACCTGACTGAGCGTCAATGGCGATTCCCTCGGGAAGCTCGCCCTCGCCGTCTGCCGCAACAGACCACTCAATCTCTGTCTTTGTTGCCGCGTCAGGAATAATCTGAGCTTCAAAATTGTAGATACCGTTGGGATAGAAGGATGTGTCTGAATTTATTATTTTGATTTCAGTTGCCTTAACGGGTAAAAACGTTACTTCGATATCAACATCCTTTGTAACGCTTTCAATGGAAATCGCCGAACCGCTGTCGGCAACGGCAACATCATTGTTTTCCTTATCCTTTGCCGTTACGGTGTAATAGTAACCGTCTTCAGCCGATACTGACGCAGACCACGGGTTGCCGTAAACAACCGTTCCGTCATAATTCGTAACCGTACCGTTTGAACCGTTCTTAACGGTAACATTTATATTGTACTCCCTGGCCTTTGTTTCAAGATAAATTGAGCAGGGCTTTACAACGCTGTATTCAAAACACAGCTCGTCGCTGACTTCAACAGACTCGGAATCAACAACTGCCGTATTTATCTTGCTTCCGCTTTCGGGCGTATAAACAAACTTTTCGCCGCACTTAATATATCTCTCTTCTGTTTTTGAGTCGACCGTTACGTTAACAAGATTATTTACGGTAACATCTTTGTGTGTTTCTGCAAGGTATGCAAGCTTTTCAGCTGTTACGGTGTCCATACTCTTGTTATTAATGATTGTGGTTCCGGCGGTATTAATATTCTCCTCGTCGAAATCAAGCTTTGCTTCTTTGCCGACTGTAATGCAGCATTCGCCTATACCTTCCATGTTGATGGTGGTCTTACCTGCCTCAGCATCAAGATACAGACCTATAGTTTCTTCGTCGCCCTTGACAAGTTCGTCATACCAGAATGAAAGCTGGGCGTCATCTGACAACATTATATCAGGGTTGGTCGCCGTATCGGGCCAGCTTGCAGTATGTCCTCTGTATTCGGATATGGCCTTAATGTCCGAAAGGTCAAGCTCCGCGGGTCCGGACTCATAATTTCCGCTGTAAAACAGTGAACCGCCGTTCTTGAATGTCATCGGAACACTATTCTGCTGACCGAACATTGTCGAACCTATAACCACAACTCTGCCTTCAATCGTTATAGGGTTCTCCGTGATTGTATCTTTTGTGACAACAAGCGTCACATCAGACGGAACATCCGTATCGAGAATACTCTCTTCTGTTATAATGTTAATACCGGTTTCAAGCTCGGTAATAACATTACGGTCAGCAGATGATGCAACGGGAATTGTTGAAAGTACCATTGTCAGCGCGAGAACAACGGAAATAACGCGCATAATCTTACTTTTCATTTTTTTCGCCCTCCTCTTTTTTGTTAAGCTCCTTAAATGTTCTGTAATTCCTGCCGTTAAAAATGCAGCTGAAATACAGAGCCGCAAGTGTAAGGAACAGGAATATTGCCGAAACAACAGAAACATTTCTCAAAAGGATTGCGCAGACAAGAGCAATAACAAAAATAATGTCGGCGGCAATGCCTTCCTTGGTTTTGAAGAAAGAAATAATACCCGGTTTTCCGTTTACGGAAACATCCTTAAGGCCCTTTCTGGCCTTTGAAGCAAGAATTTCAAAAACTATTCCGGCTAAAAGTCCGAGCCAGAACATTATTGCAAGCACATATGCAAGCGGACGGCTTCCGAGACTTTCATTAAGGTTTGCCCACGGCACAAGCAGAGTCGAGGCCGCTGACAAAAGGAAGCTCGCCATAGTAATAATACAAAAACTTTTAAACTTTTTCACTTCTTTTCACCCCTCAATAAATAATCTCTTCTGTATGGATATATACAATTTCCTGAACAAGCTCAGCCGCGCCTGCCGTCGGCTGCATTCCGTTAAGAACGGTCGTATCATTCGGAGCAGCTTCTCCGCCGAGCAATACAGTACCGTCATCCTGACCGCCGAGAACAGTTGTGGCTCCGCTGCCTGCGGCTGCCGCGCCGCCGAGGACGCTTGTTTCGTTTCCGCCGAGGACCGTCGTGCCTCCCTGAGCGGAACCGCCGCCGTTAAGAATGAGCGTCGATTCATCCTCAAATCTGCTGCCCGCAATTTTCTCGGTCGCGAGACTGAGGTCGATTCCCTTGTTTTCCTGGATTTTACCCGACGCGGAAATCTTTGATGTGAGCTTTGACCTTGATTTGTTGACAGCGCTTGATTTGTATGCCTTTGAGCCGCTGGTCACATTCTGAGCGCGCATATTTGCAATTTCCTTTTTCGCCGTTCGTCCCGTAACATCGTTGAAAACCTTTCTGATGTCAAGCACGAAGAAAAGAACTACCGCAACTATAAAAAACAGTGCCGCGAGAACAAGACATGCAATTTCGAGAGTGCTTAAAATCTGAATTATATTGTTATCTGATTCCATATTAAGCACCTCAATTCTTTACTGTATGGAAAGCGTTGTAAACGCTCTCATATGCATCTTTGAAATTCCTGGATATGTCAGCCTTTTCAGTGTCGTCAAGTCCTTCAAGCGCAAGGGCTGCCTTTTCCATCTTTGCGCGGAGAGCTTCGATATCCTCATATTTCAGGCCGTCGATGTATCTCTTGAAATTCGAAGCCTTTGACTCAAGCAGCAGACAGCCGTTATTGTAAAGCTGCATCTTGAAGGTAATCTTCTCACTGGTATCGTTGTCAAGCGTCTTGACAAGCTCATTGAGAGTATTCCAGCACTCAACGTAGTCCTTCTTCATATCATCGAAGATTTCATCGTTTCTGTTGGAGGTCGTTACTACCTTTTCGGAAATAATCTTGTTATATACCCAGCCGATGCTGCTGTAAATCTTCGCTCTGTTGCCGTCGTAGGTTTCGAACTCAGCTCCTCCCGCCTTTTCGGCTTCCTCAGCGCTTTCTATCGAGTTGTCGAACCATGTTTTTGCATTCTTCGGACCGTTGAAGTCATCGTACTTTCCGCTTTCATCCGAATAAAGACTGTAAACCAGAATACCTACTCTGTAATAGAAATCCGCTCTCTTTGCAGGAGAAAGCTCCTCAACGGATTTATTTATCGTCTGAAGCTCCTTATACTCTGATAAAAGACCTGCGGCTTCCTCTTCCTTTGATGTGACTATTGAGAGCGATTCATCCTTTTCGTAAATCGAAAGAAGCTCAAAGTATGCCTCGCTCTTGTCCCTGTAGGTCGTATTGTTAATGGCGTTAAGCAGATTCTGTCTTCTGTCGATTTCACTGTATGATGTTTCGTCGCGTCCCGCCTTCAGATAGCTTTCATAAAGCGACGCCGTTTTGCTGTTTCCCGCAATATTGAAGCCGAGCGCTCCGAGCAGGAACACCGCTGAAACAGCAAGAGCGGAAACAAACCATGTAATCTTTTTCTTCTGCTTCTTTTTGTAAACCTCGTCTATTTCCTCATAATGCTCAAGCGCATACATGAGTTCCGCGCAGGACTGGTATCTTTCGTTGGGATTCTTTCTGGTACATTTAAGAAGAATCCTTTCAAGTCCGCTGGAAAGCTGCGGATTTACCGAACGGATGGGAAGAATTTCATACGGAGGCTCGCAGGGATTGTTTCCCGTAACAAGATGGTAAAGTGTTGCACCGAGACAGTAGATATCGGTTCTTGCGTCAGTCTGTCCCATACCGCCGAACTGCTCGGGAGCCGCATAACCGACCGTTCCGAGGCAGGTTGTATCCGCCAGATTCTTCTCCTTGAATTCACGCGCCGTACCGAAGTCGATAAGCGTAACGTTTCCGTCAGGCTTAAGCATGACATTGGCAGGCTTCATATCTCTGTAAATAATCGGCGGAGTCTGCGTGTGCAGATAATCAAGAACATCGCAGAGCTGCTTTGCCCAGTCAATAACATAATCCTGAGGCTGTGCGCCGAATTCCTCGAGCGATTTGCTGAGAGGATTACCTTCGATGTAATCCATAACGATAAGCAATGTATCCTCGCTCTCGATAACATCTATGATACTGGGGAGGTTCGGGTGACTTAATCTTTTGAGCATTTCCGTCTCAACGATAAGTCCCTGCTTAACAACCTCGAAGTCCTTTATACCGTCCTTACGAACTTCCTTGATAGCCCATGTTTTATTCGCTTTTTCATTTATTGCCATGTAGACAACGCTCATACCGCCCCGGCCGATTTCGCTGAGGACACGGTACTTGCCGTCAACCAAAGAACCTATTTCCAGCATTTTTTAAAATCCCCCTAAAACGTACGAATCATTGCAGCGGATATGTTATCCTTCTCTTCTCTGCTTTTGTTAAGCTCAATCAGCCACTGGATGTTGTTGTACATTGAAGCCTCGTCAACAACCATCTCGGGAGCAATAGCCTGACAAATTTCCTCAGGCGTAATTTCATGGCGGAAGCCGTCCGTGCAGAGCATGTAAACGGCGTTTGCCTTAACATCACCGTAGAAGAAATCGGGGACAACCGTATCCGACGCTCCGCAGCACTGAAGCAGTACGCTTCTTCTCGGGTCGGTCTTTGCCTGTTCCTCGGTAAGGATTCCCTGGTCGATTTCTCTCTGTACAAGTGAATGATCCTTCGTAATCAGTCTGAAATCTCCGCTTGTTATTTCATACGCTCTTGTGTCTCCGACATTTACAGCGCAGTACTGCGTCGGGGTAAGCAGGATTGCCGTAACCGTTGTTCCGAGCGAAACATTGTTTTTTCTGCCGTAGCTTTTGATTTTTTCATTCATCTCCACGATGAGCCCTCTCCACCTGTTTTCAACAAGCTCTGTGTTGAGTGTGCCGTGAAGATAAGGAACCGTCTGGTCTGCCCATGTCGCAAAGGCGTTAACTACGGATGCGCTTGCAACCTCGCCCTTTTCAAGGCCGCCCATTCCGTCGCAGACAATCGCAAAAACCACCTCGCCCTGATCGGTGTTATATTTCCTGATCAGAACACTGTCCTGGTTTGTGCTTTTCTTGATTCCCACATCAGTATTTGCTGATATAATAAAATTCATTGCTACCCCTCACTCCAAAATAACAAAGCGTATAGTATACCAATCTTATTTTTATACATCGTATATCATATCACATAACGCATTCTTATGCAATATAATTTACATATTTTTCCTGTCGGAAAACGCCTTAAAATTAACGAAAAAAAGTGCCCTGAGGCACTTTTTTTCGTACAAAAAGCTATTCTATTATTTCCGTTGATTCCACAAATGTAATCTCATAATCAACCGTATAATTATCCTTGGATTTCTTCTGCTTTACAGGCTTTTTTTCACCGCCGTCCGGGTCCTTTTTCTTCAGTAGAATAAGCACCGCCGCTATCAGAAGAACAACACCGGCCGCGATACACGCCACAGATACCAGCTGAATATTTTTTTCCAGTATTTTCAGAACTGCTTCCATAATCACACCTCGTCATAGGTACGGATTGTAATAACCGAAATATTGTCGTTTTCCATTCTCTGCTTATTCTGGTCGATAAGATAAAGCATGCTGTTCTGCATACTCTCCTCACTTACCATAACATCGGGATGGAAGCACTGGTAAATCTCATAGGGAGCTATTTCGTGACGGAAGCCGTCCGAGCAGATCATGTATACGGAATTCGTTTTGACCTGACCGTAAAACATTTCCGGCACAACCGTTTCCGAAGCGCCGCAGCACTGAAGCAGCACGCTTCTTCTCGGATCGGTCAAGGCCTGTTCCGCGGTTATTTTGCCTTCCTCAACCTCCCGCTGAACAAGAGTCTGGTCTACCGTAAGCTGATAAAGATTATCGGAAATCTCATACGCCCTTGTGTCTCCGACATTCAGGATGTAATAATCCGTCTGTGTAAGCAGCATTGCGGTTACGGTAGTGCCGAGCTTTATGCTTTTGCCTCTGCCGTATTCGCCGATTTTCTGATTCATCTGAACAACAATGTCAATCCATTGCGACGAAATTGCTTCCTGAGTTATTTCGCCCTTCAGAAGCTTCTGAAAATCGCCTTTCAGCCATTTTTCAAATGCATTGACCACGCTTGCGCTTGCAATTTCACCGCTGGACAGGCCGCCCATTCCGTCGCAAAGCAAGGCAAAAACCATTTTACCCTTCGGCGTGTTAAGAAGCTTGACCGTAAGGCTGTCCTGATTTGTCGATTTTTTTATTCCTATGTCTGTGGATGCCGAAACAAGAAATTCCATAGCATTCTCTCCTTGGACAGATTGTTATATATCAGCACGAAAAAGTGAAATCCTCATTCGCAAGTCTGATTCTGTCTCCGTCCGACAGTTTTACTCTTGTATTTGCGGTAAGCATTGCTCCGTTAAGGTATGTGTGGTTTGTGGAATTCGTATCCTCAATATAAAACGCATCGTCTTCCTTGATGATATTTGCGTGACTTCTGCTGATTGCGGTATTGTCCGAAACGAAATAATCAACATAGCTGCGTTCCTTTCCGATGCGGAAAACAGGCTTGTTTATGATAATTCTTTCGCTGTTCTTCATTCTTGTAAGATAGGGCTCGCCGGGTGCGGGTGCGGGACTGAGTACAGTTGTTTCACCGATGCTGTTATCAAGTACGACAGTCGATGTAAACTGATTGTTTACAGGCATAGCGCCGCTGCCGCTCATTCCACCGCCGAAGCCGCCCATTCCGGGATTCTGCTGAGCGGGAGGAGCCATCGGAGGAACCGGTGCGCCGCCCATCGGTCTGAACGCAGGTGCGCCGCCGAATGCGCCGGGAACCTGCGGCTGTGCAGGTCTGCCGGGAACTGCGGGCTGATTCGGAGCCGCAGCCTTTCCTGCCGACTTCTGACTCTTTTCCGCATTCTTCTGAGCCTTGAACTTTTCAACGTTTTCCTTGTTGTAGTGCATCATAAGGTCAAAGACGGAAATCTTTTCGCCGTTATCGGCAGCCTTTGCGGGTGCCTCATCCTTCTTGGACTTTTCCTTCTTGGCAGGCTTTTCCTTCTTGACCTTTTCTTTCTTTTCCTTCTTGGGCTTTTCCTTTTTGCCGTCAGCCTTGGGCTGTGCGCCGGGTACGGCTATTCCGCCCTGCGCCGAGGGAATTGCTATTCCGCCTCTCTGTACGGGTGCGCCCGGAATCTTCGGCATAGACGGAGCCGAAGGCATAACGGGAGGCTGAGGAGGTGTCGGTGCTGCGGGTCTCGGCATTGCGCCGCCCATCTGATTCATACCGCCGAAGCCGCCCATTCCGCTGTTCTGCTGAACAGGAGCCGAGGGCATAACAGGAGGCTGAGGGGGTGTCGGTGCCGCGGGTCTCGGCATTGCGCCGCCCATCTGACCCATGCCGCCGAAGCCGCCCATTCCGCTGTTCTGCTGAACAGGGGCCGAGGGCATAACAGGAGGCTGAGGAGGTGTCGGTGCTGCGGGTTTCGGCATTGCGCCGCCCATCTGGCCCATGCCGCCGAAGCCGCCTGCAGCAGGCTGACCGAAGCTGCCGCTTCCGCCGAACGAGTTCTGTGCAGGCATACCGCCCTGCATACCCATACCGCCTGCAGATACAGCAGGACCCTCAAGGGATTTTACAATTTCATTGAGCGAATAAACGTTAAACGAGGGGTCATTATCAATATAGCTGAGAATTTTGCCGGTATATCCGTCATCAATTCCGCCGTCGGGACCGTTTGAAACAAGACGCTTAACAAGCTTTTTGATTTCTTCGTTGGCGTCATTGCTGTTGTTGACGGGAATGCAGACAAGTGAAACCTCACAGCTTGAAACGTTTACGAACATATAGTCCGGATTGAATTCAAAGCAGGACTGCATAATCATATAGTCATCGGCCGAGCATACCGTATCAAGAATATTTTTAAGTACGCTGAGGCAGCGCTGTCTGGTAACCGTGCCGGCAAAAAACTGTGAAACGGGAATCTTTGCTGAAACATTATATTTGAGGAACCGTCTGCCGTCAAGCTCGGAATAAAGCACGGGAGCCATACCGACAATACGGTTGTTGGTAAGCATTCCGAGCGTAAGGGAATCCACCGGCTCGTTTGCGTCAAGTTCACAGGAAAGATAAGTAACAGGACCCTGTGTTTCAAAACTGAAATTCATAATTTGCACCTCTGTAAAACTATAATAAAAAATTTATTTCTAAAATTCGTTTACACATCCGGCGGATAAGCCCGCCGAATGTGTATTAAAGTTTATCCTATTGAAGCAATTCTGCACGGATGATTCATCGCGAACATGATAAATACAAAATGTTTCTTTGAACTTTTTTGTGCTGAGTACTTTGAAATCATCGCATATGCCTCTTTGTCGCCTGAATTGCGTCCGGGCTGCGGGACATTCGGAATCGTTGTGTCGTATACCAGATCGTATTTTGCAGTTCCGGTTCCTATCGTATCAAGCTTATAATCCCTGACTTCGCTTTCAGTAAGATAATTTATATGATGATAGGCCATCATGGAACCGTCAATATTGTCCGGCTTTTTACTCATAGAATCCCAGTTGTCCTGCTTTGAGTTTTTATAATCCCAATATCCGTCACTTGCACGCACATTCCAGCATTCATAACCTCTTACGGTGGTAATTGTAACAGACTTTGAAACCTTCTGCGTACCGTATCCGTCATTTACCTCGTATGTAGCGGTGATTATTGCATTTCCGCTCGTGTTTCCGGTCGTTATTGTTCCTCCGCTTACCGTTGCAACTGCAGTATTATTTGACGACCACGTAAGTTTTCCGTTTGCAGGATATGTTGTCGCAGTTACTTTTATCTGGTAATCAAGAAGATTATTCTCATTCTGGCTATAATCCCTTATAGGATAACTGAATTCTATTCTTGCAATAACCTTATAATACGCAACCAGAGCGGTGTCGCCCTTTCGGTCCTTTGTTACCTTAAATGAAATCGTGCTGTTGGTATTGTCAACTTTTCCGTCGTTGTCCGTATCCCAGCCGATAAAAACATATTTGGATTTGTCTTTGGAATCGGCGGTAAGAGTTGCTACCTTGTTAAGCTGGTAAGTACCTGAACCGGTTATTTTTGCGCATCCGCCGTCATTTTTAGCAACTGCTTCTATACCGAAGCCGGTTTTCTTGAATGTAGCAACAAAGGTCCTGTCAGAAATGACATTCTTTATTGTACGCGGATTTTCCGTGCTGCCGTCGTTCCACTTTACAAAGGCCGCGCCCCACTGAGGAGATGCGGAAATAACGGCTGTTCCGTTTCGGGGAACCTTGACAATTCCGCTTGCAGAGCCGAGAGAGTTATCGGACGATTTTGCAGTAATCGTATACATTTTCTCGCCGAAATTCTTTACCTTCGCCGCCTTGGTCATGTCAATCTGTGAAAGACCTAAGAATGAAAACTGCAGCTTGACCTTGTACTTTGCCATCAGAGTTACCTCGCCGGTATCCCTGTTGAAGGAGGAGCTTGAAAAGCTTACGCCCTGTAAGCCGTTAACAACGCCGTAACCCTTAAGAATCTTATCCGCGTCGGAGCTGTTATTCGCAACGGCAACCGTAAACTTATCCTTTGCAAGTGTGGAAATGTTTGAGCTTTCAAGGCTTTTAAAAGCGTTTGAGTTAATCGTTGAACCGCCGTAAATATGGTTTATGATGTTAAGGATTCTTGTCTCGTCTCCGCTCTCGGCAGATTCACGGAGAATGGATTCGGTTCCTATAGCGTCAGCCGCCTGCAGAGTTGCATGGCTGACTACGGTCTGCGCGCAGTAAACTCTGCCGAAGCCGAGAAAGAACAGTATGAAGAAGGTAAACAGTGTAAGAACCACTGACGCTTCCAATGTAATAATACCTTTATTGTTTTTCATAGCTGTAATCCTTTAATAACCAACGTATTTTGTACTCTTGAATACAATGCCGCCCATCTGTCCCTGACCGTTAAGCGAAATAACGGGAAGAATTGAATTGAACGTGGCATTTATCGTAGCCTTGCAGTAGGTACACTGCTTGCTCATGAGGAAGGTGGGAGTCTGTCCCGAGGTTTTCGACTGTCTGTATCTCATTTCAAGCTGAATAACATCAGCGATTCTGAGCATTTTGTTCGAATTCGGAACAAGCCACAGTGCCGCAGAAATATAATCCGTATAGCTTGCGTAGTTCGTTCCTCTCGCAGTCTTATAATTGACTGAATTTACATTTACTGTAGTTGTTGAACCGACACCGTTAACCGCATCTCCAACTGTTTTAAGACCTGTGAAGCTTGACGAAATGGTACTGTCCGAGGTCATGGGAAGGAAAAGGGCCTCCTTGGTCATCGGAACAACTGTACGGGATTCCGTAAGCATTGCCATATCAACAAGGGTTTCGTAAAATGCCCATGTAAATCTTGCTTCCTTGCTGCCTGTACCGTTTTTGGAAAGATAATACGCATTATCAATCAGACGCAGGCAGAATACAGCCCAGTAAGCAGCCTGCTGGTTTTCTTTTTCCGTGGAAGCGCCCTTAAAAATATACTCCGCGCATGCTGATGAGAAGCTTGAAGCGCTTTTTGTGCCTCTGACCGGTCCGACATATCCGTTTGCGGTATTTGTTCTGTTTGAAAATCTGAATGCGATATAGTTGTTCAGAAGGAAATTGCTCTGAGCCTCGGAACTGCTGACAAGAGCCCTGAGAGCATTGCTGACCTTGGAAATTGCAAGCAGACTTACGGTCTTTGTTCCTCCGATGCTGTTTGTTGTTTTGTTTGCGTAAGCCTTAAGCAGACTGCGCACCTGATTCATGTTCGACGCATCAAAGCCGGTTGTTGTCTCGCTGTTTGTTCTTCCGGCATCAACAGTACCTATAGATGCTGAATATCCGCCGAGTACTTTTTTTGCGTCCGTTCTGCCGTTCTGCAGCTCTTTAAGCTCATCGGCAGATATTTTGGTCTCAACCGTGCCTGTTTTCGAGGGCAGCTTGCTTACAGAATCCGAGTCAAGCGTTACGGCGCAGGACTCATCGTAATCGTAATAGGTTGAAAGCGTACTTTCGACCGCCTTCAGCGCGTTTCTCTGCCCCTCGGTCATCGAAACATTTACATCAATAGACTGATAATAAGTGCTTACCTCTGCGCACTTTGAAACAAAATCGAGAAGAATTGTCGAATATGTATCGTTATTGAGAATTGCGTCATAAGTATTTGCATAATATTTTGTATTCGATATAATCTGCCTTTTAAGCGCGGAGGGATATGTAAGGTTATAATATCCGTTCAGCGTACAGTCCTTTACGGAATAAAGCCTTGTCATATTGTTTCCCAGATAATTTGCATTGAGATCGGAATTATATTTGAGATATTCAAGGAAATTAGCCTTTGTCTTTTCGCTGTCCTCAAAGGCATAAATTCCGAATCTGTCATAAAGCTCCTTGTTGTAGCTGCACAGCGTGGAGGTGGACGCACTGATGTTCGCTTCGCCGAGCTGAGTTCTTGCGCTCTGAAGCCTGCCCGCCTCAAGAATAAGGGAGCCTATTGAAAGGATTGAAACCAGCATAAGCGAAATCATAACCGTGATTACGCCGCTTTCACTCCGATTCTTAAAAATCTTCATTACATTTATCCCTTCTTCATTCTGCCGATAAGTCAATGTTTGGCCAAAAGCCATTTATTTCCGTAGTATCAATATTTCTTGTAAGCCTGAAAAGAATTCCGCCGTAAAACTCCTGATTTTCAACAAAGAGTTCCCAGATTTCTCCGTCCTTGGTTTTAATCGAAAACGTAAGATATGCCTCTCTGTTCACAAGCTTTTCGAAAACATTATCCTTTTCTTTATCAAGCTCTTTACCTGCCTTCGAGTCAAAAACATTGTAATTTCCGTCAACCGAAGTCTTAAATCTTTTTGCAATGACATCCATTGCTTCTTCACATTTTGTCTTTAAAGCTTCTGCGGTAAGACCAGAATCCTGATTGACAACCTCTGCGCCCATAGCGGGAATTGAAACCTCAACATTCGGCACAGTGAGAAAAGGGAAATTATCCAAAGACATTTTGGTTATCTTCTGATTCTTATCATGGTAAACATTAACGTTTGTAACGCGTCCGCAAAACTCATATCCGTAAGCAAATACCCTGTTTTCGATATCGGTGGTGCTTAATGTCAGCTTATCCTTCTCACTCTGCGCCTTAAGCTCATCAACGGTGTGAACGGTGAAAATATCTGTAATTTCCGCCTCAGTCTCATCGGCAGCAGGCTTTTTTTCAACCGGATTTTTACCCTTGGAGACGGATAATCCGAAATAGATTCCCGTGCCGATAAGAGCCAGTGCCAGAACGAGCAGAATAATAGCAATAATTTTTTTCTTCATTTTCTAAATCACTCTTTATATCAATTTACTGTTGCCGATTAACGTCCGTGAGTGTATCCGTGAATCGAATGTACCGGTAATTTTTTATCCCATGTATAATCGTTTGCGTATACCCATTTGCCGTAACTGTTTTTGTAGCGGTGCTGTGCGCATAAATGCATAACATATGTTTTTCCGTCAACTACTACCGTATAAACATAATCACAATTCAAACATACGTTATGCTCAAACAGCGTTGTCTGCGAAGTACCTGCATGCTGGCTTAAATGATACGGGGGGTTAAGCGGATGGTTCTGCACTCCACAGCGGGCGTCTATATGTCCGCCGTTGCCGTTACTATCACTACCGTCCCATTCATAACCGCAGTTATTACACTTGTAATGATAATAGGTATGCGAACAATCCCGTCCGGTTTGTGTACGAGTAACATAATCCGACGGATGCGTACAGTGCCATTTTGCGTCAACCGTCAAGGAATTATTTACAACATAGTCTGTGTTTATCTTTGAGTTTCCTATAAACCATCCGTCGAATGTCCATATTCCGCGGCTTACAGACGGGAAAGCTCCGATTTTGCTTCCCTTAACAACATATTTCGGATTTGTTCCGCTGACCGTACCGCCGTTTCCGTTAAATGTGACCGTACACTTCCACTCTGCCTTAAGAGTTATATCGCTTTTTACAATATAGTTCTTGTCTATTGCCGTACCGTTAAGCAGCCAGCATGAGAACTGATATCCATTGCGGTTTACAGTCGGAAGATTTCCTATTGCTTTTCCCTTGACAACATATATCGGATTTTCTCCGCTGACCGTACCGCCGTTTCCGTCAAAGGTTACCTTGCATTTCCACTCGCAGTTAACCTTCATATTTGACGATACAACCGTGTCTTTATCAAAAGTTTTATCATCCGCCTTTACCCAGCGCGCAAACTGCGCTCCGGTTGCCGTTGGAGTCGCGGGCATCTTAGCGGTTTTCATATACGACGCCGACTGCGCAATTGATGTATTCTGCATAACCTTTGCGAATGCATATTCCTTGTTGTCAACATAGAAGGTTACAGTGTAGTTTTCGGTAAGGTCCTGAACATCTATCTCCTTATCCGTTATCGCCGTTGCAGCCGTCGCAAAGTCAAGCAGGTCAAAGCAATCAGCTCTGCCCGTTGCCGAATACGAAAACTTTCCGTCCGAATTGAAAAGCTGAACAAAGGGAACAGAATAATCAGCCGTAACCTTTACAACTATCTGCGACTTCATCAGCTCGTTAGGCTTGGCGATAAGGTCAGTCTCAACCTTTATGCCCTCATTGTCAAGGAACTGATATTTTTTCAGTCTGTATTTTGCAAACCACTCAGCCTTCTGCTTGATAACGTTTTTATACGCCTCGTCCTTCATCTTCTGCGTAACCTTCTGGGTTGAAAGGCTCGAAGCGTCTATATAACCCGTAAACGGGTCCTTAAGCTCATTGCTGTAAAGCTGGGCAACGTTTGACGCGGTCTGATTCGCCATAACGGAAATAAGAGTCTGCTGATAAACAATCAGACCGAGGAAAATCAGAACCGTCAGGAAAAGAAGAACAAAAGTAACAACGATTGTGGATTCAATCATTACCTCGCCTTTTTCTTTTTTAAAAAAACGCTTCATTTATTACTCACTCTCTTCTACATAATACATCTGCAGAGCTGTCCAGAATCCTTCATTCTTTACGAAAAGAATACCTTCCTTGCTGAGATATTCCGCATCCTCAAAGGTTGCCGGAATTACCATCTCGTTTGATGCGTCGATAAAGCCCCACATTCCGTCGTTATTTACAGCTGCAATTCCGTTTGAGAACGATTTTGCATCCACATACTGAGGCTCGATTTTCATCTCGATTTTGCCGCTGTCAACGGAGCCTTCCTTGTCGGGCGTGAACTTGATAAAGCCCCACTTGTCTCCCTGCTTGACAGCCGCCATATCGTCAACGAATGCCTTTGCGTCATCGCAGGCAAAATCGCCGAGCTGATTGAGCGCAAGGTTGTAAACATGGTACTTGCCGCTTGAATCCGCCGCAAAAATAAGTCCCTTGGGCGAGCAGTCGTTGAATTCGTTAAGAATAACATCGGTAAATACCGTATCCTTAACAGGCTTGCCCTCGGCATTGATGATTTTCCACTGATTGTCCGCAATCATAACCGCGGCAACATTGTTTCTGAATCTGCCGGCAAACTTGTAGCTGTCGGGAAGGAATTCCTTGCCGTCAACGCCGTAGTATTTGTATTCGCCTGCCGTCTCAATGGCAAGAACCTGCTTGTCGGCACCGTCTACGGTTACCTTGCCTACGCCCGTTGAACTGTTTGCGTCGCTGTTGAAATAAATCTGTCTGACATTTTCGGCATTAATAAGATAGGTTGCAATATTTCCGTCAGGGTCTGTCTTTTTAACAAATGAATAACCTTCGCCCATCGGAGTGGCATATGTAAGACCGCCCTCGATTGCGTCCGAGCCTGCTGTTGAAAGAATATTGTAAATTCCCTCCGAACCGGCAACATAATAGCCGTCAAGCACGGGAGTTACCTCGTCGTACATCGAATACTGGTCAAGATAAGTGTACCTTACATCGTTGAGTACCTTGTCCAGACCCTCGGACTGAAGCTTCATGGACTTTGCTTTCTTGAGAACCGTAACACAGTCCTCATACTGCTCATATTTGAAAAGGAATGCGCTGACCGCTTCGTACATCTTTACTTCCTTGGGGAAGAGGTTGATATAATCAAGAGACTCGGCACAGCAGGTATACTTGTCAGAAATCTCACCGCTGTCAATTCCCTTTGAGTAAACATCCAGAATAGCTATTCTTACATCAACGGAATCCTTTTTCATGGCAGCCTCAAGATAGCTGCCCGCAGAAAGTGCGCAGAGATTCTGTTCCGAGTACTCCTTGGCCTTCTTCATGGCTTCGTCATATGCGCTGGCTCCGCTGAAATAGGTTGAGCCTATAGTCGCACCCGCCACTAAGTTCAAAAGAATTATGGCAATAATGGCAATAACTTTATTATTATTCATTTTCGTTACTCCTTTTTAATAGCTCGAAAGCAGAATCGTCACAATATATCCCAGCGCTATGCAGGGTCCGAACGGAATGGTGTCCTTCTTGGTTTTCTTTCCGCTTATCAGAAGAATAACCGAAATAAGCGCGGAAATAACAAGGCTTGCAAACAGCGTGCTGTAGGTGCAGAAGGAACCGCCTGTAATACCGATTATTCCGAAAAGCTTCGCGTCACCGAGACCGATGCCCTGCTTCGTGATAATCGAAACAAGAGTAAGCACGCCGAAGCCGATTGCAAGACCTATCAGGTCATTCTTGATTATCGAGGTCATATCGCTCTTGCTGAGTATTTCATAAGCGTATATTCCGAATCTGAATACAAGGCCGGCAAGAATCAGCATATTGGGAATGATTTTCATCTTGAGGTCAACCATTGACGCCGCAAGAACGATAACCAGCAGCCCGTAAAGCTTGACAAAGTTTACCGTTGCCGTATTCTTATATAAAAACATCTGTATGACAAATGTAACTGCCAGACAGATTATTGCTGTCAAAATCAGTATTGCACCCTTGAAGGGTTTGACCGTACTGAGGTCATATTTTTTGCATTTTTTCATTTTCGGGAGGATATCGACAACGCCCATATACGCGCCGAAAATCAGCTCCGCCAAAACGGTGCAGACAGAAACTGCCGCAAAAATAATATATTTATTCATAATAATAACTCCGAAAGGAAATTTCCGTCCGCCGCCGTTTTGCAGCGGCGGACACAAATTTTTTTTGACAACTCCGTTATGCGATAACAGTATTTGTCTTGTTTACGATCTTAGCCCAGATTGAGTTAAAGAGTGATGTAATCTTATCCTTGAAGATAATTGCAAGAGCAACAACAATTGCGATAACAAGAATAATAGCAATAATATTTGCTTCACCGTTTTCCTTAACCATCATTTTGCAAAGCTTCTCCTTTGCGGCGAGACCCTTAAAATAAATATTCAACATCAAATTCTGCATAGTATCCACCTCCTCTTACCCTAAATTTTTTAAGGTCACTATTTTCATAGTAGGCTTACACATTAAGATTGGTCATAATCGGACCCATAATCATTACAAGAACACCGAGGAACATAATCATAAGGGGAATCAGAAGCTTACTTGAAGCAAGCTCGCCTTTTTTGAGGGTGTTCTGCTTTTTAAGTTCCCAAAGCTCATCAGTCTGGTTTTTAAGAGTAATTGCAAGGTCCTTGTTACCTTTTTCAAGACCCTGAACAACGAATGATGTAAATTTCTTGATTTCAGGTGTAACGCAGCGGTTTGCAAAGCTGTACATGGCGTCAATTTCCGAAATACCGTTGTCAATGTCCTCGTTAACCTTTCTCATTTCCATACAGAGAAGAGTGTTTGAGGAAAATGCAACCTCTTTCCACGCGTCACGAAGAATCATGCCCGAATTAACAAGAAGAGCAATCGTTGAAACAGCATTCGGGAACTCGCTGAGGAAAATCTCACTTCTGTTCTTTATCATTCTGCCGGGCTGCTCGGAATAGAAATAGTAAACAACACCGCAGACTATCGCCGCAAGACCGAACATGAGAATCTTGTCTGTTCCGTCCGCGAGAGCGCAGAGCGGAGCGACAATACAGAAAACGAGATATGCAAGAGTAATTCTCTTTGCATAGTAAACCTGAAGATAATACTCGGCGTATCTTTCGCCGTAGAGAATTACCATCTGTTCTCTCTGCTTTCTTGCGGTCTTGGATTTGTATTCAAAGTTGATTAATTTTAAAATTTTAAAGCCGACGCCGTAAACCTCACAGAAAAGGAAATCATTCTGATTAAGGGGCTGTATGTATTCGTCGTACTCACCCGAAGTGAGAAGCAGAAATACAAATATAACGCCCAGCGCAAGCGCTATTCCGAAAAATACTAAACTAAGAATCATATTTTACACCTCAATGTTCATGATTGAACGTCCTACAAAGTATGCAACGACAAATGCCGCAATCGCAATCGTGGTTGAAATAAGGCCGCTGGGAGTTGTGAAGTTGTTCGCGAAATCGGAGCCTGCCATTTTTATCATGACAACGAGCAGAATCGGCATGAAAATCATAATATTCTGCTCATTCTTGTTTGAAGCAATCTTTGTTTCGATTTCAGTCTCTATCTGACATTTGCCGCTGATGATAAGATGACTGTTTCTTACAACCTCCTTGAGGTCTGCGCCCTTTTTGTGAGCTGTTTCGAAAACCTTGCCGAAAATCTTTATATCTTCGATTCCGCTTCTTTCGCCGAAATTAACAAGCATTCCGCTGACATCGATATTGTTCTGAATGCCGCTGAGAATATTGTCAACCTCCTGGATTATATACGAATCCTCGGAGTACTGAATCGCAAGGTCCTCGCGTGCGGTTTTGAATGCGTTGGGAACGTTTTTACCTGCTGAAATTGAGCTGGAAAGTGAGTCCAGAAGGTCAATGAACTGAGCCCTGAGTTCCTTTTGTCTGCGCTCGATTATCTGCTTTTTTCTTATCGGCAGGAAAACCTTTCCCGTTGCAAAGCCGACAAGAGCCATAATTATAATGTTAAGAATATGGGTGAGTATCGTAGGATTGCCGAATTCATCCTTGCCGATACCGCCGTAAAACAGATACGCAACGCCTGCGCCGATAACGAACGCAAGTCCGAAATAAAGCATCTTTTCATCGGAAGTCATTTTGTACGCCTTATAGTTAAGCATCTGATTGTTGGTGCCGGAGGCAACGTACAGCTCCTCCTCCGGTTCATCTTTTTTCTTTAAAAAATCAAGCATTTTTCAGAACCCCCTGAATTAAAGTAATCCGTCATATATATTTGAAAGGGCAAACTGCCTTGCGAGCTGCATCGGAGAAACCGATTCAAACATGGGAATGCTTCCGATGACCTTAACCTCGCCGCCTGCAATATCGTTTCCGCTTACACACTTGTTCTTTATCAGGAACATCTTGGGCTGAACCGCATATTCAGACTGATTGTCAATAATCTGAATAGCTCTGAGAGCCTTTTCGATTTTTGCGCCGGACTCCTGCGCGCTGTCCGCAACCATGACGATTGAGTTGCAGTTCTGGAAAATCTCAAAGCTCTTTCTGTCTGCGGGGAAGCCTATGTCGACAACAATGTAGTCAAAGCTGTCAAGCATCTGGATTTCTCTCTGCAGCGTTGAGAAATCATCGCTGTTAAGCTCCATCATATCAAGCGGAACCTTAACCGAGGAGTAATAATAAACTCCCGACGAATCCTGCTTTACGGTACTCTGAAGCTTTATTGCTCTGTTTGTTTTATTGCTCTTTATCGCATAAATAACCTCGCTGAAATCGAACTGACCGTCACACGAAAAATATGCGTCGGAGTTTCCGTATGTCTCGAGGTTCAGGTAAAGCGTTCTGTATCCCTTGGACGCAAGCGAAATCGCGCAGCCCGCCGCAACCGTAGAGGTTCCCACACCTCCGCAGGGAGATGAGAACGCAATGGTCTTGACCGTTGAATGAACATCGTTGTTTGAGCCGATAATATTAGGTATCTGCTCGGAATAGATGTTAAGAATCTGCTTATATATCAGGTCAATCTTCTGGAACTTGCAGATAGCTCTCTTTTCGTTAAATCTGTCAATATCAAGCGATTCCACAAGATATGCAAAGCCGATTTTCTCGGGAACCTGAACAAAATTGATGTCAAACGCACTGTTTGCAAGAAAAACATCAATCTTTTTTGAGCTGATGCAGTCCATAGCGGCATCCAGCTCCGTAAATGAATAAATTTCAAGCTCGTTTCCGTACTTATTGTTGAAAACCGCAACCATTTTCTGAAGATACATCGTATCCTTTTCAAGTATTGCAAGTCTGATTCTCATTGACTGACCCATCCTTTTCGTAAATGCTTTATTGCAAAGCGGCAAGGCCGCAGAAATAATTGAAATTTAAAAGATAAGTATATAAATCATCAGTGAATAAAAAATGAATAATATACACGCAGTCTGTATTTATATACTATACTATAAAATTACATCTTTTCTTTCGGAATTTGACAAAATTAACCTCTGAAATGTAATTTTTAGTTTTTTTGGAAATTTTATATTTTTACATTATAGCCGGATAGTCTGAGCTTAAGGTCGTTTTTAAGCTCGTTCTCCGTTCTCTTAAGCGAACCGACAACTCTTTCCGGTGTGGAACGGACAGGATCCTCCTCAAAAACATAGAGAGGATTCAGAATAACCTGTCTGTTAATGTTGTCATAGCCTACAACCTCGCTGATTTCCATTGTCTTTCTGGACTTGTCGCGAAGTCGTGAAAGGTGAATAATGATGTCAACCGCAGAAGCAATCTGCTGTCTTATAGCTTCAAGAGGAAGACCCGACGCACCCTGAAGAACCATCGTTTCAAGTCGGCTGAGCATATCCTCGGTTGAGTTGGCGTGACCTGTTGAAAGAGAACCGTCGTGACCGGTGTTCATCGCCTGGAGCATATCGAGAGCCTCGCCTCCTCGAACCTCACCGACAACAATTCTTTCGGGTCTCATTCGAAGCGAAGCCTTAATAAGGTCTCTGATTGAAATTTCTCCGACACCCGAAGCGTTTGAGTTTCTTGTTTCCATTCTGACAAGGTTCTTGATACCCGTTATCTGAAGCTCGGCAGAGTCCTCAATTGTAATAACACGCTCGTCCTTCGGAATATAGTTGGAAAGTGCGTTCAGGAAGGTTGTTTTACCTGAGCCTGTACCGCCGCTGATGAATATGTTGTACTTTGATTTAACAAGAATTTCCAGCTTTTCGGCAATTTCCTTCGTGATTGAGCCGTACTGAATAAGCTTTTCAATTGTCATGGGAGTTTTCGAGAAGCGTCGGATTGTAAGTATCGGACCGCAGAGGGAAATCGGCGGCAGAACAACATTTACACGGGAGCCGTCCTTCAGACTGGTATCGCATATGGGATTGGACTGGTTAACCTCTCGGCCCGCCTCGCCGACGATACGCTGAATGATATCCTCAAGCTTTCTCTGACTTTCAAATTTCTGGTCTATCTGAGTAAGCTTACCGTTCTTTTCAATAAACACGTTATCCGGTCCGTTTACCATGATTTCGGTGATTGTATCATCGTTGATAATCGAGTCAAGAATACCGAGGCCTCGGATTGAGCTGTATACCTGCTGAACAAGCTCAACTCTTACCTGAATCGGAAGATACTGACCGAAGGTATGCTCCTCAACTATGGATTCAATCTGCTCAACAAGCTCCTCGTCGCTTAACTGACTGAGCGGAAGGTCCTCCGTAACTATTCTTTTTATTTTGGCAAGTAATTCCTGATCAACCTCTATATCCATTCAGCTTACCTCTTTTCACTTTTTTCTGTTTTTAAAACCATGACGGTGGCATTGTCCGCTCCGCCCGCCGTTCTGACCGCCTCAAGTATTTCCTTTACGGCGTTTTCGGCGCTGTTGTCAGTAATAATATTATACATCGCAACGGAATCAATTACATCGGTTACACCGTCGCTGCATATAACGTAAACATCTCCGTCTCTCGGCGTACCCTTTGAAATAAAGGGCGTGATTTCCATTTCACTTTCGGGAACTCCGAGGAACTGAAGCAACTGCGGCTTCTTGTTCAGTCCGAGCGACTGAATAAGCTTTAAATCCGTATGGTCCTCGGAAATCTGAAGAAGCTGAGAATCCTTCAGAAGGAATATTCTGCTGTCTCCGACATTACATGCGTAAACCTCATCCTGTGAGAAGAAAAGCATTGCAGCCGTCGTACCCATACAGCCGACCTTTTCATCCTCGGCACAGCCGCAGACCGCCTTGTTTGCCGCCATGCAGAAATCGAAAAGAAATTTTTTGCCGTTAACTATTTTTTCGCCGAGAACCTCTGCGCATGCCGAAAGCGTTTTTGCCGCGGTATATGAGGCGAGGTCGCCGAGCATTTCTCCGCCCATACCGTCAAAAACAGCAACAACATCCGAATCGGACGAGGTGTCTATTTCATAAACAAGCGGAGCCGCAAGCCCTTTGTTGCCTCTGTCAAGATATTTTTTCGCGAAGAAAAAATTATCCTCATTTTTATCCCTGTGCGTACCCGCAAAGCAGCCGCAGGCCGCCTTAACAATATAACTCATATCAAAAGCTCCTATAGATTAAGTTCATTATCAGCACTGCAGCCGCAGGAGCAAATGCCGCCAATGAAAGAATTTTCTTGACCGTGTTTTCTTCCTTTTTTGTGCTGCTGTAACCGTATGTCCACATGAACACACCTGCAAAAAGCAGTGCGTAAATAAGCATTTCCATGTCTCTCATTCCGACGAAATACGAAACAACCATTGCGGCCGCCGAATAAAGAGCCAGCGTGCCTCCGAAGCGGACTTCCTTCTGAATCAGAATCGCCGCGCCCGACAGAACGGCAAGCAGATACGCAACTGCGTATACAATGAACGCCATATTTGAGAGATTGAAAGCTTCAACGCCGCTTGTAAAATCTATAATCTGCTGAATCAACGGGAAAACCGAAACTCCGGCCATAGCGATTCCGACAGGATATTTGTTGTTGTCGGCAAGAAGAACCGTCACGGCAAATAAAACAGTCGAAACCATTAACACGCCGACATATCTTAAGGAAATAAAGCTCCAGATAATTGCTGCCGCAAGAAGCGGATATGCAATGATTTTGCACACCTTGCTGCTCTTTCCCTTCTGCTTCTTTTCAGAGCCGGGAATGTACACGCCGCCCTTCTTATACTCTTCGGGCTCCGCGTCCTGACCGCCGCCGGGCTGAGGATATCCCGCGTCGTTTCCGCCGAGGACCGTCGTGCCGTCATTAAAGCCGTTTGTCCCGCCGTTAAGGATGGTCGTGCCGTCGCCGTAGCCGCCCGTTCCTCCGCCGAGGACCGTGGTGCCGTCGTTATAGCCGTTCATTCCGCCGTCAAGAAGAGTGGTTCCGTCGCCGTATTCGTTAACGAGCATTCTTCCGTGCGCGGTCATATCGTTTGTGGTGTGATTAAGGAAAACTCCCGACGATGTCGGTGCGACGCCCGCCATTGAACCCATGTCAAAAGGAATCTGTCCGCTCATGCTCATTGAGCTGAGTTCCGTAAAGAGCGCATTTTTAAATTCGGAAGCAGTCTGATATCTGTCCTCGGGTCTGTATGCGCACGCCTTGCATACAATGTATCCCAGATTCGGCGAAGCGTTGCACGGATAAGGCATCGGCTCGCCCGAAAGACGCTTTGTAAGCGCGGTTTCGTTATCGTTATATGTAATCTGCTGGGGATACGGCGGCATAAACGCCGTTCTGTTATTGTTAAGAAGTGTATAAAGAACAAGTCCGAGTGAATAAATATCCACGCTGCTGCCGTAGGGTATTCCCTGATATACCTCGGGAGCCATAAAGTTAAGCGTACCCTTTCTTGAAAGATTCGCCTGCGTTTTGTCCAGCTGCTTCGCGATTCCGAAGTCGCCGAGCTTATATTCGCCGAAACGTGAAACAAAGATATTATCGGGCTTGATATCTCTGTGAATAATGCTGTTCTGCTCGCATACCTCAAGCGCGGTGCAGATGTTTATGCCGAGCTTGATAACCTCAAGCTGAGAAAAATTCGGGTCATTGATAAAGCTGTCAAACGGAGTCAGAAGCTCCATTCTGATAAAAATATCCCAGCCGATATCGCCCGTATGCTCCATGATTTTATAGTCGTCTATCTGAACTATATTCTGTGCGCTCTTAAGATTTTCCATAAGAGTGATTTCAGTAAGAAGGTCATCGACAAAGCTTTCAAAATAATCGTGTATTTCCCTTTCGCTCATGCCCTGATTCCTTGCCTGCTTTACCTCCTGGCTGCTCTTGGGAACGGTCAGAACCTTTATAGCGGAAAAGAAGGTCCTGCCCTTTTCCACTCTTTTTGCTTTATAGACTTTGCCAAAGGATCCTTCGCCCAGCACACAGTCCTCGTGCCATTCGGGCCATACCTGACTTATATCCATAAAAATGCCCCTAACATATAGTAATTCAATATTGTATTATACAATTAAAAAAATAAATATTTTTCTAAATTGGAAATTTTCTTCTATTTTGTAAAAAATAACCTTTTTTTTGCAAAATAATACGGATTTTACTGCATCTGACAGTTAAATCCGTATTGCATCCTTATTTATTCACTGACATTATTGCCGTCGCCGTAAACAGTCCGTTCTGAGCCGACGCGATAAAGTCACCCTTGTATTTTTTAACGGTTCTCATGATTATTGACATGCCGAAGCCGCCGGACTGGGTGCCCTCCTTGGTGGATTTTATCTTTGTTTCCCCGTCAAACACAAGTCTGGAATCGCACGAGTTGACAACTCTTATTACAAGATACCCGTTTTTTTCAAGCAGCTCCGCCGAAAGCTTCGGATAAGTGCTGCCCGACATCACACAGCCGCGTATGGCGTTGTCAAGCAGATTGCATATGACCGTTGACAGGTCCATATCCGATATGCCGATGGAATCAAGGCGGCTCACAACATTGAAGCTTACATCAATTCCCTTCTGCTGTGCCTCATAACGCTTTGTCATCAGAATAATATTCACTATGGAGCTGTCGCAGTAATCCTCTTTCTGAATAGTATTGTATTCCGCACTGAGGTCCTTTATGTATTCAAGACCCTTTTCCTGCTCGCCTGACCTCAGAAGGAAATAAAGCGTCTGGATATGATTTGCTATATCGTGCTTCATCTCACGCGTTTTCCTGTTGTTTTCACAGGCAATTGTGTAATATTCATACTCCATTTCAGTGATTTTCTGATTAAAATCACTGCTCTGATAATCCGAATTCCTTTCTATGAAATCCGGCAGAACAATATTGGTCAGAATGTTTATTGTTGCGGTCAGAACAAGAATGACTCCGCATATCAGCATGCTCTTTTCCGTTCTGAATTCCCTGAACGAGAAAATATAAAGCAGCAGCGTGGACTCCGAAAAACAGAAAAACAGCTGAATGAGAAAAATATATCCCGAAACCTTTCTGTCTTTTTCCGTGTCAAGCTGAATCTGCAGCGCAGCGGCGGCCGACAGAACTATCTGGAAAAGAATCAGAAAGCCGACCTCGGTTATGGTTATGTCCTTGGTCAGATTGGGGATTTCCTTCATCACCGCACTGTATACGCCGAAGCAAACCGCCTGGCAAACGAACATCATCAGCTCAAAGATGCCGTAAAGCCTCAGCTTCGCCTGCATTTCTTCCTCAAAAAGAGTCAGATACAGAATCAGTTTCACAGCCGCAAGAAGTATTATTTTTACTCCGATACTGAATATGCTGACAGAAAAGAACGACACAGCCGCATAAACGGAAATCCATACAGCGTATACAATCCCTGCCTTCAGCTTCGGCTGATTTTTTTTGATAAAAACCAGTCCCGTAAACAAGGCTTCGACAACCGATATTATAAGTAAAAGAATTATCAGTCCCATTGTGAATCACCGAGATAAGAAATAAATTTCATTTTAACATCCTTAAGATTTGCCTTGCTTATCGGAAGAGCCTCGCCCGTAACAAGGTTTATGGTTTTATTTGTTCTTTCCGCAATGTATTTCATGTTTACAAGAAAGCTTTTGTGGCATCTCAGAAAGCGGGAATCAAGACTGTTCTGCATGTCGTCCATCTTTTCATATATAACAAAGTCCCTGCCTCCCTCGGCATGGATTGTAAGCTTTCTTCCTCCGCTTTCTATATATATAATGTCTTTTTTCGGAACCGCGGTCTCGGTGCCGTTTGATTTAAGGATAACAGAATCCTTTTTGTCGGCATCAACACGGCCGATAACCTTCCTCAGCGCCGCCATAAGCTTTTCGTCCTCGATTGGCTTTGTGAGAAAATAAGACGGATTCGTTTCAAAAATATTCGTGGCGTATCCGATATATCCCGTAAGATAAATAACCTTAAGCATAGGATATTCCTTCTGAATCTCCTTAACCGTTTCAATGCCGTTTCCGTCCCCGAGATTAACATCCATGAACAGGACATCGGGAACATCTCTGTTTATCATTATTTTGCCGTAAACCTCTTTGCAGGTATGTACCTTTGACACGCTTGCCTCGTCACCGAAATTTTTCCTGATAAAAGAGCTGATATAATCGGTTATTTCTTCATTATCGTCACACAGACAGAATTCTGTCACTGACATCCCCTCCATCCCCTCAGAGTTGTCATAATTTTACGAAAATTTACATTTTTTGTCAATACCGCTGACCTGACAATAAGCTGACAAATGCAAAAAAACAGAATAATATACAAATTTTATTCATTTTTACAACTAAAATTATCCGGGAAAAATTGACTTTGCCGGAAGATTGTGGTATAGTACAATAGATTATATGTATGCTGACGGTATTATCTGTAAAACATTGCATACTTCAGCCGATTATTGAGATTGGGGATAGATTTTTTTGAACGAAGCATTGATGGACAGAATCACGGAGCTGCCCGTAACGGCAAACATTTCATATCTGCTTAACGACAATAAGGATTTTTCCCTTACTGCGTATAAGGTCATGCAGAATCAGCCTAATTCAGGTCTTGCCAAATGCGTTAAGGTAATGTATAACGGCAAAATCAAGCTGGTTTATATTGTCGACAGCCTCAAACCGCTTTCGCTCGTTATTTCGCAGTCCGGAATAAGCGAGCTGAGCGCAATAGTTTTCAATCTCATACAGCGCGCAATAGATATTATTGCGAACGGCTTTTTCTCCGGCGACAATATTGAGCTTGATATCAATAAGATTCTTGTTGATACGACCAACTATTCGGTTCATCTGATATATCTTCCGATTTCTTCGGGATACACGGGCAAAATTTCAAATTTTGAAAATGAATTCAGGGTAATGCTCATAAACATGTTCAATTCATATCCTGTATTCTCATCGCCTCAGTTTCAGCATCTCTGCTCCGACCTTTCCAACGGCACCCTCTCCCTCAATTATATTCTGAAGAGGCTTCAGGAAAGTCTGAACGGAAAGTTCGGCGTCAATCCCGCTGCCATGGCAGCGCCCGACCCGCAGCATTATGCCCCTCAGCAATATCCGCCTCAGCAGTATCCCCCGCAGCAGTATCCTCCTCAGCAATACCCGCCGCAGCAATATCCTCCTCAGCAGTATCCGCCTCAGCAATATCCCCCGCAGCAGTATCCGCCTCAGCAGTATTCTCCGCGGCAGTATCCTCCGCTGGCTCCGGCTTCCGCTCCTGCCCAGCCGCCGCTTTCACTTAAGGCGCTTGACGCACCCGGCAAATTCTCTCTCACGGTTTCAAAGCCCGAATACACTATCGGAAAGAATCCTTCCATGGTTGACGGCGCTGTTACATATAATCCGGCAATAAGCAGAGTTCACTGCAAAATAACATATGAGGGCGGAAGCTATTACATTACCGACAGCGGAAGCGCAAACGGAACATACCTTAATAAAACAAAGCTTCACCCGCAGGAAAAATGCAGACTGACCAGCGGAGATTTCATAACTCTCGCCAACAGCAGCTTCAGCGTTTCATACTAAGGAGATAAAAACAATGAATAAGCCATTGGTTGTACTTGCCGACCTCGATCCGGCATACATCATCCCACTTGAGGATAAAATTACAACTGAGCTTTCCGATCAGTTTGACATTGAAATTATTACCGAAGAAGAATATTTCAATACATTTTTCTCATCGCCTCAGAAAATAGACAACCTCATCGTCTCGCAGGAGCTGTATTCATCAACACTCACGAGACATAATGTCACAAACACCTTTATTCTGACAGAGGAGCCTGTTGACGGAAACGCAACCACAACAGACAATGTCACAAGAATATTCAAATATTCAAGCACAAAAGAAATTTTCAATCATATTCTTTACCGCAACCGCGACGCGTTCAGCGGCATCAGCGCAGCGCAGGAAACACAGCTTCTTATTGTGTCCTCCGCTATCGGAGGCGCGGGAAAAACAACCGTTGCCATGGCACTCAGCGCAAGTCTTGTAAAAAATCACAAGCGCGTTCTTTTTATCGGAACCGACCCGTTCCAGAATTTTACATATTTTCTCGAAAACAGGGCAACTCTTCCGAACAATATATACCGCTTCGTAAGCGGTGACGCAGATTCGATTTATCAGAATCTCAAGGCTTATATCCGCTTTGAGCGGTTCGGATATCTTCCTCCCTTTGCAAGAAACATCTATTCAATGGGATATAATTTCGATGTGTACAACGGAATAATCAGCGCAATCAAGGCCTCCCGTGATTTCGATTACATCGTGGTTGATGCCGATATGCAGCTTGACGAGCAGAAGGCTCAGCTCCTGAAAAACGCCGACAAGGTTGTTCTCATTGTTCAGCAGGACAAAATGTCGGCAATCAAGACGGCAAGTCTTCTTGAAAACATTGACTGCAACGACTCCGAAAAGTTTCTTTTCGTATGCAACAAATTCCGCAGAGAGCTTCCGAACGAATATACAGACGCTTCCGGAAATCAGCAATTCATCGTTGCGGAATACATTGATTCCTTCCCTGACAATACCGCTGTTTCACTTGACGATATCTCCGATATTCAGGGCATAAGAAATTTAGCATATATTTTCAGCTGATTTTAATGACATTTTTTACAAATAAAAGTCCATTTTGTTCAAAAAACAAAAAAAAATAATTTTTGGTGTTAGCATACATTCAGTGTCTGCTGGTTAAACCTTCTGAGGTGAATAGACTATATGGAAAACAAAGCAATTATTATTCTGAGGATTTTCAAACAGAATTTTGAAACCGACCTTGAAATCCCCACCGACATAACCGCAAACGATCTGGTCATTGCATTAAACAATGCTTACGACCTCGGAATAGACACGGGCAATGTAAAAAACTGTTACCTTAAAGCAGAAAACCCCATAGCTCTTTTAAAGGGGAACAAACTGCTTTCGGATTTCGGCGTCCGCAACGGAACAATAATAAATATTACTTGACAGAGGTAACAGCTGATGAATAAATATAAAATCATTCTCTCGGGAAGAACCGTTTACAAGGAAATAGACCTTCCCTTTGACGCAAAAGAAATAAGAATCGGCACTGAGACCAGCTGTGATTTCCGTCTCAGAAAAGATCTGTTCTTTGATAAAATCGAACTGTTTTTCGTCAACAGAGACAACAACTGGAGTCTCATGTGCAGAGACAATCTCTACATTGATACCGGAGATTTCCGAAAGCTCGGTACAAAGCAGCTCAACCACGGCGATATTTTTACAATAAAATATCACGGAAACGACAACGAGGTTTTCTCCGTCGAATTCGTTATCGACTTTGATAACGGTCAGCGCAAATATGAGCGCGCAATAAATGTTTCGGCAAGCAGCATTATCAGAATAGGCAACGGCAACAGCAACGATATTGCGATTTTCAGCCCGTTTGTAAAAAACGACAGCCTTGAGCTTCGCAGAACCGCAGACGGATTTATGCTTCAGGTTCACAGCACAACCTACGGCGTCTATCACAACGGTACAAAAATTGCCAAGAGCTGCAGCATAACAAACGGAGATTTCTTTTCTGTTTCCGATTTCATTTTCTATTACAGCTACGGATATCTCTGGACCGAAATCAGCGATAACATTTCCATAAACGGACTGATGTATGCAGATTATCCGAATCCGCAGAATTATCCTAAGTTTGTTAGAAACAGCAGAATTCACCGTAATCTGAACAGTAATGAAATTCAGATTCTTGATCCGCCCACAAGACCCGAAAAGCCGGAAAACAATCTCCTTATGACTCTCCTTCCGTCTTTCGGCATGCTTCTCACATCGGGCGCCATGGCAATGATGGGCAATGGCGGAATGATTATTATGAGCGCCATGTCCGGCGGTCTCGCCGTTGTTACCGCAATACTCAGCATCATTCAGTCAAAAAAGGATTACAAGAAAAACTTTGCGAAAATAACCGAAAGGTACAACGAATACATTAACTCCAAGCGCGAAGAAATTTCCAATCTGAGAAATACCGAAAGAACTGACCGCGAAGAGATTTACATCAGCTCAGAGGTTGAGCTTGAAAGACTTTTCAGCTTTTCTCCCACACTCTTCGACAGAACTCCCGCAGATGAGGATTTCCTCAGCGTAAGACTCGGAACCGGAGATATCGAGGCAGCCAGAAAGATTAACTTTAAAAAGCAGGAAAAAATGGAGGCTGACGATGACCTTCAGGTTCTCCCCGAACAGCTTTATAACGAAAACAAGCTCCTGCTCAACGCGCCGGTTGTCTGCAGCTTCAAGGACATCAACGCAATTTCTCTCGTAGGCACGGAGCAGAACAGATTCGAGCTTTTCAAAAATATTGTTCTTGATATCTGTACCCGTCAGTATCACACAGATGTTGAACTGATGTTTATTGCAGAAGAAAAGAACAAGGACAGAATCAGCTGGCTGAGAATGCTTCCGAATGTCAGCAATCCCGTAACGGGAATGAGAAACATCATCTGCGATGATGAAAGCAAAAACAGAATTCTCGATTATCTCTATAAAGAACTTACAAACCGTGAAGGCGGCGTCATCGGAAAACATATAGTCGTTTTCCTCTATGACGAGTACGGTTTCAAAAATCATCCTATTTCAAAATTCGTTGAAAAAGCCAAGGATCTCGGCGTTACCTTTGTGTTCATGGTTGATACAAAGGGCGATGCTCCGGTAAACTGCGACTATCTTGCACTTCTTGCATCCGGAACAGACGGTACACTCATTGATATCCACAATATGGAAAACAGTACCGGATTCAAGTTCAATCCGATTGATGACCAGACGGCAGCTAAAATCGTAAATTTCCTTGCTCCCGTTTATACTGAAGAGGTATCGCTTGAAGGAACACTCACGAAAAACATTTCGCTGTTTGAGCTTCTTAATATTCTTTCGGCGGATGACATCGATCTTGAACAGCGCTGGAATACCTCTCAGGTATTCAAATCCATGTCCGCACCTCTCGGTGTAGCCAAAAGCGGACTTATCTGCCTTGACCTTCACGACAAGGCTCACGGACCTCACGGACTTGTAGCAGGTACAACAGGTTCCGGTAAATCTGAAATCCTTCAGACATATATTCTTTCAATCGCCACACTTTTCCATCCTTATGAAGTTTCATTCGTTATCATCGACTTCAAAGGCGGCGGTATGGTTAACCAGTTCAAGGATCTTCCCCATCTTCTCGGCGCCATTACAAATATTGACGGAAAAGAAATTGACAGATCCCTTAAATCAATCAAAGCAGAGCTTCAGAAAAGACAGAGACTCTTTGCTGAGGCTGAGGTTAACCACATTGACAAATACATAAAGAAATATAAGGCGGGCGAGGTAGAAACCCCGATTCCTCACCTCATCGTAATCGTCGACGAGTTTGCCGAGCTGAAAGCGGAACAGCCCGATTTCATGAAAGAGCTTATTTCCGCCGCGCGTATCGGCCGAAGCCTCGGCGTTCACCTTATTCTTGCAACTCAGAAGCCTTCAGGTCAGGTTGACGACCAGATCTGGAGTAACTCCCGATTTAAGCTTTGCCTTAAGGTGCAGAGCAAAGAAGACAGTAACGAGGTTCTTAAATCTCCCCTCGCCGCGGAAATCAAGGAGCCCGGCCGTGCATATCTTCAGGTCGGCAACAATGAAGTCTTTGAACTGTTCCAGTCGGCATACAGCGGCGCTCCCGAAAAAATGTCCGACGGAAATGTAAAGGAATTTTCCGTTTTCAGCGTTTCCGAAACCGGAAAAAAGACTCCTGTTTTCGTTCAGAAAAAACAGAAGGACAACAGCAGCGACAATCTTACCCAGCTTGAAGCAATTGTAAACTATGTTCATAACTACTGTGAACAGCGCGGCATTGCATCGCTTCCCAATATATGTCTTCCGCCGCTTCCCTCGGTTATCAACTGCCCCGAAACCGCGGTCAAGTCAAACGGCTGTGTTGATATCGGTCTGTTCGATGATCCTGATAATCAGCTTCAGGCCTCAACCATGCTTGATATTGATAATAAAAATACGCTTATTATCGGTTCGTCTCAGTACGGCAAAACCAATCTGCTTCAGTCACTCATCAAAGCCATAACAAAGGATTCCTCACCCGAAGAATCAGCAATATATATCCTTGATTTCGGCTCAATGGTTCTGAAAAACTTTGAAGCTCTCAACCATGTCGGAGGCGTTGTTTGCTCCTCTGATGACGAAAAGCTTAAGAATCTTTTCAAGCTCCTGTTCAACGAGATAGCCCAAAGAAAAGAAAAGCTTGTATCCGTCGGCGTCAGCTCGTTTTCTTCATATCTTGAAGCCGGCTATACCGATATTCCGCACATCTACCTTTTTGTAGATAATCTTACCGCTCTCATGGAACTCTATCTTGAGGATGATGACAGTCTTCTTTCAATAATCCGTGAAGGCATTTCAGTAGGTATAACCGTAATTGTAGCAAACTCTCAGACAGCCGGCATCGGTTATAAGTATATCTCCAACTTTGCGAATAAAATTACTCTTTACTGTAATGACAGCAATGAATACGGCAATGTTTTTGATCATGTAACACTCAAGCCCGACGAAAAACCCGGAAGATGTGTTCTTGAAATTGATAAGCGTATGCTTGAAAGTCAGACCTACCTTGCGTTCAACGGCGAAAAAGAAATTGACCGTGTCCGTGAGATGCAGCAGTTCATTGCAGAGGTAAACGAAAAATACAAAGGTCTCTATGCCGCAGAAATCCCCTGCATTCCCACTGTTCTCACCGAGGAAAGTCTTTATACAACATTCAAAGCTTCTGTTATCGGTTACCGTCTTCCGATTGGTCTTACCTACAGCGATGTTGAACCGTTTAGCCTTGACCTTTCTCAGGTCGGCATTCTCGGTCTCTGCGGAAAAGAAGGTACAGGACACAGGAATTTTATCTCTTTTATTATCAATACTCTTCGATACAATCCGAACACACCTGCAAATATCGTTATTTTTGATGATATCAACAGAAAATTTGCAGAGTTTAAGAATAACGTTGACCGTTATATCCTCGGTTTAAACGATGTAGAGGAAGTTTTCAACGAATGGTGCGCAATTCTTGAGCAGCGTTACGATAATCTTGTTGCAAATGAATCTCTGGGTGATTCCCCTGAGCTTCTCCTTATGATTATTCAGAACAACGATGTTGCAAAGAAGATAAACGATGATTTTGATACTATGAACCGTTTCACAGATATCATGACACGTTTTAAGGGAATGAATGTCTGCATCATTTTCTCAAATTATCCGAACTCTACTATTTCCTATGATGCACCCGAACCTATCAGAATGGTCAAACAGGAACAGCATCTATTGTTCTTTGACAATCTCGATAACCTTAAAACTTTCGATGTTTCTTATGATGATCTCCGGGCAAATAAGAAACGCGTCGAAACAGGAGACGGTTATTACATCGAGGACAATGTTACTGTTAAGCTTAAGCTTGTAAAAGCGGACGAATAATCTGACGTAATTGCTTAACGGCGATTATATATATTTTTTTATAGGAGGTGAAACTAAATGGCTAATCAGATTAGAATGACTCCTGAAAAGATGAGAAGCAGAGCTAACGAGTATACAAATCAGGCTAACAACCTTCAGCAGATCATCTCAAAGATGGATTCTCTTCTTAAGGAACTCCAGAGCGAGTGGGAAGGTGACGCAAGCACAGCATATTCACAGAGATTTGCAGAGCTTCGCCCCGGCTTCGTAAAGGCAAAGGATCTTGTAGATGAAATTTCTGCCGCTCTCAAGTCAACTGCAAATATTGTTGAGGAAACCGACAAGAATATTGCAAATCAGTTCAGAAAGTAATTCTGACCCCATGGAAGCAACAGCAGGTTTGGAATATGAACCTGCTGTTGCCAAAGTGAATTATACTGAAAACGCCGAAAGGTTTTATATATATTATTTGGTCGGTTATTATTTTTATCTATTAGGAGGATTAGCGATGACCAAGCAGGAAGTAAACTATAATATCAAATATAACGAAAATCTTGTCAGACAGTATACAAACGAAATATCCAGCTTAAATAGTAAAATAAATAACTGCAATTCTCAGATTTCCAACTACAGGAATCAGTTCAGTCAGCTTCAGAAAAAACTTAATGAGGCCTTAAAAGAGGCTCAGGAACTTGAACAGCTTCTTAAAAAATACAAAAACCTTCTTGACAATTTTATAAAAAAACAGACTGCTCGAAAGAATGCACTTTTAAAAAACTCTGCAATTAAGCCAAGCGTTAAATTTATTTCATCTTATTTCAAGGGTATGAATGATCTTCTTTTGGGAAGTGAATACAAAAAGGTATACAACGGTCTCAATGATGCAATCAGCAAAATTAATTCGAAACTTAAATCCGTTCGGAATACTATTGATTCTCTTAATCAGGAATTGCGTAATACTAACAACAGAATCGATTCTCTTAATAATTCAGTCAGTTCTTATAGATCACAAATCAATTCAACTAATACTCAACTTACCTACAGAAGGCAACGAATAACCTACTGGAAAAACCAGTTAAAATATGCGACCTGAATCTAAGGGGGTAATACTATGGCAGGAAAAGAACTTATCGTTGATGACGATTATTGTAACAAGCTCAGTGATTATTTTGTAAAACAAGGCGAAAATATGGAAAAACTTGTAAATGATTATATTTCCATACTTAACGAAATTAAATTTATGGCAATAACAAAAGGTGATGTTGCTAAAGCTCTCAAAGATTATATTTCCTATGCGGAAAAGCTAAAGAAACAGTTTAATAACATTTCTAAAATAGCAGATACGCATACGGATAACTTCTTGAAACGTATTGATGAAGCAGACCAATATTTATTCTAAGCAGGTGTTTTTATGGCAGAAATCAGTATTAAACTCATTGCATTAAATGCAGCAATTACAAAATTAAACAATTTAAAAACAACTTGTACATCTATGGATACAAGCCTTCCTTCTTCAGTTGGCGGAGGACTGACTGTTAATGAAATGGAATCTATAGCAAACTTGTACAAAAGTATGAACGCTAATTTTGCCGATTTAATTTCAAACACTGCATTATTTATGGAAAATGTTAAGAAAAGTTATCAAACTACAGATACTAAAGCGGCAAATAAACTATCAGGTAATTAAAAGAGGAGGTTCAGGAGATGTACAGAGACTTTTCAGAAGCATCAAAGCAACGTCTCCTTCAAATCGTATCAGAGGTTGAACCTAACGGGTTTTGGGAAGGTATCGGCGACTGGTTTGGTGACCGCTGGCTTGATTTTGAAAGCATAACCGGAATCCTAAACATAAGGAAATATACAGATAGTGTTGATGACTATCAAAAAAAAGTAATTGATAAAAACAATACTACAAAAAATCAGATTGAAAAAATTTTTTCTGATGTTAAAAATCAGGATGTAAAATATCAATCGAAATTTGGCGGGGATAATAATCTGTTGTTAATATTGGATAATTTTATTTCCGAATTAAGCCATATTGTTAACCCTGCAAACGGGTGTTTTAACTCCGATAGTATTCATGCCTCTTTAAATCCTGTGCTGATAAAATATAAACTGGCTGTACAGAAGGCAAATCAAGAGATAGTTTATAATGAAATTAATGTTGGCTACTATGGAGGAAACCAAGGCGCTCCCTTCAAAGCTTCTTCTAAAGACATAAAAAAGTACAGAGAAATAATAGAAAAAAATTTCCCTGATGCCAATCTTTCGGATAAGGAGCTTCGTAAGTATTTAAGAAAAATAAACAGTGAAGGCTGCGGATACGTTGCACTTATAAACACAATTTTTGTTAATTACATTAATGACCCGGAGGGATTTGAAAAAACCTTTGGATATCCCATGTACACAGAAGACGGTCAGCTAAATTACAATATGCTTTTAGTTGATATATATTCAAGCATGGATAACCATGATGAAAACGGAAATTTTGACGAATTCATGGATTACAGCCCAAAAAAAGACGGGCCAAAAGATTCATACAACTGGCGAAATGATGAAACCGGAAAAGGTACAACTCCAGTTGAACGTGAATACTATATGGAAGAGTTTATGAAAGAACATAATGTTGAAGTTGATGTCAATCCGTCCGTTTCCGTTAATTCAGATAATGTTGAAGATCTTCTGTCTCAAGGAAAACAAATTATTGTGGCTTTTCATGACGGTAATTTATATAATATGGACGGAACAATCAAACAAGAAATTGACGGCGGACATGCTATGACCGTTACGGGTGTCACATCTGACGGAAAGCTTATTGTTTCGTCATGGGGAAATATGTATTACATTGATCCTGACGAGGTTATTGAAGTTGAGTATAACGGTAAAAAGCACCGGACATCAATGACATTTGCGACAGTTGAATACAAATAATTATACTGTTACTAATACCTTTATATTTGACGCTGATCTGGTATTTATATATCAATCAACACATCGAGGGAACAAATATGAATAATCGTTTTGATAACGTTCAAAAAATATGTATCTGTGATTTTTCAGATAATATGTATAAAGAAAAACTTAACATCGAACTTTCCGAGGCTGAAACTCAAAGCATTATTTCGATGTTCGGCAGCACAACACCAAAAAATGAGGCTGTTTCCGGCACTTTATTATATTCATTAGTTCTTATTAACTTCGAAAACAACATTTTTCAAAGACTGCTTGTCGATTCAAGATATACAGTATATACTGACATCGATCATTCGTATGAAAGAACTGAAAAAAATGTTGCTATTTTAAAACAAATAGAAACTGCTCATAATTTAAAAGAAGAATTATCAAATCGTATTCCTTCGGGAAACTATTTTGCGCTTATGTCTTTTGCTGATCACGGCATTCTTTATGAGGTTACTGACAATTATTTTATTGAAGGTATAACTCTTGATATCTCAAAAGATAAGTGTTTTGAATTGAAAAATATTCTTTCAGAATGTTTGTTATCCAAAACGACCGAATCAATTAAAAATCCAAAATATATTATGGAAATATATACATCCGGAGGAGGAATAGTAACCACATTATTTATTAATGATCAATCAGTTTTTTTTGCTGACAGTGGTTATTTAATAAAAAGTACCTCTCTCAAAGATTACTTAAACAATCTGCTTGTTTTTAATGATGTAAAATAACTAAAAAAGGGGCTAAATCGTGTATAGAGATTTTTCACAACAATCAAAACAGAATCTGCTTAATTTAGTCAGCGAAGTCGAAAATGAAAAACTTTGTGATTTTACTGACTGGATAGGCGATAGATGGTATGATTTTGAATCCTGGATAGGAAAGCTCAATATAAAGAACTATCTGAACAACACAAATGCTTATCACAAAAAAGTAATTGATAAAAACAATACCACAAAAAAGAATATTGAGACTATCTTCTCGAATGTAAATGCCATAGACAAATCTTATGCATCTATATTCAAAAATCAGTATACACTGCTTAAGCAATGGGATAGCTACATAGCTGAGTTAAATGACATCGTTACCCCTTCCAACGGTCATTTTAATTCGGCTTATATCGGAAAGACTCTCAAATCTTCTCTTGATAAAATCAGATCGCAGGAAACCACCTGTGTTCGAGATACCATGCTTCAGAATATCAACGGTGAACTCATATTCGATGAAGAGAAAATCATTGAATATCTTAAAAAGAGTCCCGGTCAGATGACTGACGCAGAACAAGCTGCCGTTATTGATGTCATTTCTCAGCTCAAGGATTCTGTTGCAATCTACGATTCCCTTGCTAAAATCGGAACTGACGAACTCGGTGCTGACATGATAAACTATGTTGCCTGGATTTCAGACAGTGAAACATACAAAAGTTTTTCGGCAGTAAGTGCGCACTATAATGATCTTTATGTTAATATACTCAATGCCATGTCAGATATAAGCGAAGATGAAGCAACTTTTGCCGGAAGTCTTATTACTGTCGGACTCGGGGCTTCTGCTTTAAGCATTGTCGGAGTTGAAACCTACGAAAATCTTAAAGATATTTTCGGAAGTTCTTCAATAAAATCATATATTGCAAAATACAAAAGTGAACATAGCGAGCAGTATTTTGCTAAGCTTGAAGCAAGCGAACAAGAAAGTCTCGAATCATCCGGAAAATTCAAGAGTCTGTCAGATGCGATCGAAGATAAGCTGAAAGATAAAGGCATTAACGACGAAGAAAAAGAAACAAAGTACTACGATAAAGACGGCAACGAAATAGACGAAAAAGATGCTCCTGATTTTTACAAGAAAAAGCTTACGTTGCTTGAAAAGAAAAAAACTGCATCCGCATCCGCATCAATATATGAGGGTCAATTTGATATCGGTGAAGACGGAAGTCTTTCTGTAACAGTCGGTAAGGCTGAAGCTCATGCATCTTTCGCCGGAGGTTTCTATGTATTGGATGCAAACGGCAACAAAAAATTCAGCCCCGGTGTTAATGCTGAGGTCGGAGCCAGTGTTACAGCATTTGAGGTTGAATGGGACCAGCAGTGGTTAGGCGATGAGAATTTCGGCTTGAACTCTAATGTTGACGTTACAGCCGGTAAAGTTTCTACAAAGGCAAATGTCGGAGCTCAGGTTTTCGGTGAGGACGGAAAACTGGATGTCCAGCTCGGTGCAAGTGCAAGTGCAGAAGCAATCGGAGGCGAAGTCGAAGGTAAAGTCGGCGTAAATGTTCTCGGCGGCGAGGTCGGCGTAAAGGGAAGCGTCAATTACGGTATTGGTGCCCATGCAGATGTCGGCTATCGTGACGGCGTTATTAAGTGTGATGTCGGTTTATCTGTCGGTCTCGGTGTTTCCGTTGGTATTGAACTTGATGTCGGTGGAATGGTTAATACCGTTGCAGATGCTGCTTCTTCTGCATGGGATGGCTTGAAAAAGGGTTGGAACAGTATATGGCATTAACCCACCTCAAATGTAGCCGAAAGGAGAAAAAAATCAATATGAAATTTGTTTTTCTGCTAATAGTCGGTATTTTGTTTATTTGTTTTTCCTTTTTTTTGAAAAAGGATACCACTCCGCCTGTTTCGGAAATGCTTCACACAACCGGTATGATTGATAATATTATTTACGGCGAAACAGGTAACGTAATGTACTATGTTACATTCGAAGAAAATGGTGTTCAGAAAAGAGGTCAATCTATACATTATAAATCTCATAAACAAAAATATCACGAAAAGGATTATGCCAATATTTTAGTTTATTATTCAAAAAATAATAAGCCTCGTATTATTATTGATGATCCGGATTTACCGGCATGCAGTGATTCAACTTCTAAATATTCGCTTGGTTTTTTAATTATTGGTATATTGTTATCATTAGTCGCAATTATATCAATATTCAAAAGTATAATATAATTAACAAATTCTGGGAGGAATTAAATATGTTTGACGGATTATTACCTATTGGTTCAGTTGTACTTCTTCACGACAGCAAAAAGAAGGTTATGGTTGTCGGCGTGTGTCAGCTTGGAGAGGCTGATAAAAAAATCATTTATGATTACGCCGGCGTTCTTTTCCCCGAAGGATATCTTTCATCAGATAAGATGTTCTTATTTAATAATGATCAGATTAAACAAATCTATTCATTTGGATATCAGGACGAAGAACAGCTCGCCTTCAAAGCGAAGGCTGATGGTATAATAGACGATTTACGTAAAACAGCTGAATAAATAATAATTAAAACCGCCGATTAAACCGGCGGTTTTAATTGTTTAATATCTGTGTGATACAGCACCTGATTCGTCAGTCAATTTCCGTTACTCCGGTAACCTTTACAGATTCATCTTCACAAACATCTTTCATATTGATTAATCATTTATTTTTTAATTTTTCCTGAGCTTCCTTAACCTTACGCAGCGCCTCAATCGCTTTGCCGGATTTACTTTTTTCAACAGGCAAAACATTGCTGCAATAGGTGCATGTGATAAATTCGCTTGATAAAATATCATAAATAGTAACCGTTATCCATTCTCCGCAGTAGGGACACTTGAATCCGGGGCCTCTTTCGTCGTCGGTATTCTGACCGCCTACAACCTCTGCCATTGTCTTATCGTTAAGTTCAAAACCGTTGTTCTTCATTTTTCCTACCTCCGTAAAGTTTAATGTATTTTGTCTTACATTTCTTTATACGAAGGGCCTGAAAAAAGGACTAATAAATTTTATCTCTTTTGACCGCTGTGCCTGTTTGGTACGACAGAGCAAGCTCGCAGTCTCTGTAACCGCTGACAAAGATTTCTGTAATGTTCAGCTCACCCGGTACATATTCTGTAACCTCGTTTTTAACTGTTTTCTCAAACTCATAATCCGGAGCAGGATAAACGGATTTCAGTTTAAACCGCAGCGTGGAGTAATTTCCTGCCTGCAAGGTATAAACTCAGCCGAAACTATTATACTTTTTCAGACGGAATTTGAATTACATTTGTACATTTGTTTTCAGAATTAAAATAGTTTGTACAGCCGTAAAATACATTTCCGTTTTTAGGATTAAGCTTTACTATCATATATCCGTCTTTACATTTTGTGCATTTAAAAATGTCATGTTTGTGAACTTTATCATTTGTCATGAAATCGCAGACTTCTGCGTCATTTGTACACATCCAGAGATTAAGTCCGTAATTTTTATTAAACTCATATTTTAACGGGAATCCGCACACCGGACATCTGAGATTAAACAAATCAACAACTTCCATATTGATTTCATCGTTATGCGGCAGATGATAATCCCTGATAAGCTCAACAAGAAATCTTGACGGTTTATGCTTTGGCGCAGCGATATAAACACGGTTTTTGGTTCTTGTCATTGCAACATAAAACAGTCGCCGTTCTTCTGCGAAGGGCATTGTTTTATCATCGTATCTGACAAGCTTGATTATGGGGTCATCTTCAATCTGACACGGAAATCCGAATTTGCCCTCAAACATATTTATCAGAATTACATTATCAAATCCCAAACCCTTCGAGCTGTGAGCCGTCATAAATGAAATGTCAGCCTGCGGGTACTTTTTGCATTTGACTTTGTTATTCGGGAGTTCACAGAATGCCCCTGTATTATACAGCTTGTACATATCATAATTATACCTGCCGATAAGCAGAACGGAAGACTTTTCACCGAATTCGCATATGATTTTGCCGATAATGGTTTCTATCAGCTCTGCAAGAGACTTCATGGGCTTAACGCTGTCGTCAAACGGTTCGATAACAACAGGGTTTTCAATATGCTTCGGAGAAATGAGCTGTTTCCTGATCTGTGAAGAATTTTTCTGAACAAATCCGCCCGCGATATCAATAAGCTCCTGCGAATTTCTGTAAGTGTGAGTGATTTTCAGTTCCGTGCCGTTCCCCATCAATTCAAGGAAACGGGTAAAAAGGGAGATATCCGAGCCCGAAAAAGCATATATCGACTGCCAGTCGTCGCCAACAGCTACAACCTTCGCTTTTGTAATCTCGGACAGACGCTTAGTAAGGTTAAAACGCTGTCGTGCAATATCCTGAAACTCATCAATAATTATGTATTTATACGGCAATTCCAGTTTCTGGCGTTCAATTTCCTGAAGATAAAAATGAGCGTCGTTTATCATATCGGCAAAGTCAATCTGATTTCTCTGCTTTAACACACTTTGATAATGGTGATAAACCTTCTCTGCTATTTCAAGGAAAAGCAGAGTACGCGGATTGTCGGTTTTCTTTCTGAGGATTTCAAATCCGCCTGCATCATAACCCGATGTTTTGTATTGCTCTATGAAATTCATCATAAAGAATATAAGCTTATAAATATATTTATCTTTCCCCGTTTCGGAAATTTTTTTATAGACTTCCGTAAGGTCACGCGGTTTTAAAACAAAGCCTTCCTTTTCAAGTGTTTCTTTCAGATGGTCAATTAACGGGCGGCGGTCATTATATAGCGACCATGTTTCAAGCAGAGTTGTTCTGCAGGTTTTATGCAAGGTTCGCTTGTTTCTGATTGCCTTTTTATATTTTGCTGTCTGAAGAGCTAAACCGTAAAGATTAAATTCTGATTGAACGCCTTTACTGTACGGAGAACAACAAGAATAATTTCAAGTGTAACTTTTATGAAAATATTAAAAGGTGTAACCGCGGCTGTGCTTCCGCTTACTTTTTCAGAAGCGCCGTAAGGCTCAAGTGTTACATTCAGGTCTGCGGGTGCCGAATAATCGTCAACAATACCACCTGCAAGAGGTCTGAGAATCTCGTGCAGAATAACCTTGGCTGCACTTTTGGCAAACATGATTTTTGCCGCCGCTGTTGTGATGCCTGCAGGAAGCTGAATCATGTTATCGGAGGGAAGAATGTCTGTCAGCAAAGCATTGACAATCTCTGTGGGAACATTGGTAAGTGCGTAAACAAGCACAGCCTCCAGTCCCGCAATCAGAAGCGCCGTTTCATCCGAATCGAAGCCCGCTGTTTCGTCACCTCTCAGGTGAGCGGCATAAAGAATTGCGGCAACATCAATAACATCCGTATAATCGCTGTCGGGAATGGCAATACCTGCCGACGCGGCAAGCTCGCTGACGCTGTCCGCTTCGGGAGTGCCGGTCATATCGTAAAGAGGCATGCGCAAGGCTTCGGCAAGAACATCCATCATGCGTTCAATGGCAAGATAGCCTTTGGTGCCTTCCTCAACCTTAAGAGTTTTTGCAACCTTTGAAGTGTAATTCGGTATGTAATAGGTAAAGCTTTTTAATCCCGCGCGGAAATAGCTGTGGCTGTATGCGGGAAAATCCTTATTCATTGCATTCAGCTGCTCCGATGTGAATCCGTCGGGAAGAAGCGAGGTATCGATTTTATCAATAAAATCCGTTTTGATGTCAACGGCATCATCTGAGAAATTAATGATTCTGTATGCGTTCGGATATGTGATAAGACTGCAGGTTTCTATGTCATAAATACGGTTGCCTTTTTTCGAAACTGCAGTTGAAATATCGTTTGCGTGCTCGTGACCCGTCAGAACATATTTTACTCCGTAATCAGCAAGCAGGCAGGCAAGGTCTTTGTTTCTGTCAAGGCAGAGCTGTGTGCCGCCCACGCTTTCAAGCGCAAAATGCTTAAGCACATTGTGATGTACCATTGCCACAATTTTTTTGCCGTCGTTATTCGCCTGCTGAAGCTGTGCTTCAATCCATGCAAACAGCTCATCGCTGATTTCCGAGGAATCCTGACGGTAAACACAGGCGTCAATGGCAAGAAGACGGTAGCCCGCGTTAAGCTCGGCAGTATAGGAAGCGCTTCCCTCATGGCGGGTCAGCGCCTTGTCAAAGCCGATGTCGGCATAAACATCCAGGAAATCCGAAAGGTCCAATCTGTTTTTTGAGGCGTGGGTACGGATATCGTGATTACCGGGAATAAGGAAAATGGTTTTTCCCGTGCGTTTCTGAAAATCACGGAGCTTTTCTGCAATAGCAAGATGTTCTTCCCAGAATCCGTCTTCACTCAGGTCACCGGGAATCAGCAGGAACTCCGCCGATGATTTTTCCACTCTTCTGAAAAACTCATCAAGAACGCCGTCCGCCTCGTAAGTGAGCATGCTCTTGTTGTTGGCGTGGTGATAAAGTGCATCTCCGGGAACGGTGTCATTCTCGCCGATGGGAACAAGTGCCGATGCAGGTCTGTAATGAATATCCGATGCAACGCACACAGAAAGTCCGTCGCTGTTTTTACCTTCGGCATATGCCAGGCAAAATGCAGGACAAAGCAGAGCAACAGTTAAACACAGAGATAAAGCCGCTTTCAATACTTTTTTCATTGAAATCCCTCCATTTTTCGGAACAAAATTGCATTCTTTCGTTTAAAATGATTATACGGCAAAAAGAAATGTTTTTCAAGTAGTGAAGCAGGAACATTGTTCCCGAGGCAGGAGCTGCTGATGATAAGTTCAAGATGGAAGCTGCTGATGAAGATGTTCCAAAGCATCAAAGGGTTTTCAGAAGCCTTTGATAAACAAGTTTTTTTAAAATGGAAACAGATGAGAAAATCGCAAGCGAAACAAAACCGTTCTCGCTTGCCGGCAATTCTTTCCCGAAGATAATCGTCCGCCGCGATGTCCGCAAAAGCTGGTATGACGATAACGGCTATCTGAATATCGGTATCGAAGAATTTCTACTTGGCGAATGGGGATAACATAGGTCTTGAATTATCGGCACAAGCCGCACAAAATCCGAACATAAAAATCACTCACATTGCTGTAATACCATAAAAATGTCGAGTTATCGTGGCATATTTTGCTATTTTTTCTTTTACATACTCATATTATTAAACAATTCAAAGACTTGAAGACCTGTTTTCTGTCAAAAAAAGAATTCGCCGTACAGTAAAATCCTGTACGGCGGTTTTTTATTTATTCGACATCGCTTCGCTGTCAGTTGCTGCTTATCCGCTTGCCTTTCCAAGCAAAAAACAGAACCTCTGTATTAAACAGAGGCTCGCTGTAACAAAATGTTTATTTTTTAAAAATTAGTGTATACATCTAATGTACCTGCGGCACAACCGGAATCATACACCTTTCCTGCTTTGCCGAAAGGTGTACTTACTACAGTACCCTTTGGTAATGTGCCGGATGCTAAACAAATATAATTATTTGAATCGCAAACGTAACCGTTTTCGTCAACATGTCTTCCGGGGATTTTTAAACTGGTACCGGGAAGAACTTTTTGACTGTACCATGTCCATCTGTAACCGTTCCAATTTATAACGCCTGCTTTTTTAAACTGTGAAGCGGTGTATAAGGCTTTCGATGAAGAACTTTGAGTTGTTGCTTTGGTAGTAGCCTTTGTAGTAGCTTTAGTGGTAGCCTTTGTGGTAGCCTTAGTGGTAGTCTTTGTAGTAGCCTTCGTAGTAGTCTTCGTAGTAGCTTTGGTGGTTGTTGAAGACGAAGAAACTGTTTCGGGTGTTCTTCGACCTACACTTATCTGAAGGATAATTAAAGCATCAGAAGAATTGATTGTTGAGTCATGATTAACATCGGCCAGATTAAAGTCTATACTTTTTAACGAACCCACAGAATACGAAAGAATTTTAAGTGCATCGGATGAGTTAACAACACCGTTTTTATCAACATCTCCGTATGTTTCTTTAGCATAACAGAAAATTGTTGCTCCGGCTATTAAAGTAATCGCTAAAAACAACGCAATAAATTTTTTCATATGTATACCTCCATAACTTTCCGGAATAATATACCATAATATAAAAATATTTCAAGCATTATTTTGCAAAAAAATAAGATAGAGTTGATTTCTGTCCGTAAACATAGTACAATTACACCGCTTTCCGTGTGGTTTTTGTGACAGTTAAATGTGAAAGCAGCGGCAAACATCTATACAAGTTTTGAATACAGAAAGGGTGTTTCCATGAGATTCCGTACCGATAAAAAAGCAATCCCTGCAAAGAAAATAAAAAGCGGTAATGTGAGCGGTCATACCTACACTCTCACATCACAGTATTTCATAAGGGACGGCAAGCCCTGCATATACAGAATGGGCGAACTGCATTTTTCCCGTATGCCCCGAAAGGACTGGGAAAGAGAACTTAAAAAGATGAAGCAGGGCGGCATTGATATAGCAGCCTCTTATCTCTTCTGGAATCATCATGAAACCGATGAAGGAATTTTCGATTTCACGGGCAACCGTGATTTACGCGCATTCATCGACTGCTGCGAGGCTCTCGGAATGCCCTTTTATCTCCGCATCGGCCCGTGGGCTCACGGTGAATCAAGGCTTGGCGGCTTCCCCGACTGGCTTGAAGCAAAATGCGGCAAACTGCGCTCCACGGACGGGAGATACCTTTACTATGTAAGACGCTTTTATGAAAAAATTTATGAGCAGGTGGGCACAAGCAAAAATATAATCGGCATACAGATAGAAAACGAATACGGTGGAGAACCCGACTATATGGATGTGCTTAAATCAATGCTTGAGGAAATCGGCTTTGATACCGTAATAACATCTGTTACGGGCTGGGGAAATGCTCCCGTGCCCGAAGGCGCCGTACCGATGTTCGGCTCCTACCCCGAAGCGCCGTGGTCGGGACATCTGAACGTAATCGAAAACGGCGATGTTTACGGCTTCTATGTTCATGAATCAATCAGGGTTTTCCGTTCGAGATACGGTGATAATACCGAAATGAACTATCCCGTATTCACCTGCGAGCTTGGCGGAGGAAATCAGTGTACTTACACAAGACGACCTCTTATACAGCCCTGGGAGGTTGCCGCTCAGACAGTAATGCACCTCGGTACGGGCGCAAACGGAATAGGCTACTATATGTACCACGGAGGATTAAATCCCGTAATCGAGAAAAAGGGAAAAGTGCTTCATTCATTCCAGGAGAGCAGAGAGAGCGGCTATGCCACCGACTGCCCCATGATATCCTACGATTTTCAGTCACCGCTGGGCGACAACGGACAGATACGGCAGAGCTATTATGAAATCCGCAAAATCATGTCATTTATTAAAGCAGAGGAAGAAAAGCTTGCGCCTATGCCTGCATACACTGCCGATGTGCTGCCCGAATACAACGATTTCAGGCCGCTGAGAGCAGGCGTGAGGACAAACGGCAAAGAAGGCTATCTCTTCTTTCTCAATACAGCCCACGCAAGAAAACTCGAAGCAAAAAGCGATACAGCCGAGATTGTACTCAGCAACGAAACATTATTTATCCCCATTGATGCTCCCGAAAACTCATTCGGCATAATTCCTTTCAACTATGCAATCGGCAGTGAGACGGTGAAATGGATAAAGGCGATGCCGATTGATAAAACGGAAAAGTCAGTCACCTTTGCTCCCATATACGGAGTTGAGCCCGAATATATGCTCGCCGACGGTACGGTAAAAAGCTTAAGAGACACTGACACCATAGGCGGAATTACGGTAAAACTTGAAAACACGCCCCACCCCGTAACCGATTACAGCCGTCCGCTGAAGGTGACGCCTGTTGAAAACAGACTTCCCTTTGACATATTCGCACATATCATCCCGCGTAAAGGCGAAAAGCTAAGCGACCTTACAAAGGAATATGCGGTTGAAATTCCCGAAAACACATCATACATTATAATTCACGCAAAGGGCAATCTTGGAGCCGTGTATGAAGAGAACGGCGGATTCCGCCTTATAAACGACCGTTATATTGACGGCGACGAATGGGTTGCAGATGTAAGAGATGTAAAAAGGGTGATAATAAAAATACAGCCTTTGACCGATACCGACAAAGACCGTATTTATTTTGAAAATTCATTTGTAACGGGAGATTTTGTTCCCGAAGTTTATGCTCAGGGTGACGATGTGTTTATCACCACCCCCAAAGGCAAAACAATCTGATTATTTCACCTGCCGATACACTCTCATGTAATTCGCAGGCAGATTAATCCTGTCATCTCCGAAAATATATTCATACCCGCAGAATTAAGGAAAAGTCAGAATTATTAAAGCTTTCAATACATTTTCTCACTGTCAAAATTTTTCACTTGTATTTTTCATATTGCCGCACAAAATATAATTGCAAACGCAATTTATTGCGAAGGAGTGAAACGAAATGGCATCAAAGAGCAACAATAACTCTGTTTCCGAGACAAGAGCCGCTCTTGACAAGTTCAAGATGGAGGCTGCTTCCGAGGTAGGCGTTAACCTTAAGGACGGTTACAACGGTGACCTCACATCCAAGCAGGCAGGTTCTGTCGGCGGTCAGATGGTTAAGAAAATGATTGAGTCTTACGAAAAGAACATGAAATAAGACCGGTATTTTCCGCGAAACCGTTGCGTTTCGAAGGCACGGAGACCCCGTGCCTTTTTATTTTTATTAATATGATTTCCAAAGCAAAAAATAAAAGCTCCGAAACTGCGAATGCAAATCGAAGCTTTCGGCACAAGCCGGATTATTCTGTTTCTATCTCACACCGTCGGGAAGATTAATGCCGAACGATTCCGTAAAGCCTCTCAGCTTTTTCAGTCCGTTCCGCTCCGAATATACATAAATTCCGGGCATGGTTCTGCTCAGGAAAAGAACCGTTCCCTCCGTCACAGAATACGCGCCGCAGCGCTCAAACGCAAGCACGCTTCCCCTGCCCGCACCCTTCAGAGAAACCTTGCGAACAAGCACATCGGCAACCGTACACAGACTGCCGCACAGCGACCAGAAGCGTTCCTCACCGTCAACGGGATTGACAACATCTATCGGAGGCACCTGCATCGCCATTGTCTGTCCGTAGTATTTCAGATGATGGATACCGCCGTCACAGATAGCGTAATTGATGTCATGAATCACTTTTGTATCGTCAATTTTCGTGAAATATGTTCCGCAGCCGGACGCAAAAAATCTGCCCATTTCAATACTCAGCGGATATTTTTCGGCAAACGCCCTTAAAAGCGACGACACTTCGTCAAGCAGCTCCATATCCGTTTTTTCGGGTTCTTCTCCGAAATAATCGGCTGCAATTCCCGGACCGTACTCTACCATTGAAGGCTCAAATCCGTATTCAGCCTTAAGCATGCCGAGAAACTTTTCAAGCGTTTCAAGCTCCTTCTGAATAAAAACAGCTTTTTTCTTCTGCGTTCCCGCATAATAATGTATGCCGGCAATATCAACGCCTGTGAATTTTTCTTTTTCCGCGATGATATCCTTTATATCGCTGCCGTCCATACCGAACTGATTGCCGCAGGAAAGTCTGAGGATAAGCTTCACCTTTTTGCCGCACCTGACAGCGCAGTCGTTTATCAGCTGTAAATGCAACCTGCTCTCCGCGGTGAAAATTCCGACATTGTCATCCATCGCGCACTGTACATTTTCGGCGGTTTTGTTGACGCCGGAGAAAATAATTCTGCTCATGTCGGCATCAAGCGCTTCACAGATTTTCAGCTCGCCGGGACTGCATACCTCAAGACGGGTAATCTCTTCCGGAACATAATTTATCAGAAAAGGATTTGCTTTTATCGAATAACAGAGCGGTATTCCGTCGAGCTTCTCCGCCGTCTTTTTTATGCGTGAAGAAAAAGCGTCAGTATCAAAAACATACGCAGGCGTTGCGCCCGTCATATCCCTGTAAAAGCTTTTCATAAATTATTCTCCGTCCTGAAGCCTTTCAATAAGGTCAAGCATTCCGTCAACCGAATTGAAATTTTCGGGAATAAGATGTTCAACGCCTATCATAATGTCAAACGCATCAACCATCTCACTTACGATTGCGACAACATCCATTGAGCTGAGTATTTCATCGTCAATAAGCGCCGTTTCGTTTTCAAAATCCACATCGGGTCTGAGAGCTTCAAGAATCTCCATCAGTTCATCTTTCATAATTATTTTCCTCACTTATTTAATATAGTTTTCCTTTATTGTCTGCATGTCAATTTTTCCGTTGGGCAGCCGCGGCATTTCCTCAAGCTTCAGCGTCTTTCTCGGGAGCATGAATTCAGGCAGTTTTTTTCTGATTTCAAGAGCAATTTCCTTTGCTGACGCTTCACCCGTATAGAGAAGCATAATCTGCTCCTTCTGCTGATTGTATACGGCAAGACATTCGCTTACATTTTCAACAGTCTTTACTGCTTCCTCGATTTCGTCAAGCTCAACACGGTGACCGAGATGCTTTATCTGCCTGTCTTTTCTGCCGTGAAATTCAAGCACGCCGTCCTCACGCATAAGTCCGAGGTCGCCCGTTTTGTATATCAGCTCTCCGTAACAGCTGTTAAGCGGATTCTGAATAAACGAGGCCGCCGTTCTTACGGGGTCATTATAGTAACCGAGAGCAAGTATCGGACCGCTTACGCATATTTCGCCGAGGCTCCCCTGCGGCGTTGCGGTGTTATCCTCATTGAGCAGAAAAACAGAATAATTTTCATACGGAATTCCTATGGGAAGGGTATCGTTACCGTCAACCTTGTTTTCGATGACATAATATGTACATGACGCCGTTGCTTCCGTGGGACCGTACTGGTTAACAAAAAGCGCGTCCGGCAGGTTTTCCTGCCATATTTTCAGATATTTACACGGCATAACCGAGCCTGAGAAGCAGACTTTTTTAAGATACTGCGGCGAGCTGTATTTGAAAACGCCCATAGCCGTCGGCACGGTAAGCGCGGATACGCTCCAGCCGATTGCCGTAATCTTTTTTTCGTTGAGTATATCAAAAAGCTTTGTCGGGATTGCAAAGCACTGCTTCGGGATAATGAACATCGAAGCTCCGTTTTTAAGCGGAAGATAAATATCTCTGATTGCCGCGATATAATCGAGCGGAGACTGATTTCCGAGAACATCGTCCGGGGTTATGTTCATAACCTTGTCATAAGCCTCAATATAGCACATGAGTGACTGCTGAGAGGTAATAACGCCCTTCGGAATTCCCGAAGAACCCGAGGTAAAAATAACGTAAAGCGGGTCGGTGATTTTTGCAGAGCGGCGGATTTTTGCAAGCTTTTCGTCATCGGCCGCCGTCTTTTTTATTTCTTCCGCAATCAGAACTCTGCATCCGGGCGCAAGACTTTTTGCTCTTTCAAAGCTCTCGCTGTCGGCAACGATGATTTCGGGTTTAAGTATTCCCAATATCTGACTGAGTCTGTAATCGGGCATTCCGCCGTCAAGCGGCGCGTAAAAGCAGCCCGCGTAAACAGCGCCGAGAAATACCCCGGGAGTATACGCATGCCGTCCCGAAAGAACTGCAACAGGTCTGCAGGGGGATACATATTCAGACAGGGCTGTTCCTGTTGATTTTGCGGCGGAAAGAACCTCGGAAAAAGTTACAGCGTTTTCCGTATCTTCAAACGCGGTTTTATCGGGAAAGGCCGCCGCTGTTTTTTCAAGCCATTCCAGAACATTTTTCTGCAAGGTATACGCCCCCTTCTGAAAGATATATAATTATATCATAAACGGAATTTATTTTCAATAACAAACCCAATTCAATATTTAGATGTTGAAATCAGTAATAATTTTTGATAGAATAAATTGATAATCGGATTTTTTCAGGTGATACTATGACATTTCTGTCATTCAGCTTCATACTGTTTTTTACAGCACTTGCCGTGCTGTATTTTGTCCTGCCGAAAAAATGTCAGTGGCCGCTGCTTCTGATATTCAGCTATGCCTTCTATTACCTTGCAAGCGATAAGCTCCCTGTTTATATGCTTATCACCACGGCGGTTACCTATTTCGCCGCAAGAGGCATTCAGTCCCTTAAGGACAGAACCGACGCTGATATCAAATCCCGTACAGAAATCACAAAGGACGAAAAGAAAGCTCTGAGGGCTAAGTGCGATAAAAAGCGCAAGGCAGTTCTCATCGCGGCAATATGTATCAATATCGGCATTCTCAGCGTTTTCAAATATACCGATTTCGCTGTTTCAAACGTGACCTCGCTTCTCGCATCTTTCGGACTTGAAACAAGACACGCAGGCTTTAACCTGCTTCTTCCTCTCGGCATCTCATTCTACACGTTCCAGTCAACAGGCTATATTATTGATGTTTACCGCAAACAGGCAAAGGCCGAAAAGAACTTTTTCAAAACAGCGCTGTTTGTTTCATATTTCCCGCAGATTATCGAAGGCCCCATCGGCAGATTCGGCAAGCTCGCTCCTCAGCTTTTTGCGGAGCATAAATTTTCTTTTACAAGAACGAAAAAAGCAATTTTTCTTATTCTCTGGGGCTTTTTCAAAAAGCTTGTAATCGCCGACAATCTTGCTCCGCTGATAAATGAAGTAAGTGAAAACTACATGTCATACAGCGGTATCACAATTTTTATCGGACTTCTGCTTTACGGTGTTCAGCTTTACGCCGATTTCTCCGGATACATGGATATCGCAATGGGCTTTTCGGATATCCTCGGCATCGAGCTTGCGCAGAACTTCAACCGCCCGTATTTTTCGCACAGCCTTGCGGAGTTCTGGCGCAGATGGCATATCAGCCTCTGCTCATGGTTCAGAGACTATCTGTTCTATCCAATGTTCATGTCGAAAAAATCAATGGATATTGCCAAAAAGCTCCGTGCAAAGGGACACAAAACAGCCGCAACCAACGTACCTACATTTCTCGCAATGGCGATTGTATGGTTCCTTACGGGTCTGTGGCATGGCGCATGCTGGACGGAAATTGTCTGGGGCTTTTCAAACGGTCTGATTATGATATTCAGTCAGCAGTTTAAGAATACATATACCGCGGTTAACAAAAAGCTTAAGATAAAAACAGAATCTCTGCCGTGGAGGGTTTTTCAGATTGTCAGAACATATCTGCTTGTAACTCTGCTTAATTTCATCTGTGAATTCAATACGCTGACAGATTCCGTCAGAAGCTTTGCAAGAATGTTCACTTCTCCCCTGCCCTCGTCAATGTCATTAACAGAGCTTCTGCCGAAGCTTATCGACAACGGTATTGTCGGCATCGGCATCGTTTTTGCTTCCTGTGCCGTTCTGTTTTTCCACAGCCTGTATGAAGAAAAACGCGGTTCGGTTACAGAGGCAGTCTGCCGTAAAAGCTGGATACTCCAGTCCGCGGTCATTCTTGTCATCGTTTTCGCCATTCTGCTTTTCGGCGGAACGGCAAACGACCTGACCGGCGGATTCATGTACGCTCAGTTCTGAGAGGTGATAATAATGAAGAAGCGTTTATTAAAAATTCTATCTCTTATAATTGTCTTCGTTGTTATTCAGCAGGCCGCTGCATGGGCTGTATCGCCGATAAGCTTTTCACACTGGGTAAACCATGATATAAAGGAACACCGCAATGAAATCGACACGCTGTTTCTCGGCGCTTCACACATGTACATCGACCTTGACCCGAAGCTTTTTGACGAGTCCGCGGGAATAGGTTCATGCACAATGAACTGCGGTACGACATCTCAGAAAATTTCCGAGTCCTATTATTATATGAAGGACCTTTATGATTACTGTCCGAATATGAAAAATATATTTGTTGATGTTTATGTCGGCTCATTTATGGACACACAGAAAAGCAAGGGTACGGATTTGCAGCGAAAAATCGTTATGTCCGACCGTTTCACGGGAATAAAAAACAAGCTCGCCTATGTTGCCGCCGAGTTTACAGCGGACGAGCTGCCGCAGCTTCTTTTCAGAAGCACTTATTACAAAGAGCATTTTTACGAAATTCCCTCGCTTATCAGAACCAAGCTGTCAGACGAATACAGAAGCTATGAAAATGTTTCCGAGCTTTATGAGCCGTATTATTACATGGGATATGTTCCGTATAATAAACCCACAAGCGGAAAGCTTGACCTGCCGGATAACGTTGAGCTGACGGAAAACACAGACGGGAAAAGCTTTGAATATCTTCAGAAAATAATCGATTTCTGCAGGGATAAAGGGCTAAGGCTTTACTTCACTCAGCTTCCTGTTTCCGACTCTGCATACAGGGAAGAATCGGAATATTCTGTTGAAATTCAGAAAAGAATACTTGAAATTTCGGAAAAAAACGGAATTGAATTTATCAATATAAATGACCGCGCAGTAAAATCGGAGGTACTTGACGAAACGGATTTTTATGACGCGGAGCATCTTGCAATAACAGGCTCAAAAAAGGTTACCGAATATATAGCAGCTTCAGTTAAATAAACCGACAGAAAACGGGGTTGTCGCATTGGGCGGTGCAAATTAGGGAGAAACCGGTTTTGAATGGCTATAATCGCCTTATACTTGCTGAAAAACCTTGAAATACGCGAGTATTCCTGCGGTTTTGTCAGCAGCGTCTAAGTCTGATTCTATCTCATTCAAAAC
>JAZUDP010000123.1:0-6910 GCA_045639705.1 Acutalibacteraceae bacterium
AGTAGTTTTGAATGAGATAGAATCAGACTTAGACGCTGCTGACAAAACCGCAGGAATACTCGCGTATTTCAAGGTTTTTCAGCAAGTATAAGGCGATTATAGCCATTCAAAACCGGTTTCTCCCTAATTTGCACCGCCCAACGTGAGCGCTTTTTTATCGGTACGGGCAGAACCCGTTATTACTTATTACCTCAAGTGCTTAGTCCCATTCGTCGCCCTTGATTTTTGTCAGGTCAACGCCTTTTGTATCGCGGACTTTCAACGTAAGAATTATAAAATCCGCAAGCAGACCCGGAACGGCAAGACACAGCGCGATAATGCCGACGGCTGAGTTGCCGAAATGAGCCATGAGCGGAATTGAAACTCCGAAGGAAATGCCGATTCCGATGCCGACCGGAAGATATGTTACGGAGAGCATGGAGGAGCGCAGAGCCGTGGGTGTGGATTCACCTGCCATCAGAGTGATTGTATCAATGTTATCCCAGAAGAAGCCTACGCTTGCACCGCAGAAGAAGCCGACAATGCGCGGGTCAAGTCCGTAGCGTGAGCCGGACCAGAAAATCAGGAAGCATATGATTGCGGCGGCAGACATGGTAATTGCGCTCTTTTTTCTGCCGAATTTATCCGAGATGAATCCGGGGAAAAGCTGACTGATGGCACAGCCTACAGGATAGAGGAAAAGAGCTGTTGTAATTTCATTGACAGCGACGCTTTCAAGTGCTGCGTCAAGGCTTGTAAACATTCCCTGCTCAAGGAATTTGTTGGCGTAGCCATAGGTCATAATGACCTGGTAGTCGTTCGTAAGAATGAAGCCCGTTTCGCAGAAAACAAGTGCAAGGAAAATCCATCTCAGCTGCTTGTGGCTGAATGCGAATTTAAGTGCCGATATCATGCCGCCGCTTGCTTCCGTGCCGTTTTCCTGAGTGTTGCCTTTAAGGTAATTGATTCTTGCAAGGTTGAATGCGTCGGTTTCCTTTGCCAGCAGGAGCGAGGCGAGGCCGACAACGAGACCGACAACTGCGGGAATGATATAAACTCTTCTCCATTGCGATGTTTCGTGCATGAGATATTTCCTCAGCAGGGGAATAACCATGACGCCGAGCATGGAAATACATTTTATGCAGGAATAGATTTTCGCGCGGTGCTTGTCGGGTGCGGATTCCATGATATAGACAACCTGCATATCATGGACTATGAAGAACTGCGTCATGCAGGCACCGATAACGTAACCGATAACGTTATTCGTGGCATAAACAACAATAAGACCCAGACACATTCCGAGCGTATTGATTACAAGGAACGGTTTCCTGCCGAATTTGTCGGCAAGGGGCTTATAGATGACGCCGAGAGCCATAAACGGGAACGAAATAACCGTGATGATGTCGAGCATACTTACGGAGGCTTCGCCGAATTTTGACATCATGTCGTTGGCGATTTCCGTCCTCATGAATGTGCCGATTGCCGAGGCAACCTCGTCCGTAATGTAAATGATGCTTATGATGAATAACAGATAAGCGAGATAATACTTTCCGCGCGGACGGTTAAGCTGTTTTTCTCGCTTTTCAATTTCTTTTCTTACCTTTTCGGGATTTGCTGTTTTTGCCATGTTTATCCTCCTTTTAACCTGTAATCAGATTAATTAATTACAATTTATCGATGAGATTGGATGGAGCAAGCGCCCCTTGTCTAAAGGGGAGAGGGCCAACGATAGTTGGCGAGGGGATTCTATAAAAAGTCTGATGAAAACTGAGAAAGAATCCCTCCACCGCCATTCGGCGATCCTACCCCTTGTCACTTCGTGACATTCCCCTTGCAGGGGATGCCCTTTAGGGCAAGGGAGGCAGAGCAACATCAAAAATTCAGCTCGACAATTCCCAATTTGTCTGTTCAGCTTCTTACTTACAGCAATTAATCTTTTCCTCAAAATACGGCTTGCCGTCCTTGATAATAATTTTCTTATTCATCGTTTTTGTCTCGAATCTGCGCGGACGGATAACAACCCTGTCCGCATAAACCTCAAGCAGAATACCGAAGCCCGTTTTTGCTGTTTCTCCGTGATGATTCGGACGGGTGAGGCAGGGGAGATTGATATAATTAACTCCGTCATGCTGTTCAAAGCTTGCGTAGCCGTTAAGCTTAAGACTTTTTTCGCCGCAGAGTCCCATGTGCGAATGACCGCTGAAATAGTAAACATTCTTATACTGCGTTATAATTTCCTTTACCCTGTCCGACTCGCCGCCGATACCGCCGATTTCCGGCTCCCAGTCCTCCTCCTTTTCCGCCCATGTGCGCGGCAGACCGTGGTTTCCGTTTATACTCTGATGACAGAAAATAAAAATCGGGTTACAGCTTTCTGCCGCAGCGTTAAGCTCCGCTTTCAGCCATCTGAGCTGTTCGTCACCGAGGGCGGCGCAGTCCTCGTTTTCGGGAACCCCGGTGCTTCCGAGGAAGATAAAGTGATAACCCTTTATCACTCTTGAAAAATACGGCTTGTCAAGCTTCTGACCGCAGATGATTTCGTTATATTTATAATAGTTCTTTATCGCGTTTGCATAGCCTGTATGTCTGTTTTCATCCCATGAGTCATGGTTGCCGATGGTGAACAGAATATTATCCGCAGGCTTAAGCCCGTCAAAGCTTTCCTTAACCTTTTCCCAGTTTTCCGTAATGCCCTTCGAGGTCGTGTCGCCGACAGTGATATAAGCATCAAAAGGGCATGTGCTTTTCAGAATATCCTTAAGCGTGCGTCTGATTATCTTAATTCTGTTTTTGTTTGTTTTTGTACTGATATCAAGATGATTGTCGCTTGTTATTGCAGCATTCAGCTTTATTCCGCCGTACATCGGCTTTATTCTGCCCATATCGTCACAGCCTTTCGTATTTGGATTATTATACATCAAAAAGTCTGTTTCGTCTATAATTATTTGAATATTGCGGAACAATAAGTCAGCATGTTTTTAATGCTGTCACAAAAAATAGAAATTGACAGAAACAGAGAAATTCTGTATAATATATTCATATAACCAATAAAGAGGTGTGTGCTTTGAAAAACAGTATTGCAAAAATCCTTGTATGCATAGTTTCTTTGTGCGTGCTGTTTTCCTTTTCAATAGTTCATATTTCTGCATCGGAACAAATCGTCAGGCCGCTTGAATTCGGCGATTTTGCCGGCGACAACGATTATGATTTCGGCGGCGGATATGACAGCTACGATTACGGCGGATACGACAGCTATGATTATGACAGCTACGACTACGGCGATGACGATTATGACAGTGACGATTACGATTACGGCGGCTTCGGAAATGCTGTGTTTTACGGTGGCAGCTCTTCACCGTCGTCCTTTGAAGGCTCCTCAATGTCTTCGATTATCGGACTGATTATTCTTATTGCGATTGTGGTTATTGTTGTCAACAGCATCAGGAACCGCAAAAAGAAACCCGTTGTCACGGGAACTCCGATTAAGCCCGACCCGTCATTGCTTCCGATTGCCGATTATCTGAAAATCGACCCGAGCTTTTCAGAATCGGAATTCAGAGAAAAGATTTCAAATATTTATGTTCATTTTCAGCATTCATGGCAGGCAAAAGACCTTACCGATGTCCGCCAGTATCTTTCAGACTCTCTGTTTGCTCAGGTTGACGGTCAGCTTGATGCTTACAGAAAGGGAAAGAAGACGAACCGTGTTGAAGATATTGCCGTGCAGTATGTAAGACTTGTCGGATACAAGCAGGAGCAGGGCATGGATATAATCGTTGCCGAACTCAGAACGAGAATCAGAGATTATGTTGTTGACGACAGCACCGGCAATGTTATCAAGGGCGATCCGGGCAAGGAAAAGTTCATGTGCTACCGCTGGAGTCTTGCAAGGTCAACAGGCTATACAGCGGCACAGCAGACGGGCTTCGGTGCAAAGCAGTGTCCTCACTGCGGCGCTCCGATAGATATCAATCAGTCAACGGTCTGCGAATACTGCGGCTCTGTTCTCACTGACGATACATTCGACTGGGTTGTAAACAATATTGAAGCAATCAGCCAGCAGACAGTATAATTTTTAAGCACTCACGCCTGTGGGTGCTTTATTTTTGCAAATGATTATTAAAGCGAATAATAGCCTTAAAAAAACATTAAAAATAATTCATTTAATTGACAGATTTTTACATTGATGATATGATTTTATCAACGGAATGTAACCGCAAATAAAAAAGGAGATGTATTAAATGAAAAAAACAAGAAGAACTTTAAGTATTGTTCTGTCGATTGTAATGGTTCTGTCCTGCTTCACGATGCTTATGGTATCGTCAAGTGCGTCAGACGGAATCACTGTATCAGCTTACAATGACAGTAAGTACAAACCGACACAGATTATCAACGGAAGCTTTGATGATTGTCCGTGGATGACTTATACAGGCACATACGGACAGATGGACGGTGTTGTTGTTGATTCATTCGCAACATGGAAAACCTATGCAGACCGCGGCTTAATAAACCAGATGAACGACGACAAGCATAAAGATGTTAAGGTAAACGGCGTTGACGAAGGCTGGAACACAACAGAAACATCTTATTATCAGGGTGCTAACTTTGAATGGGATGACGGATTCGGAAACGGCGTTTCGCACGGTACAAAGTGGGCGTATAATGATAATCTTGTTTCGAGAGGTCAGTTCTTTATTGAAATGAACTTATCTAATTCAGCTGTTCTGTATCAGGATTTAACCACTTGTTCGGGAGATATAATCCGCTGGACTCTCAAGCACGGTTTAAGAAGTGCAATTGGTGCAGAAACGCAGGATATGAAAGTTGAAATCGGCGCTCCCGACGGAATTGCGTCAGGCGTTAATGAAAATGTAGATTCAGCCATAAAAGAAGAAACAAAAGCTGTATATGAAAGCACAGGCGTTTCAGGTGTAAACGCTTATGCCAATAATGATGAATTAGCAGGATTGTCTTTGACAAAAACTGCAAACAGCGATAAATGGTATGATTCAAAGGGCGTTTACATTGTTCCTGCAAATCAGAATGTAACAAGATTTGCGTTTGTTTCAATAAGCAACGATGTAATTGGCGCGGGAAATATGCTGGACGATATAAGCTTTTCAACATTGCTCGGCAACCTTAACGGTATTGACAACGGCGACGGCACGGCAACAGTTACAGGCTACTGGGGCGAAACAGATACTGACAAGACATTTAAAATTCAGATAGGTGATAAAACATATTCACTCGATATGTCCGATTATATCGGCAAGGGCTTCAGAATTGATATTCCCGCAGAGGTAATCAACGGAGCTGATTCCGTAAAGGTATGGCACGAGGATTATGAAGCTGCAAGCAAGACTGTTTCCATCCTTCCCGAGCCTGATACTATCACTCTCGGCACTTATGACAGAAAGACAAAGACATTCTGCAACGCAGAAGGAAACGGCAACGGAAAATACGGCTGTGCTGCGATTTACGTCGGAAGTGAAATTTCGGACGGCGACACAATCACACTTCCCGCAGGCTACAGCAAATCGGCAAACAGCGACGATTACAAGATTTATGTAAATCTCAGCGAGCCCGCAACAGCGGAGGAGATTGCGGAAAATCTTATCAGCAAAATCAAGTTTGATTTTAAAGAAGAGCAGAATATCAGAGTAGAACTTCTGGCGAATGAACCCAATTCGGCATATTTCTACTGTGAAGAAACCGACCATTACTACACCTTTGTTAATGATACAAACTGCACATGGACAGAGGCTTATGACGCTGCAAGAGATATGCAGTATAACGGACGTCAGGGCTATCTTGCGACAATTACATCAAAAACCGAAGATACATTTATTTATGAGGCTTCAGGCAATAAAATCGGCTGGCTCGGTTCTTCAAGACTTAAGCCTTCAGATAAAGACGGCAACTATTACAACAGCTTCAGCACAACTGAAACCACAGATAACTGGTGCTGGTCCTGCGGTCCCGAAATCGGAACGGAATTTTTTGATATAGAAAATGTTCCTGACGGCAGAATTCACGAATACGATGAGGAGAGACTTGCTGATTTTGCAAGAAATGCCAATAAGGGTTATTATTTCAACTGGGATTCAGGAGAACCCAGTTCAAGCAACGGAGGCTCAGCAGAAAACTCTTTGACAACGCTTATGACAGGCTCAGGCTACAGCACAGGTTCTGAAATCAGTAAATACTCATGGAATGATATTCCTTATGACCTCGCGGGATTGCCGAGCGGATATAAACCCAAGGGCTATATGGTTGAATTCGGCGATTTAACAGTCGGCGACAGCAATACAGCAGTCAACCCGTCAGATGACGGACTTGTAACAACATGGGTAAACGTAACAAATGTAGAATATGAGCCTGCAAAGAGCAATACCAATACATATGAAGTAACAATCAACGGCAGACCCAACATGGTTCAGTTCATGGAGCTTGACCACGGCAACGGCACAGGCACACGTTCATTTGACAGACACCATGAAAGCGTTACAATCGTAAGCTATGACGCGGCAGGCAATGTTGTTCCGGGTACAAGCAAGGACCTTGCATATGAAATCTGGACAATCACAACCCCGCTTGCGGAGGGCAATACCGGCGTAAGAGTTAAAGAGGCAGGCTCATCGGTATGGGAAGATGTTTCTGACGCATACGGATTTGTAAATAAGTATGCAGAGCTTGATTCGGATATCATCTCGGCAACTCTTGCAAAGGCAAACGGCAAGAAGGGCTCGGTTAAGATTTCAGTTGTCGCAGGCGCAGATACAGAGATTGTTCAGCTTAAGAACAAGGAAGGCGAAACCTTCACACTCGGTCTTTCCAAGGCAACGGAGAATGCAGACGGTACGCTTACCTTCAACGGCTCTGTATACTTCCACGGAACAGACGGCACAATCAACACCGCGACAATCAGAGT
>JAZUDP010000124.1:0-4903 GCA_045639705.1 Acutalibacteraceae bacterium
CGACCTTAAGGGAATAATCATAAAGAATGAAAAGGACGAGAAAACAGAGCTCAGCCTTGACGGCCTGTTCATAGCAATCGGACTTATTCCGCAGAACGAAGCTTTCAGCAATGTTATCGCTCTTGACGAAAGAGGATACGCGGATTCAGACGAGAGCTGCACAACAAAGACGAACGGAATTTTCACAGCAGGTGACTGCCGTTCAAAGAGAATCCGTCAGGTAACAACCGCGGCTGCAGACGGCGCAATCGCCGCACTTGCAGCCTGTGATTATATTGATGCACAAAAGTAAACAACTGTAAAATCAAACAAGGGTAAAAGTTTCGCCAGCCTTTTCAAAGGCTGCGGGTTATCAGGGCAGAGCCCTGAGACGCACTCCGCAGAGTGCGGAATACCCAATGAATACAAAGCGCAGGAGGGTAGGCGAAACAATCACTGATTGTTTTGCCGTAGGGAACCCTCGCCGGGGGTTCCCTGCGGTAATATAATAACGAAACGAAGTGACCATATGAATTACAAAGAATCACTTGAATTTATACATTCGCGCATGAAATTCGGCAGCCGTCCGGGCATGGAAAGAATCACCGCGCTGTGCGACGCAATCGGCAATCCGCAGGATAAGCTGAAATTCGTCCATGTAGCAGGCACAAACGGCAAGGGCTCAACCTGCAATATGATTGCAAAGGTGCTTGAGTCTGCGGGTTATAAAACGGGCCTGTTCACCTCACCGTACATAATCGATTTCCGCGAGAGGATGCAGATTAATTCGCAGATGATACCCGAAGCGGAGCTTGCAAAGCTCGTCACCGCTATTAAGCCGATTGTGGAAGGGCTTTCGAAGAAGGGTATCGAACCGACTGAATTTGAGATTATCACTGCCGCAGCGTTTCAGTATTTCCTTGATAACGCCTGCGATATCGTTGTGCTTGAGGTCGGTCTCGGCGGACTGCTTGATTCAACGAATATAATTAAACAGTCCGAGGTCAGCGTAATATGCTCCATTTCAATGGACCATACCGCGATTCTCGGCGATACGCTTCTGAAAATCGCAGAGCAGAAATGCGGAATTTTCAAGGAGGGCGGCAGGGTAGTCGGTTATCCTCAGCCCGATTTTGCCGTTGAGCGCTATATCAAGGAGCAGGCGAAGAAGATGAACTGCTCATACATGCATTCTGAGCTTGGCAAAATCCGCCTTCTCCGCGAGGAAATTGACGGCTCGACGATTATTTATGCAGGCTGTACGTTCAAGATTCCGCTTACAGGCAAGCATCAGATTTATAACTTTTCAACAGCCATCGCCGCGATTAATACCCTTAAGCAGAACGGCTGGGATATTTCGATGCAGCAGATGATAACGGGCATTTCAAGTGTAAAGATGCCTGCGCGAAACGAGATTATAAGTCAGAATCCGCTTGTAATGATTGACGGCGGACATAATCCCGAGGGCGTTGACGCGCTGTGCGCAACAATAAAGTCGTTCCTTAAGGATAAGAAAATCATTGCTGTTTTCGGTATGATGAAGGACAAGGACTATTCCTACTGCGTGAAGAATCTCGCCCCGCTGTGTTCAAGGATTTATACAACAACGCCGTCCAATCCGCGCGCTCTGCCCGCAAAGGAGCTTGCCGCCGCCGTCAAGCCGTACTGTTCAAAGGTCAAGGCTGTTGACGACTGCGCAAAGGCATATGAAAAGGCGCTTAAAAAGGCGGAAAAGGATGATGCTGTGCTTGTGTGCGGCTCGCTTTATCTTGCCTCGGATATAAAAAACCTGAAAAAATAAGCATTTGACTACATATTTCAACAAAATATTCACATAGAAGCATCTATCATTCTGATAGGTGCTTTTTGCTTTTGTTTTAAATCTGCAAATCGGTATTTGCCGCAGTCCTGCGGTCGTTCGCCGGGTTGGCAATTATCGAAATTATTATTGCGGTGCGCAAACAGGTTAATTTTTTTCGGGATGTCGGGGAGACCATCCTCTACAGCCGTTTTCAGTCAGCATTGCAGGGGACATCATAATTGAGTGTCATTCTGAACGAAGTGAAGAATCTCAGCCTACCGTTTTTGAGATTCTTTGTCGTTCCTCCTCAGAATGACAGGACGCAATAAATATGTTTGTAGGGCAAGGGCTCTGCTTTTGCCCATGCCCTCTTTTGAAAGAGAGAGTCACAGCGTAAGCCGTGACGGGTGATTGACAATTGCCGCAACAAATCCTCAGTTGCTTCGCGACAGCTCCTTTCAAAAGGAGCCTTTGGCAATATATCGTATTTGTAAACTTAAATAACAGAATAATAGGAGTGATAAATATGCCGGTACGGATTATTTCAACGCGGGAACGTGTGACGGCGTTCATCGAGGGTGAGCTTGACCACCACACCGCCGCGGACATAAGAGAGGACATTGACGCGGCACTGCAGGAGTACAGACCGAACCTTTTAAAGCTTGACTTTGCCGACGTTACCTTTATGGACTCGTCGGGTGTCGGACTTATTATGGGCCGTTACAGAACGGTGCAGTCATTCGGCGGCAGGGTAATGGTCACCAATCTTTCGCCTCAGATTTACAGAATAATGAAGCTCGCCGGTCTTGAAAGAATCGCAAAAATCAGCAAAAGAGAGGATGGAAATAATGCGGATAATTAACGAATTCAGAATGACATTTGATTCAAAATCAGTCAACGAAGGCTTTTCACGCGCCGCTGTTGCAGCCTTTGCCGCTCAGCTTGACCCGACGCTTGATGAAATTTCCGATATCAAAATGGCTGTCAGCGAGGCTGTTACAAACTGCATTGTTCACGCATATCCCGACAGCGTTGGCAAAATATACATATATGCCGCTGTCTGCGAGGGCGGTACGGTAAAAATCTCGGTTCGGGATAAGGGCTGCGGAATTATTGATGTAAGGCAGGCAATGGAGCCGCTTTTCACTACTCTCGGCGGGGAACGTGCGGGTCTCGGCTTCGCCGTGATGGAAAGCTTTACCGATAAAATTTCCGTGCGCTCAAAGCCGGGAAAGGGTACGACTGTCACAATGTACAAGAAAATCAACGGGCGTGCTGTTCTATGATACTTGAAAAAAGCAAACGCGATGTGATGATAAGCTCCAACCTCGGGCTTGTACATTCCTGCGCTCATAAAATGACGGGCAGGGGAGCTGATTATGATGACCTTTTTCAGGCAGGCTGTGTAGGACTTATCAAGGCTGTCGACGGCTTCGACGAAACGCTCGGTTATTCTTTTTCAACCTACGCGGTTCCCGTGATTCTCGGTGAAATCAAACGGATTTTCCGCGACGGAGGCACTGTCAGCGTCAGCCGTTCGATTAAAGAAAAGGGCAGAAAAATAAGCTTTGAACGTGAACGCTTTATCAGACAGTTTGACCGTGAGCCGACCGTTAAGGAGCTTGCGGACAGGCTCGGCTTTGACGAGTTTGAAACGGCGCAGGCTATTACGGCGTCAATGCCCGTTATTTCCATAACGCAGCAGAACGATGAAAGCGGAAACGGGTTTGACATTCCCGTCAGTTCACCCGAGGAGGATATTTCAACTCTTGTCGCCCTTGAGCAGGTTATGAACTCGCTTGACGGACGGGACAGGGAAATAATAAGACTGCGTTATTTTTCGGGTCTGACTCAGACGGTTATCGCAAAGAAGCTCGGCATGACGCAGGTTCAGGTAAGCCGCCGTGAAAAAGCGATTCTGAGGCAGATGCGCGGAAGTCTGCAGACATAATCAACCGCTGTCTCTGTTCATATCCGAGGAGACTTTTGCGGTGTAATATAGATTCATTGCTGCAGGAGCATAAAAAAGAAGCTTAAGAATATAGGCGCGGATATCCCGAATCTGATTTCTGTTTGTCCGCAGCGATTCAAGTACATAAATTATATGCTCCTCGTTAAGACTCATCAGCCGCTCACGGACTTTTTCACGCGGATAAACCTCAGCGCCGATATGTACTGTCCGGCAGCAGGTGTTGACCGTGTCGTCAATTATGGATACAACCGAGTCGATTTCGTCTCTGTTTTCTATTTCGGTTAGATAACTATAATTGATGTTTTCTTTTATCTCCTCCTCCGCGGAACATCTGAGGAGGGTATTACTGAAATCAGTATTATTCTTTTCAGTATTATTTCCTTTCTCATCGGAAAAGTCCTGAATTTCCTTTTCGGAAGCTTCGGAATTTTCTGTCCGGAAAGTCATGTTTTTTCCGTCCGGAAGCAGTTTTGTATCCGTAATATAGATTCTGATTTTCTTACCCTGACCCTGTTTTACTCTCTTTATCAGTCCCGAATGCTCAAGCTCTCTGAAATATTCAACAGCCTTTGCGGTTCCGCAGCCGAAGGTTTCCACGGTTTCCTTAATTGAAAAGTGAACGTAGCATTTTCCCTCGCTGTCCCTAAGTCCGTTCTTTTCCGAAAGCTTCATCCTGTCAAGCAGCAGACCGTAAAGCAGCTTCGCCCTCGCGGAAATCGGGCTGTATTCATCGCAGTAAATCAGCGCTTTGGGTATAATAAAAAAAGCCCCTGAGGCTTCATGCTTTCTGTTCATTGAATTTTCCTTTCTCATTTTTATTTTCTCCCGGGGAGTATTAAAACTTCCCCGATTACTATTATAGCGAACATTTGTTCTGCTGTCAATATAAAATATTTCTTGTATTAATTTTAAAATTTATATTTGCCGCAATACCTGCGGTCGTTCGCCGGGTTGGCAGTTATCAGATTAATTATTTCCGTGCGCGAGCCGTAAGAAATGTATAAATTGGTAATTGTCGAGCTGAATTTTTGATGTTGCTCTGCCTCCCTTGCCCTAAAGGGCATCCCCTGCAAGGGGAATGTCACGAAGTGACAAGGGGTAGGACCGCCGAATGGCGGTGGAGGGATTCTTTCTCAGTTTTCATCAGACTT
>JAZUDP010000125.1:0-10767 GCA_045639705.1 Acutalibacteraceae bacterium
GATTCTATAAAAAGTCTGATGAAAACTGAGAAAGAATCCCTCCACCGCCATTCGGCGGTCCTACCCCTTGTCACTTCGTGACATTCCCCTTGCAGGGGATGCCCTTTAGGGCAAGGGAGGCGGGGCAACATCAGAATTTCATCTCGACAATTTACCAATTTGCGCATTTCTTTCGGCTCGCGCAGGGTAATGGAATTCTGATAATTGCCAGCCCGGCGAACGACCGCAGGTACTGCGGCAAATACCAATTTATCGGGACATTCAGATTTTTCAGATAAAATTCAGGTGTGGGTGCCCCGCTGAAAATTCTTCATTGATAAAGCAACTTCATTTTTCAACCTTCATTAAAACCGGAGCTGATATTATGAAAAAAATTCTCGCGTTAATTCTTACCTTAATAACGGTTATGGGATGTGTTATTATGCCGGCTTATGCAGCAGATGAATATGTTTATCCGCAGAAGCGTGAGGATTTCACAATACGCGACCCGTTTGTGCTTGTTTATGACGGTAAGTATTACATGTACGGCACGGGACTTTCCTCAGGCAGAGGCTATGGCTGCGTTGTAAGTGAAAATCTTGAGGACTGGTCATATCCGGTTCAGGTGTTCACACCTCCCGAGGGCTTTGACGGAATTAAGGATTTCTGGGCGCCCGAGTGCCATTACTACAACGGAAAATTCTATCTTTTCGCTACATATTATTCAGCGGGAACCGAGAAAAGGGGAGTAGGCATCTTTGTTGCCGACGAGCCGACAGGACCGTTTGTTCAACTCGGCGACGGACATATCACACCCCGGGACCACGACAGCATTGACGGTACGCTCTACGTTGACGGCGACGGTCAGCCGTGGATGGTTTATGTAAGCGAATGGACATCGAACCCCGACGAAATCGGCGATATGGCAATCGCAAAGCTGAGTCCTGAGCTTGACCGCTTTATCAGCGAGCCGGAAATTATTTTCCGTGCCAACAATCACCTCTGGACGGACAGCAAGGTTACCGACGGCCCGTTCCTTTACAGAACGGAGAACGGCAGGCTGCTCATGATATGGTCAAACAGCGCAAAGCAGGGCGGCTACGCAGTCGGCGTCGCATGGTCGGACAATAACGAAATTACGGGCAAATGGAAGCATCAGCCGCTTGCTCTGTACAGGGAGAATATGTTCCACGGGCTTGACGGCGGTCACGGTATGATTTTTGAAACGCTCGACGGTCAGCTTATGATGAGCATTCATTCACCCAACAGTCAGACCGAGGAACACAGAACAACGGCTGTGTTCATTCCCGTTAAGGACACGGGCAATTCGCTTGTTCTTGACGAAAATTATACCCCGTTCAAAAACTTCATCTATAAGATAGTTGTATTTTTCAGAAAAATCTATTACGGAATTACGGGACTGTTTATTTGAAGGGTGATTAAATGCTTGTTTTCTGCATAATATTTGCGGCGGTCTGCCTGTACGGAATGAAAATCACCGTCAGACCGTTACATGCGGGTACAGTTAAAAAAAGCTTTTTACCGCAGCTTTTTGATTGCGAACACAGCTGGAACGATTATCTTTCAAAGGACAAAACCGCATCGGTCAAGGGTATTTTTGTAATTGTTGTTCTGCTTTCGCATTACTGCAACCGCTGTGTATTTGAAGCGGGCGGGGACAGACTTGTACACAGAATACTCGGCGTTTATATCGGTCAGCTGATGGTTACGATGTTCCTTTTCTATTCGGGCTACGGCATCATGGAATCCTACAAAAGGAAGGGACGGGAATACGCCGTCAACATGCCCGTTCAGAAAATACTCAAGCTGCTGTTTGATTTTGATATTGTCGTTATTCTTTTTTACATTGTGAATGCCTGTCTCGGAAAGACCTACAGCTTCACATATCTGCTCCGCGCACTTATTGGCTGGAGAAGCATGGATAACGGAAACTGGTTTATTTTTGCGATTCTTGTAATGTATGCCGTTTCCTTTATTGCGTTTATTATCGCAAAGGACAGATATAAGCTTTCGGCGGCAATTATTACCGTTTTAAGCCTAGCATATTTCTTTATAATGAGGGAGCTGAAAAACACTTACTGGTATAATACCGTTCTGTGTTATGCGTTCGGAGTGTGGTATTCCGTTCTGCATGAGAAAATTGAAGGGTTTATTCAGCGCAGCAATCTGATATGGATTACAGCGGTATGCGCTTCCGGCGCGGCTGTTGCAGTTCTTCATTATCTTAAGAGTGAGGTCAGCGAGGATTTCTTTTATCCCGAAGCGATAATGTTTACAGTTCTGATTGTTCTTGCAACAATGAAATTTTCAATTGACAATGCTTTTCTCAGAGCAGTCGGAGCGTATGTATTTGAGTCATATATGTTTCAGAATATTCCCGAACTGATAATGGAGCAGAAGGGACTCTTTAACGGAGAGCATCTGTATCTGAAATTTATCATTGTTGCAGCTGTTACCGCTGTGCTTTCCGTTCTGTTTAAGATGCTGACAAAACAAACGGCAAAAATATTCAAAAAGGCTTTAATAAAGATATAAAAAACCGCAGAGATTTGTGATAATCTCTGCGGTAAATTTTTTAGCTTTTATCAGTCGTTATCTCCGAAGAATGCTTCATGAACGGCTGCAACAGCCTTGTCGGCATCCTTTCTGTCAATGAGAACGGAAATCTTGATTTCGCTTGTGGAAATCATCTGGATGTTGATATCCTGATTGAAGAGAGCCTCGAACATTGTTGAAGCTGTGCCGGGATGTGACTCCATGCCTGCGCCTACAACGGAAACCTTTGCAACGCTGTCGTCGCGTGTGATTTTGGCGTCACCGATGAATGAAAGATTTTCAAGAGCTTCGATAGCCTCGTCAGCGCTGTTTTCATTTACTGTGAATGCGATATCCTTTGTGCCGTCACGGCCGATTGACTGAAGAATGATGTCAACGTTGATGTTCTTCTTTGCAAGGTTTGAGAATACCTTGTATGCCATACCGGGCTCGTCTTTAACGCCTACGATTGAAATTCTGGAGGCTGATGTGTCCTTAGCTACGCCTCTGACCAACATTTTTTCCATTTTAGTTGTCTCCTTTACCATTGTGCCCGGAATCGGGTTAAGACTTGAAATAACTTCGATTTCTACATTGTATTTTTTAGCAAGCTCAACTGAGCGGTTGTTAAGAACCTGTGCGCCGAGGGTTGCAAGCTCAAGCATCTCGTCGTATGTGATTTCCGAAAGACGCTTTGCGTTTTTAACTTTTCTCGGGTCGGCGGTATAAACGCCGTCAACATCCGTGAAAATCTGACATTTGTCTGCGTGCATTGCCGCCGCGATTGCGACCGCGCTTGTGTCCGAACCGCCTCTGCCGAGGGTTGTCATGTCGTCGTACTTGTTGATGCCCTGGAAGCCCGCAACGATAACGATTTTTCTGTTGCCGATTTCCATTTTAAGTCTTGCCGTATCAATCTTCTTGATTCTTGCGGCGGAGTAAACCGAGTTGGTCTGGAAGCCTGCCTGCCAGCCGAGAAGAGATATTGCGGGGAAACCGAGCTTGTCGATTGCCATTGCAAGAAGAGCGACTGAAATCTGCTCGCCTGCAGTCATGAGCATATCCATTTCGCGCTTGGTAGCGTTTTCGTTGATTTCCTTTGCCTTTGCAATAAGGTCGTCGGTTGTGTCGCCCTGAGCGGAAACAACAACGATAACATCATTGCCCTGCTTGTAAGTGTCCGTTACTATTTTAGCAACGTTCATCACTCTTTCGGCGTTGGCAACGGAGCTGCCGCCGAATTTCTGAACTATAAGTCCCATTTCTGTATCACCACTTTAAATTAATAGTTTTCAACTCTGATTTTTGAGAGAATCTCAATGTTTTCAAGCTTTGCGAGCTTTTCCTCAAGAACGCCTTCCTTATCAACGGGAGTTACGAACGCGAACTCGTCCTCGGGAGCGCCTGCGCGGTTGAGAATGCTGATGTCGCCGAAGATTTCCTCAGCTGACTTAAGCGCGAGTGCTTTGCCGCCCTTTGCGCGGATGTAGAAGGATGTTTCGTATTCGCTGCGGTCAACAACATAGTTTTCAACTGCGTCGTCCCAGCCGAATGCCTTGCGCTTGTCAATGTAATTGATGCAGTCGATAACATCGGCAACAACTGCGCTTGCCGTAGCCATTTTGCCCGCGCCTCTGCCGTAGAAGCATACATCGCCTACAGCGTTGCCGCGTGCGAGGATAGCGTTGAATACATCGTTAACGCCAGAAAGAATGCTTTCGTTCTTTACGAATGCGGGGCTTACCATTGCGGAAATCTTATTGTCGCCGAGACGCTTTGCTCTGCCTAAAAGCTTGATAACGCCGCCCCATGCGCGCGCGTATTCAACATCCTCAAGAGTAATCTTTGTAATGCCCTCTGTGTATACGCTTTCGGGGAAAACATGTTTTCCGAAGCAGAGAGAAGCAAGAATACAGATTTTGCGGCATGCGTCAAAGCCCTCGATATCGGCTGTGGGGTCTTTCTCGGCATAACCGTTTTCCTGAGCAAGCTTAAGCGCATCCTCAAAGCTCATGGAATTGTAAATCATCATTGTGAGAATGAAGTTTGTTGTTCCGTTAAGTATGCCCGCAACCTCGTCAATGCGGTTTGCCGCGAGACAGCGGTCGATAGGACGTATAACGGGAATGCCGCCGCCTACGCTTGCCTCAAACATGAAGTTTACGTTGTTTTCCTTTGCAAGTCTGAAAAGCTTGTCGCCCTGAGCGGCAACCAGCTCCTTGTTGGAGGTGACGACGCTCTTGCCTGCTTTAAGGCAGGAGGAAACAAACTCAAAAGCGGGATGCTGACCGCCCATTGTTTCAACAACAACCTTAACATCGCTGTCATTAAGAATAATATTGAAATCCTTGATAATTTTCTTCTCGTTTACATCACCGGGGAAATCTCTCAGGTCAAGTATATATTTAACGTTTACCTCAGGCTGACCGCATTTTGCGGCAATCTTTTCGCCGTTGAGCGCAATGACCTCGGCAACACCGGAACCGACTACCCCATAGCCCATAATTGCTATATCCATTGTTTTTAACTCCTTGTACTCATATTTTTCCAAATTACATGCTATTCTACCACAAAACAATAAAATAATAAAGAGAAAAATAAAAAATTTTTTAGTTTTTATTCACCTTTTTAATTGCATTAGAAGAAAGGTTTGGTATAATATAAATGTACATCGGACGGGAAGGAGATGATGTCATGGATAAAACCATTAATTACTGCTGGTTCGGCAGGGGAGAAAAACCGAAGCTTGTTCGGAAATGCATTGAAAGCTGGAAAAAATTCTGCCCTGATTACGAAATAAAGGAATGGAATGAGGATAATTTTGACATCAGCTCCTGCAGATTTGTCGCCGAGGCCTACAGTGACGGAAATTTTGCTTTCGTAAGCGATTATGTACGCGCGTATGTGCTTTACAGCAACGGCGGAATATACCTTGACACCGATGTTGAGGTGCTGAAAAGTCTTGATGAATTCCTTGGCGATACCGTGTTCCTCGGCTTTGAGGAGGGCAATTTTGTCGGCACCTGCGTTATGGGAACCGAAAAGGGTCATGAGCTGATGAAAACGTACCTTGACCATTACGAAACCGCGGTATATTTTAATGAGGACGGAACAAAATATAAGGATACAAATGTTGTTCTGCTGACAAAGCTGCTGCGGGAAAAGGGACTTGTTCCCGACGGAAGCAGGCAGACGGTAGGTGATATAACGGTTTATCCGCGTACATATTTCAGCCCTTACGATTATATTAACGGCATAAATTACATCACTGACGAAAGTGCGGCAATTCATCATTTTGCGCAGCTGTGGCTTCCGAAAAGTGTGCGCATGAAAACGGAAATAAAAAAGAAAATCGTTAAAGTAATCGGCGGCGAAAATCTGAAAAAACTTAGAGAACTGAAAAAATAGGAGATAACTTATGGATAAAAATGTTGAGCTGAGAAGAAAACGGATAATAAATATCGTTTATTTTGCGATATTTATTGCGATTGCTTTTCTGATAATAAAGTATTGCTTCTGGATTTTCTTCCCGTTTCTGTTTGCTTTTCTTGTTGCCGTTATTGTTCAGCGCCCTGCAAATTTTTTTGAAAGAAAAATCAAAATCAGAAAAGGTCTGACAACGACGGTACTTGTTATTGTTTTATATGCGGTTCTGGCTGGACTGATTATATTCCTCGGCGTTCAGCTTGTCGACGGCGTAAAGAGTCTTGCCGAATTTGTGCGCAACAAAATTTCGGATATGCCGACGCTTATTGACAATGTCAAGGCATGGGCCGTTAATGCGTCATCCGCACTGCCCGACAGTATCGAGCCGAGAGTTGTCAGCTCGCTCGAAAGATGGTTTAACGTAATTCACGATAAGAGCGCTTCTGAAATCGCAAAGTATATTGTTGACAGTACCTCTGTTACGGAAAACTTCTCCATTTCATCGCTTTCAACTCCGTTAAGCGGAGTATGGGATACGGCGAAGCAGATTCCGTCCGTATTTGTTGCGGTGCTTGTTACAATTATTTCCTCCTGCTTTATGGCGGCTGATTATGACTGGATTGTTAATTTCATAAAACGGCAGATGCCGGAGAAATATGACGGCAAGCTGTCAAAGAGCAAGCACATTGTTTTCAAGTCAATCGGCAAGCTTATCCGTTCTTATGTTATTATCATTCTGATAACCTTTACCGAGCTGTTTATCGGACTGAATATCTTAAAGCTTGTAGGGCTGTATAAAGACGGCGATGTTGTGATTATAGCGCTTATCATTGCCCTTCTTGATATTCTTCCCGTTCTCGGAACAGGCACGTTCATGGTGCCGTGGGCGATTTACTCGCTCATTACGGGAAAAATCGGTCTCGGCATCGGTCTTCTTGTAGTATATGCGGTTATCACGGTTGTGCGACAGGTTATCGAGCCGAAGATTGTCGGCGGCACGGTAGGACTTCCGTCGTTTGTTACGCTGATGGCTATGTATATAGGCTCGCAGATGTTCGGATTCCTCGGAATTTTCATTCTTCCCATTTCGGTTATTATCATCAAGCTTCTCAACGATGAGGGAATAATCCACCTGTGGAAGCCATCCGAACGTGCTGAGGTGTCTGAGCCTGCAGCGGCAGAAGAAAAAAGTGAATAAACACAAGGGGCTGTCGCATTTAGATGCAGAAAGCGTTTTCTTCGACCCGAAGCTGTATGAGATACTGCGAGAGGGCGAAAAAACGGTTAGAAAAAGCATTAAAATCTGTTGTTTATAATAAAAAAGCAATTCTGAAATTACTTATTTGTTCAGTAATACCTCAGAATTGCTTATTTTTTATTGTTTGCTTTTTCGGTCTGCGCTGAAAGGGATAGGCTAATAAGGATACTTTTTATAAATATATTGGATATAAAGGCTGAATACCGGAGGGAATATCCCGTCCGGTATTTATTTGCCATTCGTTTAATTATTAAACATCATATCGGTATGAAAATAGAGATTTTCCTGAAATCTTATCACTTTCATAAATCTCATATCCATCTTCTTTTAATAGTTTATTTATTTCGTTTAATACCAATTTCCAATCGCTTTTTTCTGATCTGATTAGTGGATGAAACATCATTGCAATGAATTTTAGCAAAGTTTCATCGTCGCCAGATTTTAATTTTAAACGTTCATCATCAAATACCCATCCATAAATGTAGTCATTATTACGGATAGTATGACGATGTATTTCTTCGCGAAATGTTTCATCTTGGAGATTTTTACAAGAATCTAAATCATATAGTTTTTCAAGAAATGTTATATCGTCTCGTCTACCGTAATAGTAAAACACGCGCTCAGGTTCTTGAAACGCAGGAGTATCATTTAATACATAAGCATTTAAATCCTCGTTTGTTTTATCAATAATATAATCAAATATGGCTTGTCGGGTAATTTCTGTAATGTTATTCTTTTGATTATTATCAGTAAATTGTTCTGATTTGTTAGAAGATGTTGGAAATAAAATAGACAATATATCTGAGCAAGTATTATATCGATCCTCTAAATTCATTGACAAGCATTTTAGAATTATCCCTGATTCTAATTCGGTTACATTACCTGAGTTTATAAGATTCTTTTTCAAATCCCCACCAATAGGAGATCTTCCAACAAGTAAGTAATACCAAATAGCGCCCACAGAATATATGTCACTACGAACATCTCTAAGCTTAGGGTTTTCTATCAATTGTGGGTCGGTATATGTCCCACCTGCAATTGATTCTCCAGTTCTTGTAAGTCTTGTGTAGTCTTTTACTTCCAAAAATGTGCTAATCCCAAAATCAATAATTTTAAATTTCCCGGAAGATGTCACCATAAAATTTGATGGTTTTAAATCTCTATGTATTACCCCAAGAGAATGAGCGTACTGCAATCCTTCAAGCAAAGCAATAATCGGTTTAATTGATCGTTTAAAAGATACTGTACCATTTTTTTCAACAAAATCGTTCATTGTGTAACCATCAACATATTCCATACGAATAAACGGTTGACCGTTATACCTTCCAATATCATAAATACGAACTATATTTTCATGATTAAGAGAGAACAGAATTTTTGCTTCTCTAAAAAACCGTTTCTCACCTTCTATATTATCTTCATTAGATGTAAACATCGGTTCAAACAACTTGACAGCAAAATTCATATCTAATAATTTGTGATAATATTTATAAACTGAACCAAAGCCACCCTGTCCAATTGGCGCTCCAAGTTCTTCTTCTTTGATAAACTGAGTAAAACTATCTGTTCCCGCTTCTAATGCTTGAATGTATTGGAAAATAGGATTCAATTGCTCAACAATATATTGACGCCGCTCGGAATAATGTGAAAACATTGCTTGCATTGCTCTTCTAAAGTCAGCAGTAGTACGGTTGACTTGAATAATTGAGGGAATCATTTTCTGAATACGATGATCTGATTGTAGTATTGCTAAATCTTCTTTATAGTTTTTATCATTGTAATCACCATCTGTGGCTTTTGCCAATAGTCCTTGTTTCAATCGTTCGGCAGCATATAATAAATCCTTACTATCCATATTATTTCACCTTCGTTGAGAAAAGATCCTCTATCGACATAATTCGTGGAGCGGTTGTAAAGTTCACATGAAATACGGTTCCGTGTGTTATTTTTTTATTTGGAAGAATAATACGATATTCTTGTTCTTTCTCAAAGAAAGTATCCTTACACATTAATGCACGGTAAACATATTTTTCGTTAAAACTGTATATGCGTTTGTTGTCTTTAATTGTTGGATGAATGTCTTGCGTTAAATATTTCATATAGTCCAAATCTATTTTCGGTTGTCCGTTTTCTGATATGTAGCCTTCAGATATATGAAAATAGCTAACGATTCCATGTTCGATTCTATCAGAAATGCTATTCCGTACATCACATAAAAACTGCTCAGGATTGTCTATAATTGCTACGGAATCTGCATTTGGAAAATGTGCTTGCATTACTTCTTTTACTTCTTCATTTAAAAGAATCTGAGTATTTCCATTAGCTTCAAAAACACAATCATCCTCAAAAACGATAAATAAACAAAGTAGTGGTATTTCTTCTGCAGATTCATATCTAACTATTCCACAGCAATTTTGCAGTTCCTTAACCATACTTAAATTATCCCTATCAAGCATCGTCATATTTCTGGCAAATAACTTTGAGCTTCCTTCAAGCAAGTCTCCTTGACCTCTTAAGCTTAGATTGTTTTCAATATCCCAAAATGTTCGGGCATTAGAAAAATATAAATCTCCGTGTGCGAAAGATTTTATATGTTCGCTGCGACCAAATTTTAAAAGTTTATAAACTTTTTTATTATTAATCATTGTTTTTATTCCTTTCAATGAGAGTTATGTCGATTACTTATTTATTGTAACATAAAAACACTTATTTTTCAATAAATCACTATTATGTGAAGTTGTATTATAATTAGAAAAAATTTTTTCAGAAACTTAAGAGTAGCTTAATTAATAATATTCACACATTCGACAAACCTTCTGATATTCGGTACAATGAAGCTACCAAATAACAGGAGGTTTTTATTTTATGCAAAAACATATTATTGATGAAAAGACGGGCATCGGTTACACGCTTCAAGGTGATTACTATATTCCCGATTTAACATTACCGCCCGAAAAAGAATATCCCCCTCTCGGCAAGTATGGCAGAATGAGGCTGACTTATCTCAAAGAAAATAAGAAGGCTCTGTATTCCATAATGCTGATGAACGGCAAATTAAACAGGCATCTGCATGATATTGATGAGCAGGCAAATAAAATACTTGAACAGACTGTAAAAGTATTTGCTGAAGCTGATGGTTGCGATGAGAAACTGAAAGCATCCGACCAAATGAAATGGGTAGGATTGATGAATAACTACCGGCACTGTGCAGAGGAAATCATTTTTAAAGAACTGATTTATGTATAACAGATAAGACGGCAGGATTTAAATCTTGCCGTTTTGCTATTCTATTTGGCATGCTTGAAACAAATTATAAAATATGATAAAATGTTGATAATAACAATTTCGGGTGTATTTTATGAAACTCAACATTGCAATCTGCGACGATGAAGCCGCTGAAATTGAATATCTTTCCTCGCTTGTTGAGCAGTGGGCAGCTTCAACGGGTAATGTTGTTATGCTCAAAAGCTTCTTCAGTGCGGAGAGCTTCCTGTTTGAATATGAGGAAAACAAGAACTATGACATACTTCTGCTTGATATTCAGATGA
>JAZUDP010000126.1:0-2069 GCA_045639705.1 Acutalibacteraceae bacterium
GGGGCATTAGCTCAGCTGGGAGAGCGCTACACTGGCAGTGTAGAGGTGATCGGTTCGATCCCGACATGCTCCACCATATAACGCTAAACCGAGATGATTTTCGTCATCTCGGTTTTGCGTTTTCGATTTTAAGCTACTGAATCTATCCCGTTGATAAACTGCTGAAAATCAAAGTTGAAATCAATCTTCAACTTGTAATCACGGCACACATCAACCCGTCTAATCAAGCAGTTCACAATCATTTTCTTCTGTGCAAATTCTGCCTTTTCATAAAGCTCTGCCCACGAAACAAGTTCGTCAAAGGTTGCGGAAAGATTTTTCAAGACACTCTCGCTGTCGGCAACATCTTTTTCTGCCGCCTCGCACAAACTCAAAAGTCTGTTACATTCCGCTTCTGATTCCGTAATCAAGCCTGACAGCATTTCCTGTGAAAATTTGCTTTCACCACGAATACACTTAATAACCTCAGATTTTAAAAGGTTCAGATTATCAGCTTCTTTTGTGTATTCGGATTTCAATGCAAGCAGTCGGACTTTTCTTTGTTCAAGCTCATCTTCGTATCTTGCCATAACCAAATCATTTTTTGAAACACCTTTCATTTTACTGAAAATGTCACGGACTATTTTATCAATAATATCATCTAAAATGTACATGGTGTAACCCGTCTGTCCGTCGCAATCTGTCTGCTTTCGAGTTTTACCGTAACAGGCATATCGTATTCGGTTGCTTTCTTTTATTGTTCCGTCAGCACGCTTTCTGTATCTGCCGCTTGTTGTAAGTGTAAGTTTTGACCCGCAATGCCCGCAATAAGCAATTCCGGCAAGTAATGACTGACCTCTTGTGTTGAGTGGCACTTTACATTCAGAAAGTGTTTTTTCTGAGCGTGCTTTCAAAATTTCCTGAGTCCGTTCAAACTGCTCAACAGGAATAATTTGCAATTCAGGTATTATCTCTGAACGGGATTCACCGCTTCGCAATACACCTGTATAGGTCGGATTATGCAGTATTCCACGAATTGTTGCCGGATGCCACATTTTACCCGTTCTGGCTCTATACCCTTGCTCATTAAGCCATGTTGTAATTCTCTGTGCTCCACAGCCTTCAGTTGTATATTTGTCAAAAATCATTCTGACAATATCGGCTTCTGCTTCATTGATTTTCAAATCATACAGCTCATGTTTTTTCTTGTTTAAACGCCCGCTTCTTACGAGATCATATCCAAAGGCGGCAGTGCCGCCCTTGAAATGTCCTTCCTCGACCATTTGACCGAGGCTTGTTTTGGTACGTATTGAGGTTTTCTCGCTTTCGCCGTCTGCCTGCCAAAATCGAATATAGTTCAGGAGTTTATCAATATGGTTATCAAAACGCTGTTCTCCCTCCTGGGTGCTCCAAACCTCAATACCGTTTTTGACGAACCATTCAACAACAAACGGTGTTTCATCTGCAATTCTGCCGATTCGGTCAAACATAAACACAAGCAGAATATCAAACTGCTTTTTCCTTGCAAGCTCTTTAATAAGCTGAATTTTATCACGATTTTCGGCACGAACCTTATGACCCGAAATACCATCTTCCTGTTCCTCATGGATAATCTCCCAACCCATTTTTTCTGCAAATTTATGACAGGCTTTACGCTGCATCGGTATATCTGCCTCGTGATTGCTGTCGTAATCAACCTGCTTATCAGTTGAAACTCTGTAAAGACAGCATACTCGTTTTGCCATCAGACCGCCTCCTTAATGCTTTTTTCTATTGTACTATCAGAAGGCGAATCGTGTCGAATGTGCGGATAACCTAAAAGGATTTCACGCAAGCGCGGCACTAAATCATTATTACGTTTTTCAGTAAATGTTGCAGTAATTTCATGACCGTCAACATTAAAAACTAAACTTCCGCTTGTATCATTAAGAATAAATCGGAAATTCACTCTTAAAACATAAAATATAGAGCGTAATTGCATTCAATCACCTCGCATCCTTATCGCGCTTACGGATAAGATATTTTGAATAGTAATCGCAGGCTTTGAGAAAGAAGTCTTCCGCTTCCTTGTTTGAAACATCGGAAGAGAT
>JAZUDP010000127.1:0-19967 GCA_045639705.1 Acutalibacteraceae bacterium
TGTCAATATCATATCGTAATAGTGCCAAAGTATAGACGAAAAGCTATATATGGAGAACTGCGAAAAGATATCGGAGAGATACTTCGAAGATTATGTGAATACAAGAAAGTAGAAATAATAGAAGCACATGCAATGCCGGATTACATACACATGCTTTTGTCAATACCACCCAATATATGTGTATCTGAGTTTATGGGATATCTGAAAGGAAAAAGTACCTTGATGATATTTGAAAGACATGCAAATATGAAGTATAAGTATGGAAGAAGAACATTTTGGGCAAAAGGGTATTATGTAAGTACAGTAGGAGGAAACAAAGCGGCAATAGCAAAATATATCCGAGAACAAGAAACTGAGGATATGATTGCAGACCAGTTGAGTTTCAAGGAATACGAAGATCCATTTAATAATTTAGGAAAAGAGTAAAGCAATGCTGATAGTAGGTAAGCATATCGTTGTTAATACTTGTCGGATTAAGCTCAAGAGGAATGTATCTTGCTGTTCCGCTTTCACCGACATCAGGTAAGAATTCCGCTGTAAAAATCGCATTGCCTTTTGGCGGACGCGATTCCATTGGCGTTGAATCTGACTTAAGTCTTTCCCTTCCGGTGCGGTTGCCGAAGGTACGAAGCAGTGTCTGCATTGTCCCTTTCATAACGTATTCGTCACTTTTCTGGCTCGGGTGGAAGTCGTCAACAACGGTTAAAATATCTTTCAATGAACCTGTATGATAGACGATACTGTTCGCCGTATCACGGAAAGAAAGAGGTAAATCCGTGTTTGAAAACCTGCCGAAAAAGGAAAGTATCAGAGCCGCAAGAGTACTCTTTTTTGAGCCCGTTTTTCCGTAAAGCATCAATACTGTCTTTGGTTCACAGTTTGCTTCATGAAGAAATGAATTGAGCGGGGAAAGAAACGCAAACGATAAAAGCGGCTGTATGATTTCATTCGGAGCAACATTACCGATAAGCATAAAGACATCTGAATATTCCTTTTCTGTCAGTTCACGTCTGTTAAAGCGATAGTTCTGCATCTTGCCTAAAAGCTGAACATTATTCTTTTCATCACCGGGCATAAGGAAAACATACTCTCCGTCTTTTTTATACCAGCCGGTAGTTGAGAATTCCTCGCGCCTCACAGCCTGATTGCTTGTGAACTGAATTGCAAATCTTATCTTGTCTTTTATGCCGTTTCCCGGAACGATGTTGCAGTTGAAGCCCCAAATCTTACGAACCCAGAGCAGCTTATCGAACTCATCATTTGTTACTGCTTTCTTAGGCAATGGATTTCCGTTTGAATCAAAGCCTGCGATATTAACCCTCGTTGTTTTCTCAAATCCATCATATTTTATTATCTGAGAGCTGATATATGGAACGAAATTACACAGCTCAACGAACTCCAATTTGTTTTCTTTCCGTGTATAATATCCGAGGCAGTTGTCTTCTACCGCATAAGGAAAAGGCAGATCGATTTCATCCGGACTGCTGTATTCCATTGCTGTTCACCTCCTTGGGTATGTTAACTTTTAGTGCTGTAAGTGCTACGTAGCACATGTAGCACTTATTTCTTACATAAACCATAAACTATCATTCCTTTCTGCTTTAATTGTTTTTAAGGTTCTTTCTGTTGCGTTTGCCGTTAGCAGAAAGAGCCTTTTTGATTTCTGCGGTCTGAGAGCGCATAGTTCTGAACGTAAAGTTTTTCAGCTTGACTGCCGCACGAAGAAAACCCGGCGGCTCATCGTCAATGATATACACTGCCGACGGCTCGTCCTTCTGCAGGTTAAGAACAGATTTGTTCAGCTCTTTCCAGTAGCTTTCAACCTGTATTTCATCATCGCCGTTCGCAAACCACAGATGTGTTTCTTTTACCTTCTTCATTTTCCTTGCCTCCTTTCAGAATTTTTCAACACCCCGTTTTTCGGGGCATTTTTGCCGAACCTTGCTCCGTGTTTCTGACCGTTTTTTGAATAGAAATTTGTTTTTCAATGAAGTGTTCATAAAAACATTTCTATCGGATAAAGGTTCAAAATCGCGTCATTTGTGCTACCAGTATCCATATTGCAAACCGAAGCGTTTTGCTGTTATTTCTGTGCTCATTTTGCCGTCTCCTTTCTTGTTAAATGTAAATTGTTCTGTTAAGAACAATGTCAGCGAAATAAAAAAGCCCACTGTTTTCGACACCGAAAGCAGTGGGCAAAAATACAAAGAGACCGTTTATGCGTTGACAAAATGCCACAGGGAAACGGTACAGATTGTGAGTTACACTTTAACCTGTACGGTGTTATTATCCAAGTGGCAATAGAGTGTCTCGCATAATAGCGGCCTCAATAGCTCTATCTTGTAGTTATAAATATTCAGTTGTATATATTCAATACGAAAAACATATCTCGTATTTGAAACATTTTAAAAAGGGTATAACTATCCCGTCAATTGTTTATATCAATACAATCATTACTCAAAATCGGGAAAAACTTTGTCCGGGCTGTAAGATCCCGGTTCACTTCAGCAAATAAGCGTTGCTTTTGGTCTTGGTTACTATAACTAAGACCACATTAGTTTGTGTCGGTTCGAATGATTACAGTATTTATCGTGCCACCTGTAAAATGAAAGTCGGTTTCATCAAACGGGAAATTATCAGGCGGTTATTTGCTATAACCTCATAGGAATTTCACCTCTGCCGGTTCTCCGCCAGCTCCGTAGAGAAGTATCATTATCCTCAGACCTGTCATCGCCATATCGGGAGCAACCCGGTATTTGCGGCACTGAATTCTCGCTATTCGCTTTTGCTGAAAGGATAAAAAACATTTATCCAGCGGTGTATTGGCGTACATGCCGTTCGGCTCATCAGTCTGATTAATGTACCTGATAATCTGCTATTAAATTGTAGAGTGTGTAATAAATTACACTTATATTTCATTTCGGTAATAAACTACCCGAAAAAGAAATCACATAGTATCTAAGCTATGATAAAATCCGACAGCAACTCCCTGAACCTGCAAGTCATCAACAGGAATATCAGGATAGCTCTCTTTATCTGAATTGCACGAACGCAAAAGAATATGACTGTTTTCCTTAACTAATTTTTTCAGATTGTTAAGTCCGTTGTACAGCGCAACAACAATATCGCCGTTATTTGCGGTATTTTGCTTTCTGACAATAACATAATCACCGGGGTTAATTCCTGCGTCGATCATTGATTCACCTTTGGCAATCAGCGCAAAAAATTCACCTTTTCCGGTCATCGACTCAGGGAGACGGATATACTCAATGATTTCTTCCTGCTCTTCCTCGCCGGGACCGCAGGCAACATAACCGATAACGGGAAGCGCATTAATGTTTGCTTCCTTCGCCATCCGCTCGGTTTTAACAGAACGCCTGCCGTTGTATTCAAGCACTTCAGCATCTTTCAAAGCTACAAGATACCTTTGAACAGTAGCAGAGGGAATACCCGTGCCTGCTGCAATGTCACGAACAGACGGTGTGCAGTTGAATTCATCATAATACTTGTTCACATAATCAAGCACAAGCTGTTTCCTTGAATCATACTTACTCATACCAGCCTCCAAATGATACAAATTGTATCATTGTTGTTATTATATCATCATTTTTAGGTTTGTCAATACATTTTGTATCATTTTTTGTGTTTTTATTTGCCGAAAGAAAAACAGTGTAAAGAGAAAGTCTGAGTTGTAGACAATTTGTCGACAACTGAAGCCGACTGCTTTTAATGTCAAGAAATATATGACTGAAAGAAATACAGCGATTATTCGCAATTCTTGCGAGTTATCGCGTCACTTTTTTAAAAAATGTTAATTTGTGATGCGATAACTGCGCTTTTTATCCTCTGCGTATGAAATTAAAGAAGATAATATCCTAAAAGAATAAGAAAAACACTATAAAATAAGAACATAGGGTTCAATAGAGTAAAATACGCGAAACACAGATCATCTGCTTGATGTTGAACGGTTTACATATGTGAATAATCATGATAAAATAATTCCGTTACGAAAGAATGCTGTTTCGTATAGAAATTTTTGGCGTTGAAAATATAAGTGTTGTAATGTATAATTTGCATACAGCAACGGCAGGCATGCAGCTGTTGTTGTAAGAAAAGAGGTAAATATGGAAATCAACGGAATCGATGCAAAGGACAATGTAATCGTAAATCTTCTGCGAGAAAATGCCCGTCTTTCTTATTCTGAAATCGGGGAAAAGATTGGACTTTCCCGTGTTGCGGTCAAGAATCGGGTAAAATCATTGGAAACAAGGGGTATTATTAAAGGCTATCATGCCGACATTGATCCTCTCGCAACACCGGAGATGCTTCCGTTTATCACTGAAATTCAGACGGACGCACCTTCTTTTCAGGACATAACAGAAAAGCTGAAGAATGACAGCAGAGTAATAACGCTGTGTGAAACCACATCGGGTTGTACACTTCATGCGGTTTGCGTTGCAAAAAGCATGAGTGAACTTAAATGGTTCTTATCTCAGTTTCGGGATAACAATCCCGGCGTTCTTCGCTGCGTAATCTTTAATATTATTGATGTCAAGAAAGGAAGCGTGCTGCCTTATTAAAGGAGCATGCAAATGAATACATTTGAAAACGAATTATATGAAAATGTTGAAAGAAACGGACTTATCCATACTGTTAAATCTTTCGGAACAAACATCAAGATAAGCGTTCCTCTCTCAAAAGCACTGTGTGATGCCAATATAAACGAACTGGAGCTTTCCGTCAGAGCGCGAAACGGATTAATGAGAGCGGGAGCTGATACAATACGCAAACTCTCGGATATAATAATGTCGGAAAAAGGACTTGCACAGATACGCAACCTTGGCAGTAAGAGTATCAGTGAGATAAAAACTGCAGTTTTTGCAAGAGCTTATGAAAGTCTTGACAAAGAGGAAAAGCTGGCATTTTGGCACACTTTTCTCGAAGAAAACCCATCTTTTAGACAAGATGGACAAGCTTCAGAAGATAAATCTCTCACAAAAACTGATATGAATAAACTGCTCGATTATCTCAGTTATTACTATTATGATTTTGAAGATGAGTCTATTCACATTAGAGACGGCAAAGATTCAATTCTTGCAGAAAATGCTTATCAAAAAGTTCTCGACAGTTATCAGCTGATTGGCAAAAGCGATTCAAAATGGTGTTTTGACATAGCTCTTGCTGCAGTTTCTGAACTTAATCAGGAAGATATAGAATACATCGTTGAAAACAGAAAAATTGAATTTTATCACTTCGGGCTTGGAATGTATATTCGAAACCAATATATTTATTGCAGCAAATTGCATTATTATTTTATGGCTGATATGGTATCAGAAAAAGTGGAACCATACATTTATGCGATTATTCTGCCTGACTATGATTTGGGTCCCTCAGCCAAAACGGAGTAACCTCAATGAGGAATAACAATGATTTCTTTGGTTTCTTAGCTTACGAAAAGACCCAAAATCCTGATACGGATAGTCTGCGCAACAGCAACGGTTCCGGATGCGGTATAATAATATTTGTTGCTATTATAATTTATTATATTATTAAGTTTTTCATGTAACGACTTGTTAATGCTGAAAATTTTGTATACAGAGGAGAGCTGATAATGTCACAATCAAATATAAAATCTCCATTGCTGGTTTGGTTTCCTGAATTCAGCCTTGATAATAAGCGAAATATTTATGCTAAGTTTAAAACACGTTGGCAAATTGAAGCTAAAGAATCTGCATTGGCTGTGTTTGATTATTGGAGCATAACCGACAAAAATGGTAAAGTTTTTAAAGCTGAAGTTAATGAAGTTATCGCTCCAAAAAAATATCCATCTTTTTCACTTGTGGCTGAAAATGCTCTTTCTGTATTAACATACGAAGAACTGACAGTTACACTTCATTTTCTTATTATTGTTGGGCAAAACAAAGGATGCTCAGTTATTTTAAAATATTTTTCCGACAATCAGTTTAGAACATTCAGAAAGATTTTTGCGGAAACAGCTTTAATAACAGAAGAAGAAAATAATATATTTTTAAAAGTTATTAATCAAAAACTCTCTTCCAACATATCAAATATCAAAGAGGAAGGACAAAATGAAAAGCAAGGGTATACTCCTAAACTAGATGAATATATTAAATCTGTTTACAAGGAAATGTATTACCTTAAGCAAGAAGGCGGCAGAGAGTATAAAGTAACAAATGGTCATTTTATAAAGCAAAAGCTTTTCTCCTATTTGTATTCTTTCGATTTGGAGGCCGAGTTATTTCTTGCCGATGATTCTCCTATTAGTTTTAAGATGGGTTTGCGTAAAATATTGGGTACGGTATCGTTTTGTGAGAACTTTCTGATTATTATTGAGCTTGATGAGCCGATCGAAGATGATCCGAAAGCTGTTATTCAAAGCGGATATATTTCTTCTGAACCGTGGAAATTGTTGGAGAGTCTCAATAAGCGGTTATATCTTATCAATGAACAGAATGAAATTGCCCTTAAGCTAATAAATGATGGCTCCACATTAGCATATACTGGTTCTTTAGCGGAAATACAGAAAGGACAAGATTCCGCAATAAATCATGCTCTTAAAGAGCCTATTACAGTAATATGGGGTCCACCGGGTACAGGCAAAACATATACTATGGCAAAACTCGCCGGAGAATATGTCAGACAAGGAAAAAGCATTTTGATTGTCTCTCATAGCAACATATCAGTTGATAATGTTGTCAAGCAGATATATTTTCAATTCTATAACTCTGATATAAAAGATGTAATTAAAAACAATAATGTTCTCAGATATGGATATGTCAGAGACGAGGAGCTGCAAAAGAATCCATATGTTGTTTCTTTCAATGTGGCAATTCAAGGAACTTCAGAAAAAGAAAGATACGATGAATTAGCAGAATCTAAAGCAAGGCTGCTGCATGAGCAAGAGGTTTCTCATAATCCAAAAATTATCGCTCAAATAAATGAAATTGAAAATAAGTTAAAAAGTATCAGGGCATTGTTCAAATGTGAAGAACACGAGTTGATTAAATCTGCTTCTGTTGTTGCTACAACTGTTTCAAAAATATATGCAGACTCATTGTTTAAAACCATGACATTTGATGTTGTTATGTTTGATGAAGTCAGTATGGCATATGTTCCTCAGATTATATGTGCTGCATCTTTTGCCAAAGAACACCTGATATGTGTCGGAGATTTCCGTCAGCTTGCTCCGATTGTTCAGTCGGGAGCCAAAAAACTTCTCGGGAAGGATCTGTTTGAACATTTAGGTATTTGCAGCGGCTTTTCTGACATACATCCTCATCCGTGGCTCTTTATGCTTGATGAACAGAGAAGAATGCATCCGGATATTTCCCGATTCCCAAGTAAATATGTTTATCACGGGCTTTTGAAAAATCACGAAAGCGTCCAAAGCAAGTGGGACAAAAATGTGAGCAGCAATCCTTTCAAAAATGAATCCATGACATTGATAGATTTATACTCAACTTGCTGTGCATCAAGCAAAAACGATGATAATTCTCGGTTTAACATATTAAGTGCTGTTGTTTCTTTCGGGACTGCATTAATATCTGAGTCTGCGCAGTATAATCATGAAGAATACTCATTGGAAGAAAGAGTCGGAATAATAACTCCCTATGCAGCTCAGACTAGGCTTATCCGAGCAATGATTCAGGACTACAGGAAAGCTAATAATACGTCAATCTCCTGCGCAACTGTTCATCAGTTTCAGGGTTCAGAAAGAAATACTGTCATTTTTGACGCCGTTGAAAGCTATCCGTCTACTCGTGCAGGATGGTTAATGTCAAAAAATGAAGGCGGAGCCGTAACAAGATTGATAAATGTTGCCCTCACACGTTCGAGAGGAAAATTCATTACTGTTACAAATAAAACTTTCTGGAAGAACAACTTCGAACCAAATAATATGTATTGTGCTCTTGTCAATCATATGTATGAGAATAACAATGTTGTCGGATTCAGTGACAAGGCTTTTTCTGAATACTTTAAAACATTAAATTGCGGTAGTAATATACGACTGTTTTCAGACGTGGCACAGTGTATAAATCAGGTTCTGCAGGAAATAAAAAAAGCAAGAAAAGAAATTCTTCTTTTGTTACCGCAGGGAAAATTCCAATCTGAATACGGAAAACCAATTCTTGAAGCCATGAATCAAAAATTACTTGACGGAATCAATGTTGCGGTATGCAGAGATAAGAACGCAAAAATTCCGGAAGAATATGAGAAACTATGGTTACTTTCCGAAAAAGTAACAATGCCGCTCTTATTTGTCGATAATGCTGTATGGTACGGTTTACCGGTTCTTCAGTATTCATTTACAGACAAGAACATAACTTATCACTCCATTACAACAACAGTAATCCGTTTTTCGGGTGTACATACAGTAGAAATGATTCGGTCTCTGGTTGACAGAACAGGCACAAGAAAGGCTGCAACAGGAAGCTTCGCACTTTATATTAAAAATAATTCCGCTTGTGTCTGCGGAAATCCCCATCAGCTTTGCAGAGGAAAAAGCGGATATTATTTGAAATGCCCTAAATGCGGAAAAACAGCATTCCTGACTGATTACCTGATAAACTCTTATCTGGACACCAACGGACACGGAAGATGTCCTTCCTGCGGAAAAGACATGTATGCTAGACTCGGTAAGTACGGTTGGTACGTTACCTGTGCGAATGGACATATAACCAATTTGGGAAATATATAAGTAATGAAATCGGATAACTCAGAAAAACTCTCCGTTTAGAATTGCTGAAAAGTCCAGTGAAAGCTGGACTTTTTCAATGTCTAGCATTTGTATCCCCAGAATAATCCTGCATCGGGAAGCATTTGATTTTGCAATTAATGATATTTCTGATTAAGATATATCAGATGTTATGTGTCTGGATAATCCCATACATCCTGAAATAAAATAATCAGTTTGTTTTGTCTAAAAATCGTAAAAGCTTTTGTCAGTATTTAAATTCCTCAGTTTTTTGTGCTACATAGCACATGTAGCACTTAATTTTCACATATACCAACAAATATCATTTACCTCAAAATATATTGAAATTTTCTGCAATTTTCAACACCCCTGTTTTTTAACGATTTTTTACCGACTAAGAGCCGTGAAATTTGCACTTTATCCGATAGAAATTACAGAAATGATATATGCACTGTTTAAGAAAAAACAATCGGACAAATGTAATTTTGGTCTGGGCTAAAGTAGCCCAGACCACTTTATTGTCAAACCAACGTAACCCCAAAATAATCCCGCATAGAACAAGTTTAAACCCGGCAGCGACTAAATCGTTGCCGGGCATTGGTTTGCATAAAACTATTCAGATTTCAGCGGCAGGATTATGAACTACCAAGTTAAGGAGGTTTAATATATTTATCTTTTTACTTTGAGGTCTGCTCCGCTGTCAGCAATTCGCCATCTTCCTCGGCTGCAATACGTTAATATATTTTGAATCATTTTTTGTGTTTTTATTTACCGAAAGAAGTGCAGCAATTATTCGCATTTTTGCGAGTTATCGCATCACTTTTTTGAAAAATGCAAATTTGTGATGCGATAACTTGACTTTTTGAGCTTTTAGAGTATAATAAGCATGTCGAGGAGTTGATATTGATATGCTTTTCAAAAGAGAAAAATATTTAAAAAAGATACGTCCGTTCTATGATGCAGATGACATAATAAAGGTTATCACTGGCGTACGACGCTGCGGTAAATCAAGTCTTATGCAAACTGTTGCCGAGGAACTTATCTCAAACGGTGTCAGCGAGGAAAACATAATTTATATCGACCTTGATAACATTAAGCACAGAAAAATCAAAACTGCCGATCAGCTTGAAAGTCTGATAAGTGCCGAAATAAAGAGTGACGGACTGAAATACCTGTTTATTGATGAAATTCAAAACGTCGAAGATTTTGAAGAAGTGCTGAACGGTTTCAGAACAGACGGCGGATTTTCGATTTTTATTACCGGATCAAACTCTTATCTGCTCAGTGGGGAACTTGTAACAAAGCTTACCGGCAGGTATCTTGAATTTGAACTGTTTACCCTCAGCTTTGAGGAATATGAGCAGATGAAAGCGTTTTGCGGCAAACCTGTTAATCCCAATCTGAGTGTCGAACTGAACAGTTATATTACAGAGGGCGGATTTCCGAGAACTGTTTTCATTGATGATTTGGCGGCAAAACGTACCTATGTTTCTGGCGTAATTAATGAAATTTTCGAAAAAGATATTAAGCGCCGTGTAAAGATTAAAGATGTTGAAGCTTTTGAATCTGTACGGAACTATGTAATAAATAATTTCGGAGCAACAACAAGTATTAAAAGTTTGACTGAAGTCCTCGGTAAAAACGGAATGAAGATTACACGGGCAACAGTATCGAAATATATACAGGTTCTCGTTGACGCAAAAATTCTGTATGAATGTAATCGTTTTGACATGAAATCGAAGAAGTCTCTTTCGGGCGAGAAAAAATACTATCTTGCCGATTTGAGTTTTTATTTCTCTCAGAATACAGACAACAGAATCAATTACGGACCGGTTCTTGAAAATATTACGTATGTATATGCAAGAGGATTTGATTATTCCGTAAGCGTCGGAAGAATCGGAAATTTTGAATGTGATTTTATTCTGCGTAGTACTGACGGTGAATATTCCTACGTGCAGACATCATATACAATTATGCTCAGCAGAGAAACGGAAGACAGAGAATACAAACCGCTTGAAATGATACGGGATAATTATCCGAAATATGTAATCACAACAGATTATTCGCTTCAAAAACGGGCTGGAATTCAGCATGTAAATCTGATGGACTTTATGATAAACGAGTTAAAGTTTTAAAAATTGTATACCCATATAGGTGTTATGCAATCTTCATGAATTATCGGAGGAATACGAATGATTAATATCAGAAAACTTGAATCAGAATTATGGGAGTCTGCGGATTTGCTCCGTGCAGGCTCAAAACTTACATCTAATCAGTACTGCATGCCCGTGCTCGGGTTGATTTTCCTCCGTTATGCTTACAGCAGATATAAACTTGTTGAAGCGGAAATTCTCAAGAACCGTCCGTCACGCGGCGGTAAGGTTATGCCCGTTGAAGCGAGTGACTTTGCGGCAAAGAGCGCACTGTTCCTCCCCAAAGAGGCACAGTATGATTATCTGCTTAATCTGCCCGATGACATTTCGGCAGCAGAACTAAAAAATAAAGACGGACAGCCTATGACAAGTCTCGGCGAGGTTGTCAACAATGCGATGATGCTTATTGAGGAACAGAGCGAACAGCTCACGGGTGTTCTTCCGAAAACCTATACCGATTTTTCAGACGAGCTTCTTTCCGAGCTTCTGCGCATATTCAACAACAGCGCGCTTGACGAGGTCGGCGGAGATATAATCGGACGGATTTACGAATACTTCCTCAATAAATTTGCAAAGAACATAGCCTCCGATGACGGTGTTTTCTTTACGCCGAAGTCACTTGTTAAAATGATTGTAAATATTCTTGAACCGAAAAGCGGCATACTGCTTGATCCGGCCTGCGGTTCGGGCGGAATGTTCATTCAGTCGGGTGATTTCGTTAATCAGTCGGGCATGAACGCAAACAGCGCAATGACATTTTACGGTCAGGAAAAGGTTGAATATAACGCTCAACTCTGCCTTATGAATATGGCAGTGCATGGGCTTACTGGTGTTATCAAATCGGGCGACGAGGCAAACACATTTTATCACGACGCACATAATCTTGACGGCTGCTGTGATTATATTATGGCGAATCCTCCTTTCAATGTTGATAAGGTTAAATCCGAGTCATGCGAAAGTGCGGGAAGGCTTCCGTTCGGTATGCCGAGTGTAAATGCAAGCAAAGAGGTCGGCAACGGAAACTATCTTTGGATTTCATATTTTTACAGCTATCTGAACGAAAAAGGCCGTGCGGGCTTTGTTATGGCATCGTCTGCAACGGACAGTCAGGGCAAGGATAAGGACATCCGACAGAAGCTTGTTGAAACGGGTCATGTTGATGCAATGATCAGCGTAAGCAATAACTTTTTCTACACAAAATCCCTGCCGTGTTCTCTGTGGTTTCTTGATAAAGGAAAGTCGGAAGAAATCAAAGACAAAGTTCTGTTTATTGACGCAAGAAATTATTATACGGTTGTTGACCGCACACTTAACGAGTGGTCAGAGTGGCAGTTGAAAAACATTAATGCAATCGTATGGCTTTATCGTGGAGAAACTGAAAAATACAAGACACTGATTGAGGAATATATATCGAAGATTTCAGATTCAACCAATAAAATATATACATCTGACGAGGCTTTGAGATTAAATAATGTTATCGGTGAAGGCTATTATAATCATGTTCGGGCCGCTATTCCGAGTTTCCATGATAAATCTTGTATAGACAAAATATATAAGGAACTGAAAGACCGTACACTCTGGGTGGCAAAGCGTTCTGTTGAAGGGTATTTGGAAGATAACAAGCGTATGAAAAAATCTGCTGAAACAGCTTATGCTGATTTTGAAAGACTTGTCAATGAAATCAGAACAACGATTGAAGAATATAAATGGCTGACAGAGAAATTCGGTGAGGGAGAGTATAAAGATATTCCCGGTCTGTGCAGGATTGCAAGCCGTGATGAGATAAAAGATAAGGGATATTCACTCACACCCGGTGCGTATGTAGGCGTTGCGCCTGTTGAGGATGACGGCATTGATTTTGCGAAGCGCATGGCGGAAATACATTCAGAATTATTGTCCTTACAGGCAGAAAGCAACGAGCTGATGAAAACCATCTCAGAAAATATGAAGGAGATGGGGTTATGAGTTGGGAACAAGTTAAGCTGGGTGAAATTATTGAGGTAAAAAAAGGAAAATACATAACAAAAAAGGATGCTGCGAAGGGACCGTATCCAGTAATTCTCGGAGGGCGTGAGCCAGCTTACTATATTAACCAGTACAATCATGTTGGTAAAGCAATAGTGGTATCTCGAAGTGGAGCATCTGCTGGTTATGTTTCATTTTGGAATGAACCGATTTTTGTGACGGATGGTTTTTTGATTGTCCCAAGGGAAAATGTTGATATCGACTTTCTGTATTATTTGATGAAGTCACATGAGAACCAGTTTCTTGGATTACAAGGTGGGTCAGCAATTCCACATGTCACTCCTCGAACAATAGGTGTTGTAAATGTTTTTTTACCACCCATCGAAGAACAAGTTGAAATTACAAAAGCCTTGTCAGCCTATGATTCCCTCATTGAAAACAATCAGAAGCAAATCAAACTTCTTGAAGAAGCGGCACAGCGGCTTTATAAGGAATGGTTTGTCGATTTGCGCTTCCCCGGATACGAAAACACGCCTATTGTTGACGGTATCCCCGAGGGGTGGAAAGTAAAAATATTACCCGAAATAGCTCCGATTGTTACAGGAAAAAAAGACGCCAATTTCGGAACGGAAAACGGCAAATATCCATTTTTTACCTGTGCCCAAAAGCCGATTAAATCATCTTCATATTCATTTGACTGCGATGCGGTTGTTCTTGCTGGAAATGGGGATTTTAATGTAAAACTTTATCGAGGTCAATTTGAAGCGTATCAGCGAACATACGTGTTCTCACCTTACGACTCAAATTGTCTTTATCTGTTATACTACGCCGTAAAAGATAATATGAGACAACTGCTACAAGGTGCAAGTGGGTCTACAATTAAGTTCTTAACCAAAGGTATGCTTGAGGCTATATTGGTATTTATTCCAACAGATGATATATTACAGCAATTTAATGCTTGTTGTGAAGCATATCAGAGCAAAATTGAGATGTTAAGAAAACAAAATGTGTTAGCACAAGAAGCTCGCGACCGCTTATTGCCTAAACTCATGAGCGGTGAATTGGAGGCATAAATATGGAAGAAAACGCATTGTCAACATCATTGTTTGAATCAATCCGGGATAATGTTTTACCGCCGCTTGCTGATTTTGCTGAATCAGGTTTAGACGCTATCACCGAAGACGAAACCTTGAAAAGTATACCGGTTATTTCCACAGTAATATCTGTTTTTAAAATAGGTAAAAGCATAAAGGAAAGATTTACATTAAAAAAGTTCGCTGCCTTCTTAGAAGAAATACGAAACGAAACTTGTGATGAAGAAAAACGAGAAAAATATTACAGAAAATTTCAAGATAATAAAAGAGAAAGAAACAAAGAATTAGAATATTTGCTGATATTGATTGACAGATATTTGAGTACTGATAAAGCAATAATGCTTGCCAAACTGTATTTGGCTTTTTTAGATGATACTATCATGTGGCAGGAATTGGCATCTTATGCCGAGATAATAGACAGAATACTGCCAATTGATTACGGCGTTCTTGTTTCCGATACGCAAAGAACGATAACTATTAGAAACAATGTTGCTGATCAGGTCCTGAGATTAGTTTCTTTAGGCTTATTCTGTGAGGACTCAAACGGCTCACCGTTTGTTGAATATGGTGATGGAGGATTTGCAGTTACAGATTTTTCAATGCAGCAAGCAATAAATAAAGAAAGAATATATAAACGAACAGAATTCGGTGAAAAATTAGCAAATATATTAAGATAACGGATGTGATTACATGAGCTACGATTATTCTGAAAATATACTTGTACAGAACAGCGCGGGAAATCTACTTCATGATGAACTGGGCTGGGATGTTCAGTTTGCGTATAATACCGAAGTGCTCGGCAAAAACGGCACATTCGGCAGGGAAAGCTACAGGGAAATTCTGCTCTCCCGCTATTTCCGCGAGGCTCTTAAAAAACTTAATCCGTGGATAACCGAAGCTCAGATTACCGAAGCTCAGAAAACTCTTGAAAACAGACTTTCCACATCCTCTGCAATTCAGATTAACGAAGAAAAGTATTTCCTTATCCGTGACGGTATTCCCGTTACAGTCAAAAAGCCCAACGGTCAGACCGAAATAAAGAAAGCCGCTGTGATTGATTTTCAAAATCCCGACAACAACTATTTTCTTGCAATCAAGGAACTGAAAATCCACGGTGAATTATACCGCCGCCGTACAGATATTGTCGGCTTTGTAAACGGTATTCCTCTGCTGTTTATTGAGTTAAAAAAGACTACCGTTGATGTGCAGAACGCTTACGATGACAATTACACCGATTATCAGGACACGATTCCGCACCTGTTCTACTATAACGCCTTTCTCATGCTTTCAAATGGAGTTGAGGCAAAGGTCGGAACGCTCGGCAATAAATACGAATTCTTCCACGAATGGAAACGTCTTGCTGAAGACGACAAGGGCAGCGTAGCACTTGAAACCATGCTTCGCGGAATCTGTAAAAAAGAAAACTTCCTCGATTTATTTGAAAACTTTATTCTGTTTGACCACTCGGGCGGACATACTGCAAAAATCCTTGCACGAAATCATCAGTACCTCGGTGTAAACGAGGCTATGAAGGCATACGCCGCAAGAAAGCTCAATGACGGAAAACTCGGTGTTTTCTGGCACACACAGGGTTCGGGCAAAAGCTATTCAATGGTATTTCTTGCACAGAAGATTCGCAGAAAATTTGCAGGTTCTCCGACCTTTGTTGTGCTCACAGACCGTGATGAGCTTAATTCGCAGATAAGCGACACCTTTGAAAACTGCGGACTTCTCGGCAAAACAAAGGCTTCACAGTTCATCGCATCAAGCGGTGATGACCTTATCAAAAAGCTGAAAGGCAATCCGAGTTTTATTTTCACTCTTATTCAGAAATTCAACAAAGCTGACATAGAAGCAATTTATCCCGATCACGATATTATTATTATGTCCGATGAGGCCCACAGAAGTCAGTACGGTATTTTTGCGGACAATATGATGAAACTGCTTCCCACAGCCGCACGAATCGGTTTTACGGGTACGCCTCTGCTTTCAAGCGATAATATCACCGCGCGTACATTCGGCGGATATGTTTCTGTTTATGATTTCAAGCGTGCAGTTGAGGACGGTGCGACGGTTCCGCTTTATTACGAAAACCGCGGTGAAAAAATCCTTGATTTACATAACCCCGAAATCACAAATCAGATTCTTGACGCTATCGAAAACGCCGATATGGATGTTGACCAGCAGGACAAGCTTGAAGCGGAATTTGCAAAGGAAATCCATCTGCTGACCGCTGAGCCGAGATTGAAGTCTATCGCAAAAGATTTTGTCAATCACTATTCAGATTTATGGACAAGCGGCAAAGCAATGTTTGTCTGTCTTAATAAGGTAACCTGCGTAAGAATGTATAACTTTGTGCAGGAGTATTGGAAAGATGAAATTAACCGGCTGAAAGCGGAAATAAAAACAGCCACTCAGCAGGAAGCTCAGGAGCTTGAGCGTAAGCTGAAATGGATGCAGGAAACAGAAATGGCTGTTGTTATCAGTCAGGAGCAAAATGAGATTCAGACATTCAAAAAATGGGATTTGGATATTAAATATCACCGCGCAAAAATGGAAAAGCGTGAGCTTGACAAGGAATTTAAAGATTCAAAAAATCCGCTCAGAATAGTATTTGTCTGTGCAATGTGGCTCACAGGTTTTGACGTAAAATGCCTTTCCTGTCTGTACCTTGACAAGCCGCTTAAAGCTCATACACTTATGCAGACCATTGCGCGCGCAAACCGTGTAAGCGAAGGAAAGAGCAACGGTCTGATAGTTGATTATATCGGCATAGTTAAAGCTCTGAGAAAAGCACTCGCGGATTATACCGCAAATGTCGGCGGAAAAGGCGGAGACGATCCGACTGTTGACAAAGAAGTACTTATTGCAAGGATAATCGAAACAATCGGCAAAGCAAGATTATTCCTTTCCGAGAAAGATTTTGTACTTGACGAACTGATAGACGCAAAGGATTTCCAGAAAATAGGATATCTGCAGACTGCGGCAAATGCGGTCTGCGGAAGCATTGAAGATAAGAAGACATTTACAACATATGCTTCGGAGCTTAACCGTCTTGTGAAGTATACTGACCGAAATAATATAACCGGTCAGACCCGTAAAGAATATGATGCAATTTCCGCGATTTATTCTGAACTTCAAAAGAAACGCAAGCATACCGATACAACGGACTTAATGGTTGAAATTAACGGTATCATCAATTCATATATTGAAGTTGAGCCTTCATCAGCAGGCGGCGATGAAGAGACACGCAGGTTTGATATAAGCTCCATTGACTTTGATTTGCTGCGTCGAGAATTTGCAAAGCTGAAGAAAAAGAATCTTGTGATGAGAGATCTTGAAGTAATTATTCAGCAGAAGCTTGACAGTATGCTCACCGCAAATCCTGAACGTATAAATTATTATGAACGCTATCAGCAAATAATTGATGATTACAACAGCGAGCAGGACAGAGCAACCATTGAAAAAACGTTTATGGATTTGATGAATTTGGCAGAACAAATGGATACAGAAGTTCAGCGGTATGTCCGTGAGGGATTCACAAGCGACGAAGAGCTGTCTTTGTATGATATGCTTTTCAGAGATGATTTAAGTAAATCCGACATCAAAAAGATAAAAAATGTTGCGTCAGAATTGCTTCAGAAAATCAAAGAGAAAATCGCCGATCTCGATCATTGGACTGACAAACAGGAAACCAAAGCTGCTGTTGATAATCTGATTCGTGATACCCTTTGGGCAGAACTTCCCGAATGCTATGACGAAATCAGCATTTCTTCGTATCGTCAGAAAATATATGAATACGTATATATGAGGTATAAAGATGTTGCATAAAACTACCGACATAAACACCGACAGAGGATATTACCGAGTTAAAATCGCAATCTTTTGAGTTGATTATTAAATCATTTTGAAGCCAATCAAACCTCAAGACCATAATTTTTCTGTGATACAAACAGGGTGTGTAAGTCATAATTGACTTGCACACCCTGTTATTGCTTTGGCATTGTACCATTCTTTGGACTTTACATAAAATTTAAAAAGCTGAAAATAATAACCATAACTCAAATATATTGTTTTAACCATTCGGGTATATTCGAATCATTAACATCCCACGAATCTACAATTTCCTCACGTTCTTCCCAGTTATTCTCATAACCATCGAAATGTTTATATCTTTGGCATTTGTACTTGACCACCTCATTACCTTCGAGTCGATATTCGTTCCAAAAATAATTTTGTTTTCCATATCCTTTCCATTCTTGCGTGGTATAAATAGTCATTTCATTACCCTCCTTATTTATTAAAATTTCTGAATTCTTCTTCCGATTCATAAATATCATCGGATGATATGCTGTTTTTGTGACCACACTCTGTACATTTCCATACATAGTGATTATCGTCAAAACCCGACTGCTCATTTAAATATGCATTGCAACGGTCACAGTACCAATCAATACCAGGAAATCTGTCACTCATAACACTTAACCTCTCTTTGAATACTCTTTACGTATCGTTCCTATTTTTTTGTCGCTTCTTGTGTCACGACCATTTTTGTTGCGGATTGTACCAGCAGGTAAGCCGTATTTCTTTTCTAATGTACCTACAGTACAGTCGCTTCTGATTTTCCTTGCCATTTCAATCTTCCTTTCTTCAATCAAATTGCTTCTGATGTTATTTGCTTAACTTTACCAAAACTTGCTATTGCTCCAATAACATAGAATATATCGTCAATTGCTATACCGGGCATTAAATCCGCAGGACTGATTACAAATATTATACAAATCAGTGCAATAACGATTAATCCAAGTTTTTTGATTGTTTCCATAATTTAGTCCCCTTTAATGCTTTTTGTTATTCTTTTTAGTTCATGCTTTATGCCAATCTTTTTAGCATATTCCGGATTTTTTTGAATCTTTTCTGATATCCTTATCGCGTGGATTCTGCCTTTTGCAGTCATAAGGTATCACCCCTTTCTTGTTGAGTAAAGTATAACTCCAACCAAGCTGATAATAAATGGTCAATGAAGCGCATTACGATACGCTATTTTCTTTAATTCAGCGAATTAAAACAGGATACTAAATGCTGATATTACCAACGCAACTTCAAGTACGCCGATTGATATTTTAAGCCACATCTTTGTAACCCACAGCATCACTTTCAAGAGCAGATACATTACCGCTAAATAAGCGATTATTGTAAGCAAAGTAATCATCTAATCACCCCGTTATGCACATTCAGATAAAACTGTCTGTTCCGGTAAAGCTAATTCTTTCTCAAATTCTTTCGCGAGAATCCATCCGAGAGATTCTGTTATTACGCCTGCAGTCGCAGCGTTGATAATGTTGCCTGCTCCGGGAACCCAACCAACCGCTACTTGAGACGCTGCCCTGCCAATCATTGTTGCTGTCCCTGTTGCCATGGTAGATTTTGCGGCAGAGCTTGAAAGCTTTTTGTTAAATACTTTACCGAGCGATATTGTCATTGCTAACTGAATCGGTGTAATAACTGCACTGTCTGAACAGGGTACCTGTGCTAATCCCGCACCCACACCCGCTGCGCCCAATGATGCCGCATGAATAATTGCATTGCACTTTATCATCTGAGATTTTGTCATATTTATTACCTCCGTTATGCTGCGTCTTTTGTACCGAACATCGCTTTTATTTTTTCAATCAATCCATGAGTTTTCTTATCTTCGGGTTCAAGGGCTGTCATCAGCTCTGTGAAATCCCTTTTAAGAATGTCCGTATCAGTATCAAATGTGTATTCTCCTATGAGTGCTGTATTGTTTATTGCACAAACCATTTCATCAATGCAATCTTCTGTAAACATATTCCATCCGTTGTATCTGTCGATTTTATAAGGAAGCTGACTAAGGAAGGTGGTGTCAATTTCTTTACAATTATTCTCAACTTCGATTCTGTTATCAGTGAATACAAGCAGGCTGACGATATTTGTTCTTAAAAATCCTGCGTCATTAAGAATTCTTGTAACAAAACTCTCCCTCTGCTTCATTTTTTCTCTGATATTGCAGTCAAG
>JAZUDP010000128.1:0-5381 GCA_045639705.1 Acutalibacteraceae bacterium
GCGGCAACCTGCGGTAAGGACGGCGTTAAGACCTTCACATGCTCAAAGTGCGGCGACAGCTACACTGAAATCATTCCCAAAACAGCAAACCACAGCTATGTAAAGCATGTTGTTGAGCCGACCTGCACAGAGGAAGGCTACACATATTACACATGCGAAAACTGCGACCTTTATGCTTCAACATCAATCAAAACACCCGCAACGGGTCACAGCTATGTTGAAAAGGTAACAAAAGCGGCAACCTGCGGTAAGGACGGCGTTAAGACCTTCACATGCTCAAAGTGCGGCGACAGCTACACTGAAATCATTCCCAAGACAGCGGACCACTGTTATGTAAAGCATGTTGTTGACCCGACCTGCACAAAGGAAGGCTACACATATTACACATGCGAAAACTGCGACCTTTATGCTTCAACATCAATCAAAACGCCCGCAACAGGTCACAGCTTCGGCGCATGGACAGTGAAAAAGGCCGCGAGCGAGACAGCAGAGGGAATTAAGGAGCATAAGTGTTCAAAGTGCGGAGCGGTTGAATCGGCTGTTATTCCCAAGCTTGCGCCTCAGACAAAGGTAACGCTTAATAATCATGATATTTCTCTTGATTACAAAGAAACCTCAAAGCTTAAGGCTTCGGCGGAAAATGTTGAGTGGTCATCCTCAAACTCAAAGGTTATTGCGGTCGACAGCAACGGAAACATCAGAGCTGTCGGCACAGGCTCGGCAGTTATTACCGTAACCGATAAGGACACAGGAGCGACAGACAGCTGCAATGTTAAGGCCTCCTATACATGGTGGCAGTGGATTATCGTAATTGTTCTGTTCGGCTGGCTCTGGTATTAACAGAAATATATAAATTGCAGGCAGTCTTTCGGCTGCCTGTTTTTGTAAATATTCAATTATTTACACGGGTTAAATTTAACACAGCTTTACAGACATAAAAAGGGGACAGCTTCGGTCAGGAAGCCGTCCCTTTAAGCTTTTATGCCTTCTTTGCGTGTCTTGCAGTTTTCTGCATGTCTTTTTTCTTTCTCTCGCTTTCGGGAAGCGTGATGTAATACGCAAGAGTCCAGAGAAGAAGAATAAAGAAAATTATTCCGACAGTGAAAACGGCGCTGCTCAGCTGGAAAATATCAATAATGATTGCGTCCTTGATTGCCAGAGCGCCGATTGAGCCGATGCCGTCTGCATTTGTAAGCTTGTCACCGCCGAATAATTCGAGGATAACCGTACCCATATCGATTTTGCCGCTTACAAACGGTGCCGCAAACTTTTTGAAGCAGGCGAGGGACGCGGCAAGAGTCGCGATTCCGCCCGCGCTGAGGCCCATAACCGTCTTATGCGACTGAGCAAACAGAGCGCAGCCCATGATTACAAGAGCAATCAGAAGAGCGGCGGCGATGAAACCGACTGAGGCGAAAAGCCAGTTCTTTGTGATAAGAACCTCTTCGGGCAGTTCAATGATTCCGTATCTTCTTTCGCCGAAGGAAAGAGTACCGTCAGCCCAGTACTGAAACAGCTGCTTGAGCGAATAAGTCATTTCCATCTTGCTGTTGACGGGCGAGTCCGCCTTTCTGCCCGCGAAGCTCATGATTTTGTAAATATATGAGTCGGGAGAAATGGAAACAACAAGGCGCACAAAGGTGCGGACAATAATTACGGGGAAAACCGCTGCCGCCAGCAGGAAAGTAACGATTCTGTTAAGAATTTTCATTGTAAATCAGCTCCTTATTTACCAAAGGAAGATTTCAGGTCAACCGTGCGGTTGAATACAAGCTTACCGTCCGTGCTGTCCTTATCAACACAGAAGTAGCCGTTGCGCATGAACTGGAAGGTGTCGCCCGTTTTTGCGTCCGCAAAAGCCTTTTCGAGCATGCAGTCCTCAATAACGGTAAGCGAATCGGGATTGAGGTCCTCCTCATAGTCATGCTCCTTGCCCGGATATTCGGCGCTGAAAAGTCTGTCGTAGAGGCGTGCCTCGCATTTTACGCAGTCATTTGCGTTAACCCAGTGGATTGTACCCTTGACCTTTCTGCCGTCGGGTGAGTTGCCGCCCTTGCTTTCGGGGTCATATGTGCAGTGCAGGCATGTGACATTACCGTTTTCGTCGGTATCGTAGCTGTTGCACTTAACAAAATATGCGCTCTTGAAGCGAACCTCGTTGCCGGGGAACAGACGGAAGTATTTCTTCACAGGCTCAGCCATAAAGTCGTCCTGCTCAACATAAAGCTCGCGTGCAAATGTAACCTTGCGCGTACCCATTTCGGGATGGTCGGGATGAAGCTCAACCTCAAATTCCTCGCTCTGTCCCTCGGGGTAATTCTCAATGATAACCTTAAGCGGCTTGAGAACAGCCATTGCGCGCGGCGCGTTGAGATTGAGGTTATCTCTTACGCATGCCTCGATAAGACCGTAGTCAACCATGCTGTCAGCCTTGGAAACGCCGATGCGGTTTATGAAATCCCTTACCGCTGCCGCAGGATAACCGCGGCGGCGCATACCGCAGAGAGTAATCATTCTCGGGTCATCCCAGCCTGAAACGATGCCCTTGTTAACCATTTCAAGAAGCTTTCTCTTGCTGGTTACGCAGTAGTTGATATTAAGGCGGGCAAATTCAATCTGACGCGGGGGCTCCTTAAAGCCAATCTGCTCAACAACCCAGTTGTAAAGGGGTCTGTGGTTTTCAAACTCAAGCGAGCAGAGCGAATATGTTACGTTTTCCTTTGCGTCCGAAAGAGGATGAGCAAAGTCATACATCGGATAAACGCACCACTTGTCGCCTGTCTGATGATGCGAAACGTGAGAAATTCTGTAAATAACGGGGTCGCGCATGTTGAGGTTGGGTGAAGCCATATCAATCTTTGCGCGGAGAACCTTTTCGCCGTTGCCGAATTCGCCGTCGGTCATACGCTTAAACAAGTCCATGTTCTCCTCAACGGAGCGGTTGCGGTAGGGGCTTTCCTTACCGGGTTCGGTCAGTGTGCCGCGGTACTCCCGGATTTCGTCTGCGGTCAGGTCGTCAACATATGCCTTGCCGTCACGGATGAGCTTGAGAGCGCATTCGTAAATGAAATCAAAATAACCCGAAGCGTAGAAAACATTTTCCCACTTGAAGCCGAGCCATCTGATATCTTCCTTGATTGCGTCGATGTATTCAACATCCTCGCGCGAGGGATTGGTGTCGTCAAGTCTGAGGTTGCAGATGCCGTTGTATTTTTCGGCTGTGCTGAAATCTATGCACAGCGCCTTTGCGTGACCGATGTGAAGATAGCCGTTCGGCTCAGGCGGAAAACGTGTCTGAACGCGGGTGTTGACGCCTGCGGCCAAATCTTCATCTATAAAATCATGGATAAAATTGGAAATTCTTTCTTCTTCCATTTTAATTCCTCCGTAGTTTATTTATATTCATTAAGTGTACGTTCAAGACGTGATTTGACTTCATCAGTTCCGAGAAGCGCCATAATTGAGCAGAGGTCGGGAGTATTGCGGCGTGAAGTTACGGCAATACGGATAACCGTTGAAACATCGCCGACATGACCCTTGAAGGCATCGGGATTCTGCTTGTATTCCTTAACATTGGGCGTGAAGCCGAGAGGCTCACAAAGCTCTTTAATCTTGCTGAACCATGTATCCTTATCGTCGGACGCGTCGAATACCTTGATGTAAGCCTCAAGAATTGCCGCTGCGTCAGATTTGGAAATGTTCTCGGGAAGAGTTGTGTCGGGAGTGTAGAGTTCCTTATAGAAATAAGAAACATAGTCCCTGATTTCGTCCCATTTTGCAATGTCCTTGCGGGGCTTTGCGGTGCCGCGGTCGATTGAGAAAATGCCCTTTGCAAAGGCTTCGTCGGCTGTAAACAGTCTGTAAAGCTCCTCGTCGTAATCCTTTGCCCATGCAGCTGCCTTTTCATAAACTCCGTCAGCTGTCATAAGGGAGATAACATTCTTGCTGACATCGTTGAGCTTGTTGAGGTCAAACAGTGCGCCGCTTGCGCTCATCTTCTTAAGATTGAACGGGAATGCGCTCTGCGGAGCGTCCTTGTTTGCCTTTCTCCAGTCCTCAAAATTGGAGTTTGCGATTGTCAGAAGATACTCGATAACGCTCTCCTTCGGGTAACCGCTCTGAGTGTAGAATGAAACCGAAGCTTCGGGATCCTTGCGCTTGGAAAGCTTTCTCTTGCCGCCGTTGTCCTCCTTCATAATGGGGGAGATGTGAGCGAACTTGGGAACCTTGTAGCCGCAGGCCTTGAAAAGCTGAATATGAACGGGAACGGAAGAAATCCATTCGTCGCCGCGGACAACATGAGTTGTTCTCATAAAGTGGTCGTCAACAGCGTGCGCAAAATGATATGTGGGAATACCGTCAGTCTTAAGCAGAACGATATCCTGTATGTTTTCGGGCATTTCGATTTTGCCCTTGATAAGGTCGTGAAACTTTATTCTGTTTTCGGGCTTGCCTTCTGAACGCAGACGGAGAGTGTAGGGCATGCCTGCCTCGATTTTTTCCTTCTGCTCGTCAAATGTCAGATTGCGGCACTTTGCCCATTCGCCGAAATATCCCTGAATAAGCGTACCCGCTTTTTCCTGCTCGGCACGCAGGTCGTTAAGCTCTTCCTCCGAGCAGAAGCAGGGATAAGCAAGACCCTTCTGAACAAGCGATTTGGCAATGGCCTGATAGATATCCTTTCTCTGACTCTGTGTGTAGGGGCCGTATTTGCCGCTTTCCTTCTGGAAGCCCATAACGCCTTCATCGGGAACAATGCCGAAATCGGCAAGACCTGTGATTATAGCGGAAACGCCGTCATCAATTTCACGTTTCTTATCTGTATCCTCGATACGCAGGAAAAAAACGCCGTCGTCGGTTGCTTTTGTTGTAAGGCTGGAAACCATAGATGCAAAAAGTCCGCCGAGATGCAGGAAGCCTGTGGGGCTGGGTGCAAAACGGGAAACGCGTGCGCCCTCGGAAAGTCCTCTTTCGGGATATATTGCTTCATAGTCTTCCGGAGTTTTTGTTATGTTCGGGAACAGCAGTTCCGCAAGTTTTTCGTAATCAGTCATTTTGAAAATCTCCTTACAGGGCGGAGGGTATACCTCAACACCTAATCATAAATATACACCCTATATTATCGCAGAAAACCGCTCAAGTATCAAGTCATATTTTAAAGTTTTTTACAAAAAATATATTAAGTTCAGCCAGTAAAAATCAGGTCGGTTTGTTTTGACGGATAACATTTACAAATCGGTATTTCCGCAGTACCTGCGGTCGTTCGCCGGGTAGGCGGTTATCAGAATTCCGTTACCCTGCGCGAGCAATAAGATATATACAAAATGGTATTTGTCGATGTAATTTCAATTATACTGCGTAGGGGCGATTCATGAATCGCC
>JAZUDP010000129.1:0-11122 GCA_045639705.1 Acutalibacteraceae bacterium
CGCCGAATGGCGGTGGAGGGATTCTTTCTCAGTTTTCATCAGACTTTTTATAGAATCCCCTCGCCAACTATCGTTGGCCCTCTCCCCTTTAGACAAGGGGCGCTTGCTCCATCCAATCTCATCGATAAATTGTAATTTGTATTTCCGATTAATAAATCTGATATATCTGCTCTGCGCCCGAAACATAGCAGGCATAGATATTTTTCAGCTTATCTTTTCCGTCCGTGCCATTGACCTTAACTACGATATTCTTTGCTCTCACGGGAGGAAATGTGCATATCATTTTGTGTCCGACCGTATAGCCTCTGTAAATCGGGAAGCTGTTGAATTCCTCAAAGGTTTCGGAAACACAGATATCAAACGAGGTGATATGCTGTCCGTCGGTCATGTCCTCCTCAAGCACAACATGGTCAACAAGCGAGTATTTATCAAGAGTTATAAAGTATTTCTCCTCATCTCTGATAACCTTCGACGACGGAATACGGCAGTCGGTAAGGCGGCGTTTCATTTCCGCCGTCATATCGCCGAGAAGCTTCAGATTGCTTTCGGGAATAAGTCCGCGTCTGTCGGGTGCAATGTTGATAAGCAGATTTGCGCCCTTGCCGATTGAATGGTAATAAAGCCCCGTCATTTCTTCGGGTGTTCTGACGCAGTCCTTATGCGTTTCGTTGTAAAACCAGAAATTTTCACTCTGATTGCGTGTTATGCAGCAGTCGCATTCGCCGGGCTTGAAGATATCTTCGTTATTATATCTGTTAAGGTTGTTGAGCGAGGTTATACCCCACTCGTTGCCGATCCAGCGGCATGTATCACCCCATGTTCCGATGGAAAGCGCATCGGGCTGAAGCGTTCTGATAAGCCTCTTTATTCTGTCGTTGTCAAAGTTATGTCCGTCGCTTCCGCATCCGTCAAACCACAGATAGTCAATTCTGCCGTAATTCGTCATCAGCTCCGTAAGCTGCGCCACAACATAATTCTCGTATTCCTTACCGCTTAACTGCGCGCTGCCGAACTGAGCGCAGGAATAATATATTCCGCACTTCATGCCGAACTCGCGGCAGGCGTCCGCATATTCTTTTATCACATCGCCTTTTCCGTTTTTATAAGGTGAATTTCTGACGCAGTGTTCCGTCTGAGCCGTCGGCCAGAGGCAGAATCCGTCATGGTGCTTCGAGGTAAGAACCGTATATCTCACGCCGATATCCTTAAGGCTTTTTATCCACTGACGGCAGTCCTGCTCACTCGGATTAAAGGACTCCGCCGTCATGGGCTTCATATCCCAGTCGCGGTGTTCCTCGTTAAATGTTCTTATTCCGTAATGCATGAAAACTCCAAGCTCCCAGTCAAGGAATTCAAGCTGTTTTTCTGTCGGTTTGTTCATGAGAATCACTCCTTTTCATGTATTATATAATTAAAACAAAATGTTTTCAATATTTTCTTGCTTTAAATGGCAGGATATTGTATATTTAAGAAAAGGCGGTGATTTAATATGAAATTCAACATACCTGTACCGTGCTTCTTCGGCGGTACGGATTTCTGCGAAGCACTGAAAAAGATATCGTCTCTCGGATTCGGCGCGGCGGAAACATATAACTGGAAAAATCTTGACTTTGAAAAAGTTAGGAATACCTGTGAAGAGAACGGAATCAGTCTTATCAGCATGTGTACAACCTGCTTTGATATGACAGATTCCGAAAAAACCGACGAATGGCTTGCAGGACTTACCGAAAGCTGCATTGCCGCACAGCAGATGAATGTACCGATGCTCATTACTCAGGTCGGCGCAGACACAGGCAGAGAAAGAGCGTATCAGCACGAAAGCATTGTGAATAACCTAAGACTCGCCAGGCCGATTCTTGAAAGCTTCGGCGTAACGGTTATGATTGAACCGCTGAACACGCTCGTTGACCACAAGGGATATTATCTCACATCCTCCGCGGAGGCGTTTGACATAATCCGCGAGGCTGACTGCAGATACGCGAAGGTTATTTTCGATATTTACCATCAGCAGATTTCTGAGGGCAACATTATCCCGAGCATTATAAATAATCTTGATTTAATTGCACATCTGCACTGCGCCGGTCACCCCGGCAGACACGATTTACAGCTTGGCGAGAACAATTACAATGTGATTTTCGACGCCGTTGACAAAGCAGGCTACAGCGGCTTCTGCGGACTTGAGTACACACCTGTCGGCGACCCTGTCGAAAGCCTTGAAGCATTTAAAAAGCTTTACATGTGAGGAGAATTATTATGATAGGCAAAATCTTCAGCGCAATTCTTTCGATTTTTATTTTCTTTATTTCTCTGTCAAACACCATGCCGACGGTTGAGCCGATGAAGGTTGAGCAGGACGGCAGCTTCGTTCCCGTACTCCGCTTCGTTGCCTCAAGTGATTCGCATATTAAGAAATACGGCGACACAGGCTGTCAGCGTGTAATGAAAATGATTGAAACAGGCTATGCCGCCGCGGAAGCGGACAGCAGCTATAACAAGCTTGACGCCGCTGTGCTTGTAGGCGATACCACAAATTTCGGTCTGCCCACATCCTTTGCGGCACTGAAAAAGAGCGTTGACACCGTACTGCGCGACGGAACGGATTTTCTCTGCGTCGCCGCAAAAAACCATGACGGTTATCTCGGCAGAATCAGCCGCGCCTACGCATTCGGAATTTCGGGCGATAAGGCCGATTTCCACAAGGTAATCAACGGTTATCATTTCATAGGTCTTTCCGCCGCAAACAACATTTTTGTTCACTATTCAAAGCATCAGATAAAATGGCTTGACAAACAGCTTGCCGCGGCAGTTGCCGACGACCCGTCAAAGCCGGTTTTCGTTTTCCAGCATGAGCATATAGCCGGCACAGTTTACGGCAGCTATGACGAGGACGGCTGGGGAGTTGATTTTCTTACGGAGGTTCTCAACAAATATCCGCAGGTTATAGATATTTCCGGTCACTCCCACTACCCTGCCAACGACCCCCGTTCAATTTATCAGGATGTCTTTACCGCAATAAACGACGGCGGTCTTGCTTATTATGAATTCACCGTTGACGGTCACAACAGTCAGCACCCCGAATCCTCCGACAACATGGCGCACATGCTTCTTGTCGAGGTTGACGCTCAGAACAGAGTAAGAGTCCGCGTCTGCGACCTCAATGCCGAGGCGGTGCTTGCCGAATATCTTATTGACAATGTTGCCGAGGCAAAGAAAACAAAGTACAATCAGGATGTCCGCAGCGAAGCTTCAACCGCTCCCGTTTTTGAAAGCAGACCCGTCGCTTCAGTCAGCGGTTCAGACGCCTCGGTTACAGTGAAAGCCGCAAAAGCAGGCAGGGACGATGTTGTATTCATCTACCGCTTTGAGCTTACGGATGCATCGGGCAATGTCGTATCATCGCAGAAAAAGCTCGGCGACTATTACAAGAACGCTGAACCGAACGGTGTCACATTCTCCGTTTCAAATCTTGAAGCAGGTACATATACCGCAAAAATCACAGCAGAAAACGCATGGGGCAAGGCAGGAAGTCCTGTCACCGCAGGCTTTACAGTCAGATAAAACAGAAATCTGTTCTCAGAAATGAGGACAGATTTTTCTTGTTATTATTTCATGCAGATGATATAATAATAAAGGTGATGAAAATGAAGGTTACGCTGAATCCTGATAAGGAAATTGTAAAAATTGTCAGAGAAGGTCTTAAGCAGACGGGAGGCTACTGTCCATGCCGCCGTGAAAGAACCGAAGAAAACAAATGCATGTGCAAAGAGTTCAGAGAACAGATGGATGACCCTGACTTTGAGGGCTTCTGTCACTGTATGCTTTACTATAAGTCACTTGAGAAAGGAGAATAATCATGGCTGAAATAATTCTTACAAAGGAAAACTTCGACAGCGAGGTGCTGAAATCCGACATCCCGGTGCTTGTTGATTTCTGGGCAGTCTGGTGCGGTCCGTGCAGAATGCTTGCTCCCGCAGTTGCGGAAATTGCCGAGGAATACGACGGTACTGTCAAGGTCGGAAAAATTGATGTTGACGCCGAGCCGGAGCTTGCAAACAGGTTCGGTATCATGAGTATCCCGACAATCCTCGTTTTCAAAAACGGTGAAATCACAGGCACATCCGTCGGTTACTGTCAGAAAGAAAAGCTTATCGCAATGCTTTAATAAATCACGGCTGCCGCATTCAACAGGTACAGAATGCGGCAGCCGCTTTTTTATTTTATCTTTATCAGTTTTTTACCCCTTACGACATACGCGCTTTCGGAAATATCAATCAGCGGCATATCGTTCTCGGGCGAGTCTGTGTAAAATGTATCTATTCTTCCGTCGGGATATTCGTCAAAAAATGCTTTTACCTTGTTTTCACGCAGGCACAGTCTTGTTATCCTTCCCGTATCGGCTTCGATTTTTGTTCCGATGTATTTTTTTATTCCGAGGCGGGCGCAGATTTCACGCATCGAGTCCTCGGGTGCTGCGGTGATAATCATATCGTCGGGCTTCTGAATATCCGCATAAAAGCTCTTGATTTTCTTCATGTGTCTGTCCCAGAAATCCGCCGTATCCGAAAGCAGTCCGGGGTTTCTTCCGAGATAGTCCTCAATAAGCGGAGCGTACTTTTCAAGCGCCTGCTCAATTGTAATATTTCCCTTTTTGTACTCTGCAAAGGCTTTGAGAACCTTCGGGATAAATTTCAGCAGAGATGAATCCTTTTTCACAAAATAAAAGAACATGTCAAGGCAGCTCTCGCCGTCATATATTGTGTTGTCAAAATCGTAAACATTCATAATCATTTTCCTCGGAAATTTTCTCTTAAAAATAATATCACACATGGCGTTTCCGTTCAATACAACTTTACATTTTATTTGGGTTTGTTTTTTCGGATTGTATAAAGGAACATGCTGTGATATAATACATTCATCAATTACAGAAAGAAGGCTTGTCTGTGAATAAAAAAATTTCAAGAGGACTTTCTTTTTTGCTTGCAGCTGTCATTTCGATTTGCGGAATTATTATTGCAGGTGCGGAATCCGGAAGCGGCTTTGATTATCTCAGCTACCCCGATGAAGCCGTAACAGCTTTCCGCAGCGATATTCCCGACAGAATAAGCAGCGGAGACGATTATATTTCCAATCAGGGTTATAACGAAACAGGCCTTTATATTTCACCGTACTGGACGCTTGAAATAAACAGGGAAAAAGTCCCTGTTTATGCGACTGCGGTTTACGACTACAAGCTGAACCGCGGAGTTGTTCAGTCGTTTCAGTACATCTACGTTGACAGCGGCGAATTTATGCTTAATATTACCATGAGCTGCCCGGAAAGAATCAGAGATATCTCCGTACTTCCCGAATCACTCGGCTGCAGCGCAAAAAGCAGCAAAAACAATGCGCAGACATGTATTAAAAAAACAGGCACTTACACATTTTTAATAAACAACGACTCGCAGGAATATGCGCTGACGCTTTTCGTTCAGCGGAACAAAAATGAAAACGAAGAAATAGAAGGCTATAAGGAGCGGTACGGAGCGGAAAATGTTGCCGTTTATGAGAAAGGCGTTTATTGCCTCGACAATATCCCCGCGGATAAGAAAGTTATTTATTTCAGACGCGGAAGCTATATCAGCGCAAACCATCTTGCGGATATCAGAACCGCCGAAGACGCGCAGAAGCATACGGCAGCTCCGTTCATGGAACTCAACTCAAAAAACGGCACAGTTGTCACAGGCTGCGGAACATTTGACTTCACAAAAATTGACAGGCAGGAAAGAACGCTTATCAACATCAACTTCTGTCAGAATACGACCGTCGAAAATCTGATAATTATCAATCCGAATTCGTGGACGGTTACGGCCTACGGCAGTGAAAACTGCGAGATGAAAAATATAACGGTTTTCGGTTACCGCACCAACAGCGACGGCATAAATATCTGCGGCTGCAATAATATGAAAATCAGCGGCTGCTTCTGCAGAAACGGCGACGACTGTTTCTCAGCAAAAGCGACCAATACAAATTTTGAATGCCATGATATCGAATTCAGCGGCTGTATCGGCTGGAGCAACAAGGCGCGGTGCTTCGGAATAACCGGCGAGGTTGAAAGAGATATTTACAACATTTCATTTAAAGACTGCGCGGTGATTTACAGAAACGCAACATGGGATAATGACCGCGTTGCTTCGCTTGCGATTGCAGTTGAAACAGGCAGCGGAAGCGTTCACGATGTAGCCTTTGAAAACATTGAAATTCACCGTGACGAGGGCAGAGCGGTTTACTGCATGGTTTACGGCGAAAACATCACCGGCTGCACAATCGGCAATGTTACATTCAGAAACATTAAATACAGCGCAGAAGAAAAAATAAAAATCTCATCAGAAAGAACAATCAGCAGATCGGGCATTTTTTCTTCAGGGCTTGTCAGATTTCTGAAAAGAATAAGGCTTGATAATCTGTTTGAAAATCTGATAAAAAGGCTTGAAAAAAATTATGAAAGCTCCAACAGCGTCGATGTGAAATTTGAAAATGTTTTTTCAAAAAATACGCGTCTGAAAAAAATAAATCAGAACAGATTTTTCACCGTTCAGGGAAATTCACAGATAATGTATTAATTTTTATCGGAATAAATAACACACGAAAAGAGCGTTAACTTTACAATGAACAGGAACACGGATATCTTTGAAAACATGCCCGTTGCAAAAGCGGTAAGCACAATGGCAATACCGACGGTAATCGGTCAGCTTATTGTTCTTATCTACAACATGGCTGATACATTTTTTATCGGACGTACAAACAATCCGTTTATGGTTGCGGGCGCATCGCTTATTCTGCCGATATTTAATATCTCGCTTTCAATTGCAGGGCTTGCCGGCGTGGGAGGAAGTGCGCTTATCTCCCGTCTCCTTGGTGAAAAACGTGAAACCGAAGCAAGAAAGGTATACAGCTTCAGCATCTACTTAAGCCTGGTCGCCGCCGCTGCATTTTCGCTCTGTGTGCTGATTTTTATGAAGCCACTGCTTCACCTGCTGGGCGCAGGCAACGACACCTATGCCTACGCACGCGATTACGCCCTCTGCGTTATCGTCTTCGGCGGAATACCGACGGTTGTTTCAAACGTTCTGTCATCCATGATACGAAGCATCGGCGAATCAGGGAAAGCAGGCTTCGGTGTAACAATGGGCGGTATAATAAACATTGCGCTTGACCCGCTGTTCATGTTCGTGCTGCTCCCCGACGGAAAAGAAATTGTCGGCGCGGGCGTGGCAACCTGCCTTTCAAACTGCATTTCATGCGTATATTTCATCATTGTGATATTAAAGCTGAAAAACCCTGTGCTTTCGCTTGGTTCACCTGCTGTTATGCCCGAAAAGAAAAGCGTGGGCGAAATTTTCAGCGTGGGTATCCCGTCGGCAATCGCTACTCTGCTGTTTGACATTGACTACATAGTTATTGACAAGCTGATGTCAGGCTACGGCGATATAGCTCTTGCCGCAGTCGGAATTGTTCTGAAGGCTGAGCGTCTTCCGCTGAATATCGGCGTGGGCCTCTGTCAGGGAATGATACCGCTCATTGCATATAATTACTCCGCCGGAAATTACAGGCGGATGAACAGCATTAAAAATTTCACCTGCGCGGTCGGTCTTGTCTGCGCCGCAATAAGCATTACGCTTTATGAGCTTTTTGCGGGACAGATTATGAATTTCTTTATCAGCGACGCAGGGACAGTCGCTCTCGGCACAGCCTTCCTCCGCATACGCTGTCTTGCAACTCCGCTGATGTTTCTCAGCTTTTTCCATGTCAACCTTTTCAACGGCTTCGGAGAAGGAAAGCATGCGCTTTTCCTCGGGGTATCACGCTGGCTTGTGCTTAATATTCCGATGCTTTTCATACTCAACCGTTTTATCGGAATGAACGGTATTGTATGGTCACAGGTCACGGCTGACGCGCTGAATGTCATTCTGTCCGTCGCCGTTTATATTGCATATGAAAAAAAGCATTTCAGGACGGCTGATATTAAAAATAAGCAGTATAAATAATTCTCCGCTAATTCCGCTTGACAAAACCTACGACTTGTTTTATATATAAAGTAATAATTTAATTTGGGGGTCAGTTTATGAAAATCACATTCATGGGCGCAGGAAGCACTGTTTTTGCACGAAACGTTATCGGAGACTGCATGTGTTCCGAGGCTCTTCGTGACAGCACCTTTGCTCTTTACGATATTGACGGCGACAGACTTGAGCAGAGCAGAACAATTCTCGAAGCCATGAGAAACACTCTCGGCGGCTACGGAAAAATTGAATGCTATCTCGGCGTTGAGAACCGCAGGGACGCTCTCCGCGGCGCAAAATTTGTTGTCAACGCAATTCAGGTCGGTCTTTATGACCCCTGCACAATCATTGACTTTGAGATTCCGAAAAAATACGGTCTTCGTCAGACAATCGGCGATACGCTCGGCATCGGCGGAATCATGCGCGCTCTCCGTACAATCCCCGTGCTTCAGGATTTCGCAGACGATATGGAAGAGGTGTGCCCCGACGCGCTTTTCCTCAACTATACCAATCCCATGGCAATGCTTTCGGGTTATATGCAGAGATACACAGGTGTCAACACAGTCGGTCTCTGCCACAGCGTTCAGGTGTGCAGCGAATCGCTTCTCGGTGAAGTTGATATGCGTGACAGGCTTGAAGGAAGAAAAGAGCTTATCGCAGGTATAAACCACATGGCATGGCTTCTTGAAATAAAAGATAAAGACGGAAATGACCTTTATCCCGAAATCAAATCCCGTCTTGAAAAAGTCAACTATAAGCTTGACGATGAAAAATGCTTTAACAAGGTCCGCCTTGAATACATCAAGAATTTCGGCTATTACTGCACAGAGTCGAGCGAGCATAACGCCGAGTACAACATGTTCTATATCAAGAGCAAATATCCCGAGCTTATTGAGAAATATAACATTCCGCTTGACGAGTATCCGCGCCGCTGTGTCAATCAGATTGAGGGATGGAAAAAGGAATATGCCGAGCTACTTGAAAACGGCGTCAAGGAGCATGAACGTTCACATGAATACGCTTCAAGAATCATGGAGGCAATAGTTACCGGTACACCGTATCAGATCGGCGGCAATGTGCTTAATACCGACCACCTTATCACAAACCTCCCTGCCGAGGCGTGTGTTGAAGTACCCTGCCTCGTTAACGGCTACGGAGTTATCCCCTGCCATGTCGGTGCGCTTCCCGTACAGTGCGCGGCGATGAACATGACAAATATCAATGTGCAGCTGCTTACAATTGAAGCCGCAAAAACACGCAAGCTTGAGCATATCTATCAGGCGGCAATGCTTGACCCGCATACAGGCAGTGAGCTGGACATCGACACCATAAAGAAGATGGTTGACGACCTCATTGAAGCGCACGGCAATTACCTGCCGAAGTATAACTGATGAATACCGTTTATTAAACAGGATAAAAGGGACTGCCTTGGGGGAGGCTACTTAAAGAAGTAGCCTCCTTCACACTTTTGTAATCAGCCAGATTGATGTGTAAGTTATTTATTTAAAACAAATTGGAGGATTACAAAATGAAAAACCATATTATTGATGAAACTAGCGGATTCAGCTACACGCTGCATGGCGATTATTATTTACCAAACTTTGTTTTACCACCGGAAACAGATGACAGACCAATCGGTATATGGGGCAGACGACACAGAGATTACCTTATTGAAAACAAAAAGGCAGTATATTCCCTTATGAGAACACGGAACACGCTTCATTCCTATCTCGCCGATATTAATGAGCAAGCTAACGAAATGTTTGATAAGCTCGTAAGAGATATGAAGAAAGCCGAGGGCGTAACTGAAGAATTGAAAGCCAAAGACCAGATGGCATGGGTCGGAGCGATGGAAAATATCCGCAACCGTGCAACTGAAATTGTAAACAATGAACTAATCTACATCTAAATAAAAACGGCTTCCTCAGTTATTAAAAAACACTGAGGAAGCTATTTTTATTTAAACCGCTAAATTGTTATTATCTGTATAATACTGCGCCTGAGCGTTCCATAATTTATAGTATTTGCCGTCGGGCTGTTCGAGCAGTTCTTCGTGGGTGCCCTGCTGAATGATTTCGCCTTTATCAAAAACTATTATGCGTGAACAGAAGCGGCAGGAAGACAGACGGTGTGAGATATAGACTGCGGTTTTGTTACCGACAATTTCATTGAATTTTGAATAAATCTCACTTTCGGCAATGGGATCGAGTGCCGCTGTCGGTTCGTCAAGTACCACAAAGGCCCCGTCTTTATACAAAGCTCTTGCAATGGCAAACTTCTGTTCTTCACCGCCGGACAAATCTACGCCGTCTTTTTCATAGAGCTTGTAAATCGACTGTTTAAGTCCGTTGGGGAATTCCTTAACTCTGTCATACGCTCCCGACATTTTAAGGCAGTCCCATACCTTTTGCTCATCATATTCTTCAGAGCAGGCGATATTCTCACCAACCGAAAACGCAAGCAGCTTGAAATCCTGAAAAACAATTGAAAACAGTTTCAGGTATTCTGTGTAGTCAAACTCACGGATGTCGATTCCGTTGACGGTAATATAACCTACGTTGGGATCATACAGACGGGCAAGCAGCTTTATCATGGTGGATTTTCCGCTGCCGTTCATTCCGACAACTGCAAGGTGTTCACCCTGAGTTATTTTAAGAGAAATATTTTTCAGCACAAGCGGCTCGGTTTCGGGATAGCGGAAGCTGACATTATGAAACTCAAATTCAAGGTTGTTCGTGTCGATTTCATCTGCTTTTCTTGTGCCGTTTTCCATATCGGAGGTGAGTGCGAGATATTCAAGCTCCTGTTTCATCTGCGGACAGTTTGCTCTGAGGTAGCCGAAACAGCCCGCAATATCAGAGCAGGAATTGATGAGCTTTGTTATTGCGCCGTAGTATTCAACGACCTTGCCCGCACCGAACGCTCCCGTAAAAGCCTTTAAGCCCACAAAAATATAAACCGCACCGCCGAGCACATTTGAAATAATCCCGGTAACACTGCCGTAGGTTGTCCAAATCTTAATGCGCCTTTTTATGTGTTTGACAACCGGCTCATATATTTTTGTTTTCAGCTCTTCGTTAAGC
>JAZUDP010000130.1:0-2195 GCA_045639705.1 Acutalibacteraceae bacterium
CCGTTTTCTGCGGCGTACTCCGCGGCAGTGTATCCGCCGGGGCCTCCGCCGATTATTGCCAGATCATATTTCATTTCAGTTTACCTCCGCAATATTTTCCGAAATCATGCAAGCTATATCCTCCGCAAGGGGAATCAGCTCTTTGTCTGTATTTTCCAGAAGACAGGCAAGAATTTTTTCGCTGTTTATTTCACAGTCCCGAAGCCGTTCAGCAATTTCCGAAAGATAATCGGCATGGAGTCCGTCAGAATAAAACTGTGTCTTTTTAAACCGATTGCCGTCCGCTTCATAATCAAACCGCGCCTGCCCCCAGTCAAAGCGTTTTTCAATTGAACGTGGAAGAATTTCCTGCCCTGCGTATTTCCATTCGGGCGAAGAATACCGCGCTTCAAGGCGTGAAAGCATATCCGTGTCAACATCTTTTTCGCTGAGATATTCAACGGGCATATCATAAACCTCACCAAATGCCTTAATGAGATTATCGGAAAGTGTTTCAACCGTCAGCTCGGGCTTTAATTCACACAGATTGACAACCCTTGATTTTACCGAAGCAACGCCTTTGGCTTTGAGCTTCAGCGGCGATACATTGAGATAATCCGCAAGCTTCGTTTTGTCAACATACAGCATCAGCGTGCCGTGATGATAGCACTGCTCTTTTGTTTTATAATAAGCGTGCCCCGAAAATTTCCGTCCGTCAGCGGTAAGGTCGTTTCTTCCGTTTTTTTCGGCGTTTATTCCTGATGCCCGAACAGCTTTCAGAATAACATCAGTCTGCTTTTCCTTATCAAAAGAATCAGCGCAGGCGAGAAATGTGAAATTCAGATTACCTAAGTCGTGATAAACCGCGCCTCCGCCCGAAAGCCGCCTTGCGAGAAAGCCGCCGTCGGATTCCTGCTTCTGTATGCGGCATTCGTTCAGAGCATTCTGATTTCTGCCGATAACAACAGTATGCCTGTTCTGCCACAGATAAAGGGTACATTCGTGCGGCTTTACCGTATTCAGCAGAGTTTCTTCAAGGGCAAGGTTGCGCCACGGGTTTGTTTCGGAAGTTTTAATTACAAAAATTTTATTAACCATAATTGAAAATTTCTAAAAGGGCTGCCGAGAACGGCAACCCTGTGCGTTTAGTTAAAATTATATTTCAGAACGGGATTCCTTGCCGCCGTAACATCATCGGGTCTGCCTATGGAGCAGTCGTTCGGCGCGGAATGAAGAATTTCCGGATTTTCCTCAGCTTCTTTATAAATTCTGAGGAACAGGTCGCAGGCTTTGTCGAGCGTTTCTTTTGATTCTGTTTCAGTCGGCTCAATCATAAGAGCCTCATGAACGATAAGCGGGAAATACATCGTCGGCGGATGAATTCCGAAATCGAGAAGGCGTTTCGCAACATCCATCGCGGAAATTCCCGTTTTATCTTTAAGAGGAGCAATATCCATGACAAACTCATGCATGCACTGTGTGTCATAAGCAATCTTATAGCTGCCCTTGAGCCTGTTCATCATGTAGTTTGCGTTAAGAACAGCATTTGCCGACGCTTCGGGAATGCCTTCCTTACCGAGAGTAAGTATGTATGCGTAGGCACGTACAATAACAAGGAAGTTGCCGAAGAAATCTCTTACCTTACCCATTGTTTTTGCGGGTGTGTAAAGAGTATATTTACCGTCTTCCTCTTTAACCTGCGGTGAGGGAAGATAATCCTTAAGGAACGCCTTGCAGCCTACGGGACCCGAACCGGGGCCGCCGCCGCCGTGAGGTGTTGAGAAAGTTTTGTGAAGATTTACATGAACGCAGTCAAAGCCCATATCGCCCGGACGTGCGTGGCCCATGACAGCGTTAAGATTCGCGCCGTCATAATAGCACAGACCGCCTGCGTCATGAATAATCTTTGTGATTTCAAGAATATTTGGGTCGAAAAGTCCCAGTGTATTGGGGTTGGTGAGCATAAGACCTGCCGTGTCTTCACCGACAGCGGCTTTAAGAGCTTCAATGTCAACGCCGCCCTGTGCGTTTGAGGGAACTGAAACTACTTTGAAGCCTGCCATTACCGCAGAAGCAGGGTTTGTGCCGTGAGCTGAATCGGGAACGATGATTTTTGTTCTCTTTTCCAGCTCGCCGCGCTCTTTGTGATAATTTCTTATAAGCAGAAGACCTGTATATTCACCGTGAGCACCTGCGGCAGGCTGCATTGTCATGTC
>JAZUDP010000131.1:0-14173 GCA_045639705.1 Acutalibacteraceae bacterium
TAAGACCGCTTTGGCCTCCGACTTCTGCGTAATACCCGTACAGAACGCACCGTACTTACGCACACGCTTCCAGAGTGTGAAAAGGAACTCCGCAGCGTATTCGTGTTTGAAAAGCAGATAGATTTCATCAATGAAAATGTATGTTTCTCTGCCCTTCATACGGTTTGCCGTAATTCTGTTAAGAATGTTGTCAAGAACGACGAGCATACCGATAGGCATAAGCTGTGAGCCGAGTTCAAGAATGTCGTAACAGAGAAGTCTGTTGTTTATATTTACATTGGTCTGCTTTGCAAATGTGTTATGTGAACCTGTTGCAAACAGTTCTGCCTGAACCGCCGCTTCTCTTGCTTCGGGTTCTTCCTGCCTTTTCAGTTCTTCAACAAGATTGATAAGTGTAGGCGGCTCACCCTCAAAGCCTTTTTCAATATACGGTGCATATATCTTTTTAAGGCATCGGTCAATGATAGATTTCTTCATCTGACTTACTCTTTCGTTGCCGACAATCTGTTCAAAGAATGAAAGTACAAATTCGGTTTTCAATGAAACCGGATCACCCTCAACTGCATAGTTGGCGTTAATATCGAGACAGTTTATGTGATTTTCGCTTGAAGCCGACAACTTAACCACCTGACCGTCAAGAGCTTCAATCAGCGGTTTGTACTCTCGCTCGGGGTCGATAATGATAATATCGCAGTCCCTTGTAAGGAAAAGATTAACTATTTCCTCTTTTGCCGTGAACGATTTACCCGAACCCGAAACACCGAGGATAAAGCAGTTGCCGTTGAGCAGTTCTTTTCTGTCAACGAAAATCATATTTTTTGAGATTACATTTACGCCTTGGAATATTCCGTTGGTGTGCTGTATCTCCTGAACCTTGAACGGCATAAATGCGGCAAGGCTTTCTGTTGTGAGTGTTCTTTTTACCTGAATCTTATTTACCCCTATGGGCAGCGTTGCACAGAAGCCCTCCATCTGCTGATATTTCAGCGTAGCGAACTGACACATGTGCTTTCTGCCTATTGAACAGAGAGCCTCAGTATCATTATCAAGTTCTTCAAGAGAATCCGCAGTGTGCATAATTGTCATAAGAACGCTGAACATACGCTGATCACGTTCCGTCGTATCATTAAGGAACTCTCTGATTTCATTTCTTTTCTGCTCCATTTCAAAAGGAATAACGGCAGAATAGTTGTTATTTGAGTTCTGTTTTCTCTGAAAATTTGCAATATCGGTTTCAATTCCGAGGGCAATCTTTTCAAGCAGCTTCTTTGCTTCCTCCGTTGACATAGGAACAATATCGAAATTAACCATCATATTACGGTTAGATTCGGTAAGTTCCCAGATAATACTGTCCTTGATGTACGACGGATATTCCTTTATGTACATCACACGGGCAAACTTATCACCGACCTTGAAATAGTCGGATTTAAACTCAAAGCTGTCAGGACAGATATAGTCCTTGAATTTTGAAATATCACCTACAGAAGAAACAACACCGTCGAGGTTATCAACCTCGTGCGGCTTGCAGAAATCACGGATTATTCTCAGTCTTTCAGATAAATCCAGTCGTTCACAGTAAGATTTAAAATCGGAAAAAGCCGTTGAAAGTTCCGATTCCGCACGGTCAAAATATGCTCTTGCTTCTTTGACATTGCCTTTCTGCGCTGAAATGGTTATATACATATCCTGAACAATGGATGTGGAATTGTTTGCAAGGTTCATAAGCATATCGTTAATTTCAGAACGGTATATATCGTTTCCGTCATTGCAGTCCTCAGAAAGTGTCATCTGCTCAAGCTCATCGTTTTTGATTTTTCTGTTTACAAGTGTTATTTGCGTTGACATACCGTTTTCAAGAGAATTAAGAATTGCACTGTATTTTCTGAAATATTCTTCTTTATCCTTCCGGCTTGAAATAGCATAATTAACATCTGTAAACTTCATTGTTTTGGAATACACATCTTTACCCAAGCTGAATATTCCGTCTTCATATACCTCGTTTATAGGGAAAACATCCTGTACGCACTTCGGAACTTTGAACATACTTCCGAACTCATCTATACCTAATGTTTCCTTTATTTTTCCTATGAGGTCTAACATCAGTTACCTTCCTTTCCAGTTTGATTTTTTCAGGCTTCGGCTCCCTTACCTTCTTTTCAGGCACTATTCCCTTGAAATCGGGAACAATACTTTTAACATCAATGTTGATAGGTTCTTTCTTTGCCTGCGGAGCCGGGTTTTCATAATTTGCCGAAAGTCTTAATTCCTTCGGCATAAGAAATTCAGACCTGATAATTACGGCAAAAGCCATTTCAGCTTTCATACCGTGATAGGTTATGAAGCCGATAGCGGCAAACGGAGCCGCACCGAGAATACATAACCAGCTTAATGTTTCTACTCCGAGAAACGGTTTTAATAAAAAGTACAAGCCTACAGCAATACCGCAGGCCAAGATTGAAAACACAAACTGTCTGAGATTAAGTCCGAAATATACAGCCTCGCTGTAATTCCGTATTTCCTGATTTAACTTTATTTCCATAGTCGCTCTCCTTTCCGATTACAGTCCCATCATTTCTTTAACTACTCTGTCAGAAGCCTTAACCGTACCGACAAGAACAAGCATGTTAAAGATAAGCTCACCGACATAAGACCAAACCTGATTTACGGCTTCTGCCGCAGTATCGACAACTGGCGGTGAATCTGCAAATAACGAGAATATAATACAGCCGAGAACAATAATGGCACCCTCAAGACAAACAGCACCGTATGACTTTATGAAGCTCTTGCCCATCTGCGAAGTCGGTTCACCTGCAAAGCCTGCAAGCGGCACGGGTGCAATAGCCGTATAAAGATAGATTTTGAAGAATCTTCCGTACACCGTCATTATCATTACAAATGACAGCACCGTTATAAACAGGCTGCCTATAAGCGTAACCGCCCATAGCGGTACGGATTCCCAGAATCCACACTCTTCAATGGATTGGATTATCTCATCAGGCAGCACCATACTTGAAGTTGAGGCAAGACCGGAAGTCGCCATTATTTTAGCGACAATACCCTGAACTATCTGGAACAAGCCCATCATTATTTCAAGTCCGTAGGTAATAGACGCCTTTGCAAGAATAAAACGGATAAACATCTTAAAGGCTATTTCAGGTCGCTTCAATTCTGCAAAATTGCCGCAGGTTTTCATAATACCGATAACAAAGAACAGAACAAGAAGCGAATAACCAATTGCCTGAAGCGCACCGTGAATATTGATAATGACATTCCATATTGAGCCGCCCTTGAACTCTTCCGGGGATTGTGTAATCAAAAGCCATATTTCGCTGAGTTTATCGTTCCATGTTTCCAATGCTTTCTGTAAGTTCTGAACAACCCAGTTTGATGATTCCATATAATCCTCCCTTCGTAGTCTTTAATGAATAAGGAGCAGGTTTTTACGCCTGCTCCCGAAGTGAATATTATACAATAAGATTAAGGATTTCCTTCGCAAAGGTAATAACAATACCGCCTGCAACAGTCAGGAAACCGTTAGCTCTCTGCGAGGGATCGTGAGATTTAAGGGATAAGCCGACCTGCACAATACCGAAGCCGAGCAGAATCATACCAACGGCTCTGATAAGACCGAACATAAAGGTTGAGAAGTTGTTTACAACCGCTACGGGATCATCAGCCGCAAACGACATAACCGCAAAGCTCATTGCAAATGTGATGCAGAGTACGAGAGTTGCATAGAACTTAAATCCCTTGCGGGTTTTACCTGTCAAGGCAGAACCCTTTACTGAATTTTTGCTAAAAAACTTATTCATAAGAAAATTCCTCCTTAAATAATGTCAAGCAATGCTTCAATTTCATCACTTGAATAAATTACAAATTCGCCGGTGCCGCTGTCGATTTCTTCAATATTGGTGTCAGGTTCAGTCATTTTCGTATCTTCAAACGACAATGTACCGGATGAGTAATCATCAAAGCCGTGTATATACGGTTCAGTACCGCCGTCTTTCGAGAGTTTGACATTAGGATGCTTTAAAATGTCATATTTTAAATCCTTTACCGGTCTTTCGCCTCGGATAAACAACAGAGCGTAACGATTGTCAAGCAATCTGACTTCGTCCGGCGTAAGAAGCTCACGCCCTGATATTTGATAATTCGTTGAATAGCTTCCGTTTCTGCCCTTTGACTGTCCGTAAGTATTGGTATCTATTGTTTCTTTGCCGAGCAACTCGGAAACATACTTGTGTGTTGACTGCTCATTTCCTCCGAGGTAGAGAAACTCGTCGCAGTTACCTACAATGGATTCCCACTGCTTTTCAAATAATGCTTTTAGCTGTGCCATGTTCTGAATGATAATTGAAACCGAAATACCTCTTGAACGCATAGTCGCAAGCAATTTATCAAACTCATCCGGCAATGCAACATTGGCAAATTCGTCCATTACGAAGTGGACATGAACAGGCAAACAGCCGCCGTGTTTGAAGTCTGCGGAATAGTACAACTGCTGAAACAACTGTGTGTAAAGCATACCGATGATAAAATTAAAACTGCTGTCATTATCGGGTATTACTCCGAATACAGCAGTTTTCTTTTCTCCTATGGAAGCAAGGTCTAATTCATCGGTATTGGTAATACCTGCAAGAGAGTTCAGGTTGAACTTTTCAAGTCTTGCCAGAAGTGTTATCTGAATTGATTTCAGGGTTTTGCCCGAACCGCTGTGGTAAGCCTTATAGTATTTTACTGCAATATGGTTCGGATTTTTTTCTTCAAGCTCCCAAAACAATTCGTCAAGCGGACTTTGGTCATTGTTTTCTTCATCCATAATCTGTGCCTGTCTCAAAAGATAAAGTACCATTGCAAAGTTCTGGTCCTGCGGCGGACATTCATAATGAAGATAGAATATCAGTGCGAGAAGAAGCATCATTGCAGCGTTATCCCAGAACGGATCCTGCGATTGAGAGCCTTTAGGGGTAGTGTTTTTGAAAAGATTGGTTACAAGCCTCTGCACATCATTGTCATCATTCAGATATACAAAAGGATTGTAGCAGTCACTTTTCTCCATATTTATAAGGTCAATAACCTTAATGTCATAACCCTTTGCCTTCAAAAGATTTCCCGTATCTCTGAGAATTTCACCCTTCGGATCAAGGATAACAAACGAAGTATTTGCCTGCATTATGTTCGGTTTAGCATAAAATCGTGTTTTACCTGAACCGGAGCCGCCGCAGACAAGCACATTCAGATTTCTTCTGTGAACATGACCGTCCAAGCCGATAGCAGTATTCTGTGTCAACAGCTTATTCTCAATCTTTTCCTTATTCATATACTTTCTTGCCACGACTTCTGCATTGCCCCATTTTGCAGAGCCGTGTTCTTCTCTGCGGCGGTAATTCTTTTCATTAGAAAGATAAATTCCGATACCCATAATATATGCAAGAATTAAAACGAGGACAGTTTTTCCGCTGTCCTCGCAGATGGTAATATTGAATGGCTTACTCATAACTGCCGAAAAGTTTTCGATTATTGCGGCAAGACCTCCGCCTGTAAGCGGTGCAATAAGCAGGGCAAGCCATATTACGGGTATCAGACCGCAGGCATAAAGAATAAGGTTATCCTTTGAGAATTTATCTTGCCTCACGATTAGCCCTTTTCAGTTCTCTTTTTGTAGGGGCATCGATAATCATAAGCAAGAGTCTGTCAACATCTTCAGTGGGTTTATCCGTTTCAATAAGGTCGTTGCGAAATTCATTGAGTCCGTTTATGAGCAAGTTGTGTTGAAAATCGTCAAGAGTAATCACACGTTTATCCTCTCTCATAAAGTTCTCACCTCATCGTGCGTCCTTATCTTTAGGCTCAAGAACCTTTGAAACCACGTTTGAAATTGAGTTTGCCGTTTCGCGGATTTTTCCGAGTTCAGCGCGTACCTCCTTCGGATTCATACCGTCAAACAGCTTGCCGCCCGACTTTATTTCAGGCGTTTCAACACCCATACGTTTACAAACGATATATCCGACGCAAGCAGCAGCCAAAGGATTCTTCGACTTATTATTCTTGCCGTTATCTTCAATCGCACGGGCAATCTCAACAGAAAGGCACTTCACAACATCCTTTCCTGACATTCCCTGACGGATTGAAATCAATCCGCTGTCGGGTTCATATCTTGCATTTACTTTATCGGGCAAATCGTTATTGAAAACGATTGACGCGGGCGAAGCCTTGATAAGAGCCTTTACCATTTTCTTTTCATCATAGTTTTTAGGCTTCTGAGTCTTGTGCTTTGAATTAGTCTGAGAAACATCGAACACCTTTTTAGCGTTATACGATACGCCGGTGGTACCGTCTTCTCTCTTAAATTCGCTGCCGGGTTCGAGAATTGTTATTCCTTTTTCACCCTTGTTGATATATGCGCCGAGCTTTGACCAGAACTTTGAATCGCCGAGCCTTGTTGCTTCAGGCATCTGATGAGAAACAAGAAGTGCGTTGCTGACTGAATATCTGTCGAAGCGGCTCTGCACATCAAGATATTTTGTGAGTGCATCGGGAGAAGAAAGTTCTTCCGTTGCCGTTTCGAGCATTTCAAACGCTTCGGTTCTTGCTTCTTTTTTCTGCTGAATCCATTCCTCTTTATTGAAATCGGATTCCTTTTTTTCTTTGTTTACATTGTTATTTGCTTCTGCCATGATCTTTCCTCCTGTTAGATTTATTATTATGCTTTGTCTGCTGCGGTTTCTTGGCATCCTTCTTCGCAGCGTCTTTTTCATTTTTGATTCTTTCAATTCTTTTGCGAACCGGTTCTTTTGCTGTTGTCGGACTATCAGTCGACTGGTGGTCTGAATTTATCGAAGAACGCTCGGACAGATCGACCTTTCCTGTCTTTGCCAGAGGAGGGTTTACAGAATCGGTTTTTTCCTTATTCGGCGGCTTATTGAACAGTTCATCAATGAACTTATCCTCCGCCGATTTTTCCGGCTGTTCCTTTTCGGGTATCGGTAAATCGGATTTTTTATCTTTTGTAATTGTGCTTTTAATCGTTGCCTTCTGATTTACGCCGAGTTTATACCTTTCAAATATTCGGTTTACCTTCGACGCGTCTTCGGCTCTGACCATAATATCGCACTTACCGTTATTACTGCTTTTATCTTTTAATACATGATAAACAACGCCGTACCGTTTGGCTTCCTCACAGAACTTTCTCAATGATTTATCGTCAATCTCAAATACCTTAATAGGCTTTTGAGATTTCAGCATTGATTTAAGACTGGCTTTGCCTTTCTTTTTCTGCGGCATTTTTAGTTCTCTGATTAAAAGCTTTGCAATCTCCAATGCACCGTCACCCGAGATTTTTGCAGCAGTCTGCACAGTGTCAAGAGTTATCTTAACGATCTGGTCTGCTGCGTCGCTGGATGCGCTCACTGTTATCTCGCTCCTTTCCTTTTTGTTTTGCGGCATACTCCTGAACCTGCTCCAATTCATTTTCAATCCTCGGTTCATTTTCAAGAAGTCTGTCGCAGATAACTGATTTTTTGCGAAGTGTTTTTATTCTTTCTGATAAGAACTTGATTTCCCCCTTCAGCTCATACTGTAAGGCAACATCATCTGCTCGGACAGCAGATTTAAGTTTGTTTCTGAGAACTCTGCGGTTATCGGTAAGCTCTTTGATTTCATCTTCACACTCACCTTTAAACCTGCTCACATCTTCGTCGGTATATAGGTCATTATCAAGAAGCAGGTTCTGTTCCTCAACCCTTTTGTCAAACTTTATGAGGTCATCACCAAGCAATCTTTCAAGTTCACGGTTATAACTGCCTCTGCTTTTTACTGCGGTTATTCCGCAAACAAAGTGAATATAAACGGTCTGATAGTTTTCAAAAATAAGAGTATTATTAAAATCACCGTCAAAAAAAAGCTGCTCTGCATCATCCTGTTCGGGATAATCAAAAGCAGCCTTCGGCCAGGTTCCGTGTATTCTTTTTCTGATTGCACTCGGCGTATATTCCTCACCGAGAGTTTTTAATCTTCTGGGCTTAGGAAAGTTCTGATGAGTAACCGTTGTATATTTGTTGCTGAAATCAAAAGTATATCCCCGTTTTGCCATCTCTGAATAAAACTGTTTTTCGGTTTTGCACATACTGATACATTCATCAATATCCTTTTTAATAATTCCGTTTTTGGTTATCTTACCTTCCTTATCAGCCATATATTCCGAATAGTTTTTCTTTGAATCCTTTGGATCATATATAACTGATAAACCGTATTCACGGCAAAGTCTGTCAGATACCTCTCTCATTTTCAGGTAATCCTGTTTCTCTCTGTGAAATTTTATACCGTCAACAAAAGATACTGTGTTGATTATAAAGTGATTATGTATATGCGATTCCTTATCAATGTGCGTTGCGACAACGACCTGATATTTATCGCCCCATAATTCACATGCGAGCTTATATCCGATATCGTGAGCAGTCTGTGCATCAACCTCGTCAGTTGCAAACGACTGGTATCCGTGATACGCAATTACGCCTCCCGTTTTTCCTGCGTTTTCTTTTGCAACAATCATATCCTCAACAGGATGTTCTTTTGTGCAGTTAATATAGCTGACAAACTTTTTTATTTCAGTTGCAGAATCCCTTTCGGCGTAATTAACAACATCATTCAGTACATTTTCATAATCGTCATTTTCAGTCTGTATTATTTCTTCGCTGACGGTTTTATCAGGATTAATAGCATAGAGAACAACCTTACCGATGGCTCCGTTTATTCTCCATAATGATGTTACTGCCATTAGTTTTTATTCATTACCGACAGAAGATTACCAACCATATTCTGAATTTCCGAAAAGTTTTGGCGGTACATCGGTGCGTCGATAAGATTAAGAGTATTTGCTTTTATTGCTACCTGCTGAATGTTGTTTCCTATCATTCTGAGTTGACGGAGAACTTCAAAAAAGTCTGCTGAAGGACGTTCTTTTGGAACTGTTCCGAACACAACTTTTCTTAAATATGCTTCTCTTGTTAAACCCGTTTTTGCAACCAAACGGTTTAACTTATCAAATTCATTATCATCAAGACATATAACTACTCTATTATTTCTTTTTCTGATGATAATCACCCTTTCTGCGGGGTTTTAGGGGTTTTATCCCTAACAAGTGCCTTTGTGTTGTAACAAAGGCGATGCTTGCTAAGACGATACCGCTAAAACCCCGTTTTTATCCATAGCGGTTAATCCCGAAGGAAAAAGTGTTATTTTTCTTCTTCTCCGGGTTCATTTTCTTCTGCAAATACTGTTTTTTTATCTTTCTCTGTCTTTATTCGGATTGTATTTTACTCCTTTTAATTCTCCGTTGACTTTGATAAAACGTTCAGGAAGTTTAAAATCGCTTTTGTACTTTTTAAGCTGTTCAGCAGAAAGGCTATTAAAGAAATCGCCTTCACAATTACATAAGAAAAACGAGCCCGAAAGAATTATTAGGTTATTATCCTTATCAAATAAACTGCGGTTTAAAGACATTCCGTTTGTCAATTCAGGATCGCAGCGAACAATACAAACATCTTCCTCAAAAGGATAAATTGCCTCCGCATCGCCTCCGATAATCTTCTCATAATCCATAAGTGAATTGCCGATTTCAACTGTCCTTGCAAGTTTATTCGGTTCAAGTAAAACAACTTTTATCTTCTCCGGTTTTAATTCTTCAGCTTCAAAATCCACATCAACAAAGTTATCCGCATCCAGAATGTAATCGCCTTTATACCATTTATCATTAACAATCCGTTCTGCTTCTTCAAGCGAATCTGCTTCAACCTCAACATTCATTTGTAATGTTTCGGTTATTTCAACTTTATATTTCATCTCGCATCGTTCCTTTCCTTCCTGCTTTTTGCAGGGATTTTATTTTTGATAATAAGATAATCGTTTACATCTTTACCGTCAGGAGGCGGTAAGTCTATAACCTCATACCTCTCGGATAAGACCTTCATAATTGACCTTACTGCGTTTCTCCCGGCTTCGTCATTATCAAGATGTAAGTATATTTTATTCGTGTCGGGATTATCTTTAAGGTACTGTTCCATAGCAAGCGGTAAGGCATATTCTTCCTCTTTATTAACGGAACTGTAAACACCCGCAAGTGCAACAAGGTTCATCTTTCTCCAGTTTATATTCTTTCGCTGTACTAAGGTTGCATAGGATAAAAGGTCTATTGCGCTTTCAAAAAAGTGAACGCAGTTATTATCTTCAGCCGTTAATCTGAATGTATATCTTTTATCGCTGCCGACGGCATCACCTAAAAATCTTTTGCCGAAGGTTCCTCTCAAACCTGCATACTTGGGTTCACGGTTTTTATCAAAACCCATAAAGACCACATTGTGCATAGTCTGACTTTCAAAGATATATCCGTTATATATACAGTGCTGAATAACATTGCCTGCGATACCTCTGCTTTTCAGATAGCTGATAGCCTGATTGTTATTAGGTGCTCTTATAGGTATTTCAAGTTCTTTGGCTTTAGTTTCTTTACTGTCAGAAGAAAGATATTCAGGATTTAACGGAACCGTATCAATACAGTTAAGCACGGTTTCAACAGCGTCATAAAAGCTCATATTTCTTACTGCGGTAAGATAATCAACGGCGCTTTTACCGCCGATACCGCGCGACCACCATATCCATTTTCCGTTTGAAATTTTCAAGCTGTCGTGAGATGCGGTACAGTATTCATTGCCTGAAGCTTTGACAAGCTCTCCCGGTTCATAGTTTTTCAGATAAGTATAAAGGTCAATCTCTTTTGCTTTTCTGACAAGCTCTTCGGGAATATACGGCATAGCTTACCTTGCCTCACTTCTGTGCCTTGAGTTTTTCTTTATAAGGTCACCTGCATGTCTTTCAATACAATCTCGAATTTCTTCCATGTGCCTGCTTTCCGAATGCTCCCATTCTTCAAATAACTTCTGGAGAGGGTTCTTTTCTTTAAGCAATGCTCTGCATTTTGCAGAATCAATATTGTCATACTCAAGAGCCATTACAATATCCTCTTTAATAATGAGTTCATAAGCCTTTTCTATTACAGATTCAGAAGGTGATATTTGAAGTTCGTGAATAAAATCCTGAAGTTCTGAATTCAGTTTATTGTATAGGGAAGCATTTAACTGTTCATTATTCATAAAATCAACTCCTTTTCTTTCTGAAAAAAACAAAGCCGAAAGGCTATCATAAAAGATACCTTTCGGCTAAACTTTGGATGTATATTTAGTTTTTCTCTAAATTCAAAAGTTCTCTTACACGAAGTTCCAAATACTTTTCTATCGCAGAAATTCTGTATTCGGGTATTTCAATAACAGGATGTCTTTTAAATTTAAAGCCAATAAGCTTTCTGAGCTGCGCTGTCTGCTGTTTTCCCATTACCTCTCTGCATATACTTTCAAATGAAACTCCATAAGGCGTTGAACGTGTTTTAGCATATTCAGAAAGATTCTCAAAATCATCCCGCATACCAAAATTGAATAAGGAATAACCGTTATCAAAAACAGGAGCTGCACCTATTATTTTGCCGCTCTTGTTTTCTCTGAGAACTCCGAAATTACCAAAATGTCTATCCTCATTAAAAATAACAGCATCAAAAACAAGCATACTGCAAATATCTTCATACGCTTCATCTGATATGTTTTTGTAAAACTCAAGACATTTTTTAATGGTAATATCTTCAATAATATGACCTATAGGAATAAATGAAGTATCAATATCAGTAAACAATTTACATTTTGACGCTAATATCCCTTTCCAGTTTTCAAGGTCGTATGAAATTGAGTTTAAACCCATACGTTCAGCTATTTGAGAAGCCATGTATTCAGAAAACGGCTCATTACCTGCATTAGCGGCACCTTCAGTACCGCCTTTATACAAATAAATTCCGTCGCCTTCAATATACCTCCATGCCTTGCGAAGCATACCCTGTGTTGTAAGTTCAGGAGAAGTTGTAAATGCTTTATTTGATGAACCAAAACCTGTATATGCTACAAGAGAAAGCACTTCGGAAAAACTGTTTTCGTAAAGATTGTAATCATTGAAGCTACCTGTAAAATCAGATTTTACAACCCAATAGCTGTCATTCAGAGAAAGGCCTTTACAAACATCAATTATTCCTTTAGTATCATTGACGCTCAAACCGAGTGTTTTTAATATTTCATCAACAAAAGCTCTGTTTTTAGGAATTACACGTTTGCGGAGCCACTTAACAATCCCCGTTGAAGAAATGCTCATATCCAGTGGGAACAGTTCTTTAAGGTCATCCCTGACGCTGTAAATAGTAGCAATCAGACCTTCTAATCCCTTCTCTTCAAGTGAAAAAGTCATAAGCGTCTGATCATAAATTTTCAGCTTATACATATCATTCATAGGCTCACCTCCGCATAACAATTATTTCTGAATAATGTTATCATATATAAATATATAAGTCAAATATATAATTAATGATTTAATTCATTTTTAAACTGTTCCGATGTTATTCAATCAATTTTGATAATGTAATTAAGCCGACTGAATATCTACGACTCTTTTTCTGTATGTTTCAGGTGCGTTTTTTACAGAAAAAATCCTCTGTAAGCCGTTTAAAAAATCGGGCAATACAACTTGTTTATGACCGATATAAAAATAATACTGTAATAAAAAGGTGCTTTTTTACACCCTTTTACTTTGATATTTTGGGCAACAGACAATCGTTGCTCTGAAACTCTGCTTACAATAATTTGTACACCCTCTGCATAAAGGGTTATACGTTCTGCGGTGAGTTATCTTATCAATAAAAAACGCCCATTCGATTTTTTGCTTTTTTGATAAACTCGGCATAACAATCACCTTACCTTGCATCGCCTCGGTCTTTTGACTTTCTTTCGGGAGGTTCTTCATCAGCTACTTCGCCGTCAACAATCTTATTATCCTTTTTATCAAGGTTTAACAATGCGTTGAGTTCTGCAAGACGGGCTGATTTCTGTGTGAGTTCTTCTTCGTGAGGGAACGGAGCTTCAACCTCCACCTTCGCATTTGCAAGCTGAACCTTTGTATTGTCAAGCTGTTCACGGCAGGCAATCTGCCTTTCCGCAAATGCGTTCAGAGTATTATCAAGTCGGATAATATTACCGAAAATATCCGAGCCAAGCGGAGTAGTGTGTCTGAGTTCATTTTTGAGTGCGGCGTTAAATTCTTTACTGAAGCTGTCAAATGACAGTTCAATTCTGAAACCGCGATATGAGCCGACTTCAACAGGTTCGGGAGAAGTCATAGCCTTACACGCTTCAATAAGCGCCGTACCTGCTTCTTTTTTGTCGGTATAGGTAATGCCTTTGATTACCATAGGCGAAAAGCCGTCCTCATTCGGACGAGTGTTTTCATCACGGCGTTTAATATCTTCATCATAACCGGTTATACGCTGCTCAAGAACTGCAATTTTTGCAGGATATTCTTTAAGAATTTTATCTTCAAGAGCGTAATGCTGACTCAGATGATTAGCTTTCAGGAGTTTCAGTTTTGATACCGATACATCCAAATCCATTTTCTCTTTTATATACGGATTGCCCGTTGCAAGCATTTTAATTTCCGCATAAGAGAGAGCCTGCTCGTCAACATCTTCCGCTGAACGAACAGGTGATTTAGATGTCATTATCTGACCGATAAACTTCTGTTTATTTTCGACAAGCTGATACAAGTAGCTGTCAAAAGTGTTCTCAGTAACATAGGTGTAAATATCAACTTCCGGATTTTCATTGCCTTGTCGAATAATTCTGCCGTTTCGCTGTGCAAGGTCAGCAGGTCGCCAAGGTGTATCAAGGTGGTGTAAGGCACATAACTGTTTCTGAACATTCGTGCCTGCTCCCATTTTTGAGGTTGAGCCTATAAGCACACGCACCTGACCGTTGCGGACTTTTCCGAACAATTCTTTTTTCTGTGCTTCGGAATTTGCTTCGTGGATAAAGGCAATCTCTTCTTCGGGTATTCCTTTTTCGGTAAGTTTCTTTCGCAGGTCATCATACACATTGAATTTGCCGTCACCGTGGGGTGTTGAAAGGTCACAAAATACCATTTGTGAGGATTTTTCGGGAGTAGTTCTCTGCCATATTTCAAAAACATTATCAGCACAAGCCGCCACTTTTCCGCTTTCATAATCGGGTAAGGAATCGTTGATAAGTCGCTGATC
>JAZUDP010000132.1:0-13977 GCA_045639705.1 Acutalibacteraceae bacterium
ATTACTATCTTGAACGCAAATCCGCGTCCTTTACACCTGAAAAAGAGGCGGAAAAATCCGCGCAGCCTGTTAAAAAGGTAAATGATTACAAGCTGAAAAAGGAACAGGCGTCCGGGCTGCGCAAGCTTAAAACGCAGCTTATCCGTACAGAAGAAAGCATTGCAGCTCTTGTGACGGAGCTTGGGGATATTCAGAACAGACTGAATCTGCCCGAAACGCAGTCGGATTACGAGCTTATTATTGAGCTTACGGACAGCCTGCAGCAGAAAAACGGTGAGCTTGAGGATTTATATAATCTGTGGGAAAATCTGCAGGAAAGCCTTGAGTCTTTTAACGGTTAAGGAGTAATAAACGAAAAATATTATATTAAGCAGCGACGGCGACAGTATTTTAACTTTTAAATAATTATTCACTTTTTACGGTTTAACTTTGAAAAAAGTATTGACATAATCGCTTTAAGGTGTTAAAATCGCTATTAATAAAATAACAAAGGCGTTGACGAAGAGTGTCCGCTGTCAAGTAGTTTAACAGAGAGTCGGTATACGGTGTGAGCCGATAAACGAAAGCTTTGGATTTGTAGCTTCTGAGCCGAAGGGAAGAAAGCGTCTGCAAGTAGAACCCTTCCGTATGGCTGCGTAAAAGCACAGGACTTGTCAGAGTCCGAAAGTGGTATTCTTCGGAATGCAATTTGAGTGGTACCGCGGGTTTATAACTCGTCTCAAAGCTAACTTTGAGGCGAGATTTTTTGCGTTTACGCATTAAATCTCACCTGACAGAGAAAGGTGTACATTATGAAAGAAATGACAGGACTTGATTTCAAAATCAGCGAAATGGCTCAGCGTATAAAAGAGCTTCGTGAGGTTGTCGGCTTCACTCCCGCTGAAATGGCTGAAAAAACTGACACAACTATTGAGGAGTATATTGCCTGTGAACGCGGCGAAAGCGACCTTAACTTCGCATTTATTTACAGATGCGCAATTGCCTTTAACGTTGATGTTACGGATATTATCGAGGGTAAAAGCCCTGTGCTTGCGTCCTATACGGTTACAAGAAGCGGCGAGGGTCAGAAAATCGACCACGCTCACGGCATGGAGTATTACAACCTTGCGGCAACCTTTAAAAACAAGGTCTGCGAACCGCTTTTCGTTAAATGTGACCCGAGCGAGGGCGACAGTGATATCGCTCTTACAACTCATGAGGGTCAGGAGCTTGATATTGTTGTCAGCGGTACTCTCCGAGTTCAGGTCGGCAACCACGTTGAAATACTCAACGCAGGCGACACAATTTACTACGATTCGGGTACGCCTCACGGAATGATTTCCGTCGGCGACAAGGAAACAAGCTTTTATGCACTTGTTTTCGACCCGTCGGGCAAGCCTGCGGAGGAGGTCAAGAAAATTGACGATGCTTCTCCCAAGAGAACAGGCACAGGCAAGAGAATTTATCATAATTTCATTCATCCAAAAGAAGATGAAAACGGCGCGCTGATTTCGCTCCGCTATGAAAATGAGGAAAACTTCAATTTTGCCTTCGATATTGTTGACGGTCTCGGAAAGAAATGTCCCGACAAGACCGCGATGCTTCACGTTGATGTCAATAAGCAGGAAAGACGCTTCACCTTCAGGGATATGATGGAATATTCCGCTCAGACGGCAAACTATTTCAAATCGCTCGGTATCAAAAAGGGCGACAGAGTTATGCTTATCCTCAAGCGTCATTATCAGTACTGGTGGTCAGTTCTCGCTCTGCATAAGCTCGGCGCAATTGCGATTCCTGCTACATATCTTCTTCAGGAGCATGACCTTGATTACCGCTTCAACGCGGCAGGCGTCAGCGCAATCGTCTGCACATCAGACGGCGATACTGCACATCAGGTTGAGCTTGCGGAAAGGAATTCTCCCACGCTCAAGACAAAAATTATTGTCGGTCAGCCTCGTGAAGGCTGGCATGATTTCAACGATGAATACAAGCTTTTCAGCAACGTATTTGAGCGTACCGAGGATACGGCATGCGGCAGTGATTTAATGCTTATGTTCTTCACATCGGGAACAACCGGTTATCCGAAAATCGCGGCTCATAACTATAAATATCCTCTCGGTCATTTTGTTACCGCTAATTACTGGCACTGCGTCAACCCCAACGGTCTGCATCTGACAATTTCCGATACGGGCTGGGCGAAATCAATGTGGGGCAAGCTTTATGGTCAGTGGCTCTGCGAGGGCGGCATTTTCGTTTATGACTTTGACCGCTTCAACGCCGCGGATATTCTTCCGATGTTCAAAAAGTATAACATCACAACCTTCTGCTGTCCGCCCACAATGTACCGTATGATGATTAAGGAAGACCTTACAAAGTACGATTTAAGTTCGGTTGAACACGCTACAATCGCCGGTGAAGCGCTTAATCCCGAGGTATTCAGACAGCTTAACAAGCTTACGGGACTTAAGGTTATGGAAGGCTTCGGTCAGAGTGAAACACCTCTCGTTATAGGTAATCTTTTCGGTTCTGACCACAGACTCGGTTCAATGGGCAAGCCCGTTCCGTCGTTTGATGTTGACCTTGTTGACGCCGAAGGAAAGAGCGTCGGCATAGGCGAAGAGGGCGAAATCGTTATCCGCACAGGCGATACAATTCCCTGCGGTCTTTTCACAGGCTATTACGGCGACGAGGAAAAGACAAAGGAATGCTGGTACGACGGACTTTATCATACAGGCGATGTCGCATGGCGCGATGAGGACGGCTTCTACTGGTATGTCGGCAGAGTTGACGATGTTATCAAGTCATCGGGCTACCGCATAGGACCCTTTGAGATTGAAAACGTTATCATGGAGCTTCCTTATGTTCTTGAATGCGGCGTTTCAGCCGCTCCCGATGAAATCAGAGGTCAGGTTGTCAAGGCAAGTATTGTTCTTACAAAGGGAACAGAACCTACCGAAGAACTCAAGAAGGAAATTCAGACCTATGTCAAGGCGCATACAGCTCCGTATAAATATCCGAGAATTGTTGTTTTCAAGGATGAGCTTCCCAAGACAACAAGCGGTAAGATAATCAGAAATAAGCTTTAATATTCTGTCATTCTGAGTAGGAACGGCAAAGAATCCCGATACAAACGGTTAAAGAGATTCTTTGCTCCGCTCAGAATGACTTTTTATTTATTCAGTTGCAAAAATTCAGCTTGTGTAGTATAATATAGTTTAATTACATATAGTTTTAACAAAAGCATTCGGAGGGAAATAAATGCTGTCAACATATCTTGTTAACGTAATAAAATCGCTGATTTTCGGTCTTGTAGAAGGCATCACGGAATGGCTGCCGATAAGCAGCACCGGTCATCTGATAATTGCTGAAAAATTCATGCAGTTCAAGGATGTTTCCGAAAATTTCTTTGAAATGTTCCTTGTTGTAATTCAGCTCGGCGCTATTTTTGCCGTTGTTGTCATGTTCTGGAACAAGCTCTGGCCGTTTAAAAAGGTTGTTGTTGATGAAAAAGGCACAACGCAGCTCCGGGTCAGAAACGGAATTATCAATCTCTGGCTCAAGGTTATTGTCGGATGCATTCCCGCGGGTATTCTCGGCGTTCTGCTCGACGATATTCTTGATAAATACCTTTACAACTACAAAACCGTTGCGATTATGCTGATTATTTACGGTATTCTTTTTATTGTGGTTGAAAATTATAATAAAAAACGCCGTCCACGTTTACGCAAGCTTACCTCGCTCACCTTTAAGGACGCTCTTATCATGGGCGCGTTCCAGGCACTTGCGCTTATTCCCGGCACATCGCGTTCAGGCGCTACAATCCTCGGCGGTATTACCTTCGGATGCACAAGAAGAGTCGCTTCGGAATTTTCGTTTTTCCTTGCCATTCCCGTTATGTTAGGTGCGTCGGCACTGAAAATAATTAAGCTCGGCGCAGGAATCTCCGTGACGGAAATCGTTATTCTCATTGACGGAATGATTGCGGCGTTCGGAATTTCGCTGCTTGCGATAAAGCTTATGATGAATTACATCAAAAAGCATAATTTTACTCTTTTCGGACTTTACAGGATTGTCCTCGGAATTCTTGTTCTGATTATATGTAAGGGTGCATAAAACATGGAAAAAGCTAAACGTCTGAAATTTACTCATATTCTCAACTGCCGTGACCTCGGCGGTTATCAGACGCCGCACGGCGTTACAGAATTCGGCAGGTTTGTGCGTGCGGGTATTGTCGAGGTTCCCGATGACAGCGAGGTAAAAGCTCTTGAGGAATACGGAATAAACACCGTCATCGACTTAAGAGGCGACTTTGAAACCGCGGATATGTCGCCCCGTCTTGACCGCATAAAAGGTGCTGATGTGCTTAACATTTCTCTTTATGAGGCGAACGTTGCCAACGCACAGGGTGACAGCGAAATTCTCAGCGGGATTTATAAAATGATTGTCGACGAAAACAGAAAAAGCATAAGAAAAGTACTTGAAGCCATCGCAGACGCAAAGGACGGCACACTGATGTATCACTGTTTCTTCGGCAAGGACAGAACGGGTATTCTGACGCTTCTTCTGCTGACAATCGCAGGCGCTGACGAGGACGATATTGTCGCCGATTATCAGGTAACATATACTTACATTGAAAAATATGTGGAAGACCACGCCGATACGCTCTGGAGCAAGAACAGGGAAATGCACTATTCCAAAGCCGAAACCCTGCAGGGGCTTATAAAGCATATGAACGAAAAATACGGCTCGGTGTTTGATTATATTCTCAGCACGGGCATAAGCGAAGAAAAAATCAATAAAATCAGAGCTAAATTCTTCTGATATAAAGAAAAACGGAACCGCAAAAGCGATTCCGTTTTTTTGGTCGGAGTGACAGGATTCGAACCTGCGACATCTTGCTCCCAAAGCAAGCGCGCTACCGAACTGCGCTACACCCCGTTATTACGGTGCCGAACGACACCGTGTTATTATATATTAATAAGTGTAAAAAGTCAACTGTAAAAGGTTATTTTTCAATCTTTTTCTTCATGCAGACGCCTGTTTTATAAATAAGCTCCATCCACGGAACAAGCATGTCAAAATCAAAATCCATTGCAATATTTGTCTGATGGAAGGTCTCAAAGCTGAGGTCGTTTTTGTAGCCGATTTGATTCATCGCGTCGCAGAAAATGTTCCAGTCAACCGTTCCCGTAAGAGGTCCCATATGCTGGTCGCCCTGACCGTTGTTGTCGTGGATATGCAGGCACTTGATTCTGTCTCCGAGGGTAAGGATGAATGACCTGAGGTCATGATGAAGCAGGTTTGCGTGACCCGTGTCAAGACAGAAGCCGAAGCATTCCTTTCCCGCAAGTCTGTTGAGGCTGTCAATCTCTTTCTTTGCCTTTTCGGGATAAGAGCAGTGTCCCTGGTAGCATACTCCGTTGTGCGAGGAGAAAAGATTCTCAAGGCAGACAGTTACGTTCGTCTTAACAAGAACGGGAATAAGCGAAGTGTAAAGCTTCCTGTTGAGTCTGTCAACCTTTTTCTGGTCAATTTCGTCATCAAGCCGGCAGGAAATACCGTGAATAACAAGGTTTTTGCAGCCTGCATAGTCACAGTATTCGATAAGGCGCTTATAGCATTTTATCGCATAATCAAGGAACTTTGGCTGTTCACTGAAATACGCCGGGAACGGAGCATGTGCCTGTGTGATTTCAAGCCCGTACTTTTTAATGAGACTAAGCTCATAATCGTAATTCTTTATGACCTCGTCAAGGCTTTTATCAAGTATGCACTTGCCCTCAAAATCGCCCTTGCGCATTACCGAACCCTTCCATGCGTGGTCAAGATTCCAGTCGATTGCCTCAAAACCGACCGCTTTAATTGCCGCGTAGCCTTCTTCAAGTCCGAGTCTGTCAACAATATCGCCTGTCTGAATACTGATTTTCATAATAGCATCTCCTTATTTAACAACTATCAAACAGTTAAATTCATCTCTGATTAATTTATCGTACGGTCTGAATAAATCCGCAGGATTGTTATGCAGAACAAATTCATCGCCGCGCTTTGTATAAACAACCGACGAGCCGCCGCCGTCAAGATTTACCGCTCTGTCGGCGCCCTTTGAAATCATAAATTCCGCAAGGTCAACAAGCGTTGCGCCGTTTGAATATTCGGGGATTCTGCCGTCAACGACAAGCAGAAGGATTTTACCGTCCTTTGTCAGTCCTGCGGCTGAACGCGGATGTCTGACATAGCTGAACGGCTCAAGCTCGCCCCATTCGTAAAGCTTTCCGTCTCTGACAATCATTTCAAGGCCCGATGCCGCGCACTGAAGCTCATCAAGTACCTCGGGATTTTCCGCAAGAGTTGTAAGAAGGGGAGTGCCGTCCTTTTTTATTCCTATAAACACGCGTTTGCTGTCAGCGTTTGCGATAATTTTTCCGTTTTTTACGCAGAGTCCCGACGGACTTCCGTCGCCGAACATATCAAAAAAGTCCGCGTTAATCGCTGCAACGGCATACTGACCGTTTTTCACTGCTGAATCAATCATTTCGGGAATCTTTGCGACAACTCCGCCCGATTCATATCCGTCATCCGGCGTACCGACATAAAGCGAAGCCTGTTTTGAATCAACCTCAAGCAGAAACATATGGACAGGCGCACTGTTTTTGTCCTCACAGACGAAATGAGAGTAGTTTACACCGTCACAGACTTTCTCTGTTTCTTCGTTTAAAACGGTTATACGGCTGTTGTATTCCTCGAGAAGCGCAGCTCTGTCGGCAAACCCGGGATTACTGTATGTAAATTCAAAATAAACGGGGTCACCGTCTTCAAAGCTGTCCTCCGCGACAAAGAGAAGCTCTGTTCCGTCAGAAAGAAGCTTTTCGGGAACATAGAAAAAATGAGTCTGATTGTCGTAGGGTTCTTTGTCGTTAAATCCGTCATATAAAATATTTTCGCCGATATAAAGCTTCGCCCTGAAGCAGGCAATATCAAAATAAAATACAATCTTTATTTTCCCGTCAGCCGTCCTGTAATATTTAATCTCCCTTAAGTCATCCTCATCAAAGGGCTCGGCATTATTCTTGATTTCCTCGTACATTTTTCCACCTCACAGCTTCATTTTCTTCGTCAGGTCTCCGTAGCTCTTGTCAAACTGAGCCTGTGAAATAACACCTTTTTCAAGGAACATTTTCAGCATTTCAACCTGTCTTTCATAAAGCTCTTTGTTATCGTGCTTTTGCTTTTCTTCCGACATAAAATCATTCCTTTTAGCCGTTTTTCTGATTATATCACAATGATTTGCAAAATTCTACAGTAATTGCCCGGTTTGAAAATAATTATATTGATTAATTTTATTGTATTTTTTTATTAATCTTCGCAGGATGCGTCGTCCCCGACGCACCTTACAGATTCTTCTTGAGATGTCGGGGAAGTCATCCCCTACAACCGTTTTCAGTAAGCATTGTAGGGGACATTCACAATTGTCCTGCGAATATTCAGTAAAGTTGACGGGCGATTCGTGAATCGCCCCTACAAATTGGTATTAATCGAGCTGAATTTTTGATGTTACCCCGCCTCCCTTGTGTAAAGGGAGGTGGCACGGCATAAGCCGTGACGGAGGGATTGTAAAAAAGAATAGCAGATAGATTATCAAGAAAACTCGTTTAGACAATCCCTCAGTCTCGCATTCGCTCGACAGCCTCATTCCCTTTTGTCGGCTATGCCGACATTTCCCCTATGGGGAATTACTTTACACAAGGGAGCCTGACCGCTATTCCAAACTCAGCGATAAATTATAATTTGTACATATTCCGACGGCTCGCGCACAGAAATGATAATTCTGATATTGCCGACCCGGCGAGGGCGCGGCGACACGCCGCCAAATTGTATTTTGTACTGACAAAAATTCTTTATTCACTTGACAATTGTCTGATGAATATTTATACTAAATAACTGTAATATTATTTCAGCCTTACGGGGCAGATTGGAGATACAGAAATGGAAATCATCAGATCAGAAAACTTACAGCCCGTACATTCCGATATAAGAGGTCCTCTTTATCTTGAAAGTCAGCGCATGAACAAGGAAGGAATAAAGGTTCTCCGCCTCAACACAGGCAACCCCGCAACCTTCGGCTTCGGTATGCCCGACAGCGTTAAGGAAGCTCTTCTTGCAAACGCTGACAAGGCTGTTGCATACTGCGACCTTAAGGGTATGCCCAACGCGCGAGAGGCTATCTGCAATTATCACAAGGGCAAGGGTATTCAGGGCATAACTCCCGACGATATCTATATCGGCAACGGTGTTTCTGAGCTTGTTCTCATGGCTCTTCTTCCGCTGCTCAACAAGGGTGACGAAGTTCTTATGCCTTCACCCAGCTACTCGCTCTGGTCTAATTCAACATACATCGCAGGCGGCAAGCCCGTTTTCTATACCTGCAACGAGGACAACAACTGGTATCCCGACATTGACGATATCAAAGCAAAGGTTTCAAAGAAGACAAAGGCCATCGTTATAATCAACCCCAACAACCCCACAGGTCAGGTTTATCCGAAGGAAGTTCTTCTTGATATTATCGAGGTTGCCCGTCAGAACGACCTTATCATCTTCTCCGATGAAATTTATGACCGTCTTGTTATGGACGGCGTTGAGCATTATTCACCAGCAGCTCTTGCTCCCGACAGAATGGTTATCACGATGAACGGTCTTTCAAAGTCACACATCATCTGCGGCTTCCGCTGCGGCTGGATGTGCATCAGCGGCTACAAGGGCAAGGCTGACGATTATATCGAAGGCATTTTCCAGATGGCGGCAATGCGTCTTTGCTCCAACACTCTTACACAGCTTGTTATTCCCGCAGCTCTTGAGGACAACGCTTCCACACAGGCAATGCTTGTTCCCGGCGGCCGTCTCTATGAGCAGAGAGAAGCTACAATGAGAGAAATCGAGAAGATTGACGGACTTACCTGCGTCAAGAATCACGGCGCATTCTATGTATTCCCGAAGCTCGATATCAAGAAGTTCAACATCACAAACGACAAGAAGTTTGCTTTTGACCTTCTTCATGAGAAGCATATCTTCATTGTTCCCGGCTCAGGCTTCGACTGGCATACACCCGACCACTTCCGTATTGTTATGCTTCCCGAGCCGAACGAAATGGCACAGGCCATGCGCGATATCGGCGATTTTCTCAACAACTACTGGCAGAAAAATGACTGATCATACAGCAAAAAGCTTCGGATTACTCCGAAGCTTTTTTGTTATCCTGATAAATTATATTCGCCTGTCAACAATGTAATTATAAACTTTTTTCTGATTAATCTTCGTCCTCATCTTCAACGGGCAGAACCTCAACCCTTAAGGTTTCAACACGTTTTCCGTCTGTTTCGGTGACGGTAATTTTCAGATTTTCGTAGGAAAATTCATCGCCCTCAGCGGGGAATTTATCAAGCATTTCCGTAGCCCAGCCGCCGACTGTAACGTATTCGGACTCAAAATCGCCAGGCTCGTCGAATTCGATTTCATCGAACATATCGTAGATGTTCATGCCGCCGTCAACTTCAAATATATTTTCGCCGACAGAGGAAACATCAATTTCAACGGAATCGCGCTCGTCAAAAATTTCGCCGACAATTTCTTCGGTGATGTCCTCAAAGGTAAGTATGCCCATTGTTCCGCCGTATTCGTCAAGCACAACTGCAAGCTGCTGATGCTTCTCGCGGAACTCCTCGATAATAGAGGAAATCGTTCTCGTCATGTGAACAAAAATCGGCTCGTACATCAGCTCTCTGATGTTGACCTCTTTGCCTGCGGCAATAGTCTTCATAAGCTGCTTTGTTGTAACAACGCCGATAATGTTGTCGATGCTTTCCTCAAAAACGGGAATACGCGTGTGCTTGCAGATATCGTCGGTAAGCTCGAACGGCTCGTCAATATCTATAGCGACAACATCGACACGGGGAACAAGGATATCCTTTGCAAGCGTGTCGGTAAATTCAATTGCCGACTTTATAAGCTCGGACTCGTCCTCGGAAAAAACGCCTTCCTCTTCGATATCCTCAAGGATTTCCACAAGCTCCTCGCTCGTTACATCGGGTATATCCTCCTTCGGCGTCCATATCGGCGCAAGAAGATTAACGAATTTATTTACAATCCAGACTATCGGCTTGAAAATAATCATGCAGAAATTAAGCGCACCGGCGTATAATTTCGCCGTAGAGTCGGGAATCGCCGCCGCAATTATCTTAGGCAGAGTTTCACCGAAAACAAGAATAACAGCCGTTGTAGCGACTGTGGCGGCCGTTTCGCCGCGTGCCTTGCCGAGAAGCGCGGTTGCAACAACAGTTGCGAGGGAGGAAGCGGCAATATTGACAAGATTGTTTCCCACAAGAATTGTCGAAAGCTGACCTGTATAGTCCTCGCTGATTTTAACAACAAGCCTTGCTGTTTTGTCTCCGTCCTCCGCAAGCATCTCAAAACGCAGCTTGTTGCATTTTGCAAAGGCAATTTCAGCCGATGAGAAGAACGCGGAAAGAGCCACAAAAATGAACAGAGCGATTCCGCTTACAGTATAAAAGAATGCAGACATTATTCCGACACCTCCTCTTCCTCGGTGTCGTCCTCGTCGTAGATTTCTCCGACGATTTCCTCAAGAATGTCCTCCATGGTCACAATGCCGACCGTACGCTCGTCTTCATCACGGATAACGGCAAAATGATTCTTGCGGTTGCACATTCTTTCAAAAATTTCCGCAACATTATCGTCGGGACTGCAGAACATGGGCTTGACCATTGTTTCCCTCAAATCAAAATCGTCGGGGTCGTTAATGATTTTCCACAGTGCAACAGAGCTTCTGATAACACCGATAATATTGCTTACGCTGCCGCGGTAAACAGGGAAGCGCGAATACTTTTCCTCAATAAGAATGCGCTTGATTTCATCCTCATCATCACGCACTCCGATTGCGACGATATCAGCCCTCGGCGTCATGATTTCGCTTACCTTTGTGTCTCCGAATTCTATTGCGGACTGAATTATTTCATTTTCCTCGGGCTCAAAAACATCGTCCTCGGCGGCGTCCTCAATCATCGCGGAGAATTCATCCTCAGTTACTGACGGCTCGGAGTCCTCAAGTCTGAATATTTTCTTCACGATAACACCAAATTTTGTAAGCAGCCATGCGAGAGGGTAGAGGATAACCGTAAAAAATCTGATAGGCAGAGCAACGGCGAGAGCAAATGCGTCGCTGTTTACCTTAGCGAAATTCTTCGGAATTGTTTCGCTGAAAATAAAAATTGCCAGCGTAATGATGACAGTAGCAAGAACAGAACCGAACGCCGTGCTGCCCGTAAAGTCAATAAACAGCGATGTTGCAATAACAGAAGCAACAATGTGAACAATATTGACAACAATGAGCAGGGTAACGATGGTCATATCAAAATCATCAATTATTCTGACAACCCGTTTTGCCTTACGGTTGTCTTCTGCAAGCATCCTCATTCTGACCGCGTTCACATAAGAAAACGCAGTCTCAGCGCCCGCAAAAAATCCGCCGGCAATTATTAAAAATATTAAGATAATACTTCGGGGTATAGTGTCGTCCATAGACAAATATCACACTCCGTTTAATTTTTATTTATAATAACACAGATATAAATTAATTTCAACTTATAATTTTACGACATAGCCTTCCCGTCTGGGTCTCGGAGCGGGATGCTCGCAGTCGGCGTAACCGAGAGCAATTGTGCATACGCCGCGGAGATTTTCCGGAAGACCCCAATCCTTAAGCAGGGCTTTTCCTTCCTCGGATTCAAACATAGGCTTTCCTCTGTGAATCCAGCATGAGCCGAGACCTGCCGCGTAAGCCGCATTAAGAAGATTTGTACATACCGAAGCGGCGTCAAGAGTAGTCAGCTCATAATCGGTAACAATATCGGTCGCAAAAACAAGAATTATTGTCGGCGCTCCGTAGTAGGGGTCGGAATCCGTGCCGAGAATCTTTGCGTTAAGCTTTTTTAAAGCGGCAACCTTTTCGGAATCCTGTACAGCTACGATAAGAGGGGACTGCTTTCCCATTCCCGTAGGAGCGTATGTGCCTGCTTCAAGCACTGCGTCAAGCTCCTCGGGCTTAATCTGCTCTGCCTTATATTTTCTTATTGCTCTTCTGTTTAAAAGAACCTCAAATGCTTCGTTTTTCATATTAAAAACCTCCCGAAGATTAATAACTGTCAGAAAACGGAGTATAAAGCTTGCCGTGTCTGTAGTCGACAGGCTTTCCGACCTGCGACGAGCGGTAGACGCTCAGCACAAGACCGATGGCAAGATAAATACACAGATTGGATGAACCGCCTGCGCTCATAAACGGAAGTGTAATTCCGACGCAGGGAAGAACATTGAGGCACATACCTACATTTACAACAATATGTGTCGCAATCATAACGGCAACGGCGTTGCAGATAAGCTTGCCCGTGAGAGTAACGGATTTCTGTCCGACGCAGACAATTTTTATAATAAGAAGAGTAAGAATAAGAAGAACGCCGACAGCTCCGACAAATCCGAGTTCCTCGCCGACAGCGGAGAAAATCATATCGTTCTGATTTTCTGGAACGGTACCCGCCTGTGTGTATGTACCCTGAAAAAGTCCCTGACCGAAAATTTTACCCGAACCTATTGCGTTAAGACAAAGCTTCTGCTGAAGAATAACATCCTTATAGGTAGCTTCCGTAAGCTGTTCGGGAGCGTAAATCGCAAGAAATCTCTGCTTCTGGAAATCAGAAAGAAACTCGAACCAGAGAATCGGAGCAACGGCAACAACAGCGCCTGCGCCGATAACAAAATATCTGAGATAAAGTCCGCTGACAAAAAGCATTCCGACTGTCATAACCATGAATACAAGCGCCGAACCCAGGTCGCCCGTAAGTATAACAAGACCGATTGCAATCATTGCGTGTATACCGAGGAAAATAACGTTTTTAAGCTCGTTCAGCTCGTCCTTTACGGTATCAAGATGCACGGAAAACGTTATAATAAAGCCGATTTTCAAAAGCTCGGACGGCTGAAAATAAAAACTGCCGAATTTAAGCCATGATATAGCGTCCTGTCGTCCGCTCGGCGAGTTGCCGAAGAAGAACAGTGAAATCATCAGTCCGAGACAGACGACCGCAATAATCGGCCACAGTCTCGCAACCGCCTCGTAATCAACAAGTGAAATAACCACCGAAGCGATAAGGCCCATAACAACGGCGATAATCATTGTTCTCGCGTCACGGGAAATAATCTGTCCCTTGTCAAGAGTATTGAGCGTTGCGCTGTAAACCATCAGTATTCCGACAAATGAAAGAAGCATACAAAGACCGAGCAGCAGCTTGTCAGTGCCGCGCATTATATCTTTGAACCAGTATATAAATTTATTCACTTCTTCACCTCCGAAATTTAATTACATTCTATTATATATGTTTTATATCATAATTTCAAGTATAAAGTTATTTACTTATTTAAATTCTGTGCTATAATATCTCTCGGAATGTAAAAAGAAGGGGAGTGCCGTTTTGCCTGTTTTTGAAAGCCATAATGTCCGGGAGACTGTCGATATCGGCAGAACGCTCGGCTCAAAGCTGAAAAAGGGCGATGTTGTCGCTTATTTCGGTCCTATGGGCATGGGAAAAACAGCTTTTACTCACGGACTTGCCGAGGGTATGGGTATTGACGAGAAATCCGTCAGCAGCCCGACCTTTGCGCTTGTTCATGAATACAAGGGAAGCGGCAATACTCTTTATCATTTTGATATGTACAGAATTTCAAGCTGGGACGATTTATATTCGACGGGATACTTTGATTATCTCGATATGGGCGAAACGCTTGCCGTTGAATGGAGCGAAAATATCGAAAACGCTCTGCCAGACGACTGCATAAGAATATATTTTTCTCAGGGCGAGAACGAAAACGAAAGAATTATAGAAACGATTAAAACAATAACCGTAACAGCTTTAATTCTTTTCACGTCCATTCCCCCTT
>JAZUDP010000133.1:0-15011 GCA_045639705.1 Acutalibacteraceae bacterium
GGCGAGGGCAAGTTCTCAAGCGAAAAGGTAGCTCCGCTTTACAGGCTCGAAAAGGGTACGGATATTCTTGAGCTGTGGAAGGGCCCCACATGCGCATTCAAGGATATGGCGCTTCAGCTTCTCCCGCATCTCCTCACTGTTGCTTCGTCAAAGTCAGCTCCCGACAAGCAGATTGTTATTCTTGTTGCAACCTCGGGCGACACGGGTAAGGCAGCTCTTGAAGGCTTCAGGGATGTTAAAAACACAAGAATTCTCGTTTTCTATCCCAATGACGGCGTAAGCCCGATGCAGAAGCTTCAGATGACAACTCAGGAAGGCGGAAATGTCGGTGTATGCGCAATTGAAGGCAACTTTGACGATGCGCAGAGCGGCGTTAAAAAGATTTTCACGGATAAGGAAGTCGCAAAGAAGCTTGAGGCGAACGGAATGATGTTCTCCTCAGCCAACTCAATCAACTGGGGCCGTCTTGTTCCGCAGATTGTTTATTATGTATCCGCATACTGCGATATGATAAACAGCGGTGAAATCGAGCTTGGTGAGAAGATGAACGTTGTTGTTCCCACGGGCAACTTCGGCAACATTCTTGCCGCTTATTACGCAAAGGAAATGGGTATTCCCGTAAATAAGCTTATCTGCGCTTCAAATGCGAACAATGTTCTTACGGATTTCCTTAAGACGGGTACATACGACCGCAACCGCGATTTCTATACAACAACATCTCCGTCAATGGATATTCTGATTTCCTCCAACCTTGAAAGACTTCTCTTCCTGCTTGCGGGCATGGACGATAAGCTGACAGCCGACTGGATGTCACAGCTTTCAAAGAACGGCTGCTACAAGGTTACAGACGAGGTTTTCGCAAAGCTCAGAGAGATGTTTGAGGCAGGCTGCTGCGACGATAACGGCACAAAGGCATGCATTGCGAAAACCTATGAAGATTTCAAGTATCTCTGCGACACGCATACAGCGGTTGCTGTTGATGTATACAATAATTATAAGGCAGAGTCGGGCGACGCAACACCCACTGTTATCGCTTCAACGGCCAACCCGTTCAAATTCAGCAAGGCTGTTCTTGACGCTGTCCGTCCGGGCATGAGCGAGGGAATGGACGAGTTTGACATGGTCCTCGGCCTTCATGTTGAAACAGGCGAGGAATGTCCTCCTCAGCTTGCAAATCTCAAGGGCAAGACTCCGAGATTTACAGGCTGCTGCAAAAAGCAGGATATGGAACAGGTTGTTTTTGATATGCTTAAGTAAAACAAAACGAAAAGCGGGCGTACGTTTTGTACGCCCTTACTTTTTCGGATGTTTATTCGTTGATGTTTTTGCTCGGCTCAAAGGTTGCGCAGATTGTTTCGGCACAGGTGCATGCGCTTGAAGGGCCTATTTCGATGTGACCCGCGATGCATTTGCTGCCGTCTTCATTGTAAACGCAGTTGACCGCGTTGCATTTGATTTCTTTAATTTCATGTTTCATATTAAAAGCTCCTTTTTTTATTTGTGATATAATCACAGGTTTATTATCGGCAAAAAATACTTTATTATGCGCTGAGAATAATGCCAGTATCTGTTTTCGGAGGTGAAGGCATGTCTAATGTAAAAATTGAAAATTTTTCCGGCGATACGGTTAATGTGATTTTCAACGGAGAAACATATACGCTGCGGGATGAAGAACGGGTGAGCGTTGAGGCGCTTGAAAAAGGCGTGTATGATGTGCGTGTACACAGAGCCAGAATACCGATGGAAACGGAAGATTTTCACGAGGCTCAGAACGCAAAATTTTCCGAAAGAATGGAAAAATCGGATAAAAGCCAGCATGTTCAGCTTGACGGATTATTCAGCGTGGATATTAATTCAACAAAAGCTGTGCTTACCGTGAAAACAAAGGTGCAGGCAAAGGAAAAATTCGGAATTGACGCCTTTTTTTCCGGATATACCCTCGAAGCGGCAGGTTCAAAGGTTGAAAATGCGCGTCAGGTTTTCTCCTCGGAAGGGATAAAGAAGGGATTTATCCGCCATCAGATAAAGGAAGCGTTTCTGCCTGTGGGCGCGGGCGGTATTTTTCTGCTGATTCTCGGATTTATCGCGCTGGGCGCGAATATTGCAGGTAAAACCGTAAATATCGGCGGACAGGATTTCACTTATCCGTGGTCAGTCGGTCTTGTCGCCGTGGGACTCGGATTTGTCGGATATACCGTGTTTGTAATTGTCAGTATATTTAAAAATGCGAATAAATTCAAAAAATAAAATCGGGAATAACTCCCGATTTTTGTGCGTTTATTCACCGGTTGCTTAAGAGGAAGGCTGTACAGGAGCAGAGCCGTTGACCTACGGTGTTGATTTCAATACTCATATGTCAATGCGAGCGGAGCGAAGTAATCAGTAATGCAGCTTTGAGTAAGCAATGTAATAATATGCGTTATTTCACAACTTTAACTCTTGCAGTTAAGAATGTTATAATATTTAACAAAAAAGATAAACATATTAACGTTTTAACTTTTATTTAAACAATAAAGCTTAAATAAAAATAAAGCAAAAACAGTTCATATTCTGTTGCATAACGGATACGGTTGTGATAAAATTTCTGTTAGCGAGGCTCAATGATTATATACAGTCGGATGTGATATTATGACTCCTGCCGAACGCGCAAAATGTGCGCTGACTCTCGGTAAGCCCGATGAAATTCCCACCTTCGAGCTGGAATTTCAGCTGTCCGAGGAATTCTACGGACTCAGCCTTCGGGACGAAAGACTCGAAAGAAAAAACATCGGAAAGCTTTCACAGAAGGAAATAGAACAGTATTCATATGACCTTGCGGATAAGTATGCGAGGGTTTTCGGCTCGTCCCCAGCTTACGATATCGGCGGAGCTGCGCTTTCGGGAAACGAGGAGCTTGACAGCGCGGAGGGACTTGATTACTGCATAATTCCCGTTTACTCTCCCGGCTGGGATGACTGTGATTATCCCGTTACAAAGCCATTCAGAAAAAGACTGCGCGAGCATTTCGGCGATACCCGTCTTTTCGGCGGACACGGCGACGGAACCTTTGCCATTCCCACAGGCTCGGAAATGTATGAATTTTCTTACCGTCTTGCCGATGACCCCGACGGAGTAAAGGCCCAGGCGGAGAAAATGTGCAGAAATGCCGTTGAGCGGAATAAGCGTCAGCGTGAAAACGGACTTGATGTTGCACTTCTCTGTTCTGATTATTGCTTTAACTCGGGACCGTTTTTCTCGCCCGCAATGTTTGAGGAATTTATCGTTCCGTATCTTTCGGAGATTATCAGCGAGGGGCGCAGAGACGGTCTGTATATGATAAAGCACACCGACGGAAACATCATGCCGATTATTGACATGCTTGTCGGCTGCAATCCGCATGCCCTTCATTCTCTTGACCCTATGGCGGGCGTGGATATCCGCGAGGTAAAACGGCTGTACGGCGACAGAATTGCTCTTTGCGGAAATGTTCACTGTGCCGCGCTGCAGACGGGAACGGATGAGGAAGTCCGTGCAAGTGCCGAGTACTGCCTTACCTACGGCGGCGAGAACGGCGGATATATTTTTGCGACAAGCAACATTCCGTTTAAGGGAATGCCGCCCGAAAGATATAAAATGATTCTTGACATCTGGAAACGGATGAGAAAATATAACTGATTCGGAGGAGTAGTAATGAGCGGAAAATGTTTTCCCATGAGATTTGCACACAGAGGTCTTGCGCAGGCCGCGCCCGAAAATACGCTCGGCGCTTTTCAGGCTGCAATAGAGTTAGGCTGCGAGGGTATAGAGCTTGACATACACATGTCAAAGGACGGCGACCCGATTGTTGTGCATGACAATACGCTGACAAGACTCAGCGACGGCGTTGTGAATAAACGCATCGGCGAGCTTACGACCGAGGAGCTGCTTAAGGTTGATTTGCCCTATGCAGGTCATCTTCTGCCTTACAATCCGCCTGTTCCGTATTCGGAGAATATGGCGTCGGTTGCACATTATACGGACGAGGAAATTGAAAAACAGCGCGCGGAAGACAAGAGAATTGCCCACCTTATGACATTTGAACAGTTTGACAAATGGTTTGAAACGGTGGACAGCGATGTTATTATTGAAATTGAGTTCTGCGAGGTAGGACTTATGCCGCGCATGCATGAGATTCTTTCGAGGTCAAAGAACTGCTCAAGATATATTATTTTCTCGGGCGAAAGGGACAGAAACGATGAAATTCAGTCCGTGCTTAAGGAAAAGGGCAAGCCCGAGGGTCTTCGCGTCGGCGCGAATATCCGCTGGATAAACGAGGAAACTCTTGATTTCCTTAACAGTGACCCTGACCTTTACGAGGTCGGACTGAATGACATGAAATTTGACCTTGACGATGTTAAGCTTCTGACCGACAGGGGAATAAAGATTTTCTCCAATCTCGGTGACTATCCCGAGTGGTGGGAGGCAATGCCCGGTCTTGATGTTGTGGCGTTCAAGACAAACTATGCCGGAGCGTACACCGACTGGCTGAAAAAATAAAGCTTCAGCTTGCCGGTCAGTATTATCGGGATTTAATTGCTGTGTGCGGGCAGGTGTATTTTCCCGGGATGTATGTCTGCGAATGTATCGAAGCATTCCGTATGCGGTTTGGTGGATTGCCGCGGTCACAGGCTCCCTCGCAATGACAACATTAAAAATATGCTCGTAACAGCGGCTGCTGCTTCACATAAAAAATGCCCTTCTTTGATAAGAAAGGCATTTTATTTTTTTATTCATTTCCCGCCGAATCCCGGGCAGCATCACCGCTGTCAGCGTTTGTAACGGGCTCTTCCTGCGGATGAGGCTCGGTTGCGGGCGGTTCTGTCTGCTTTTCGGTAGGCTTCTCTGTGGTGGACTTGGAGGTTGGCTTTTCGGTCGGTTTGACAGTCGGCTTAACCGTCGGGGGAACCGTGCTTTTTGTTGTGGGCTTCTCCGTCTGCTTATCGGTGGGCTTTTCTGTCGGCTTCTGGGTTGCCGTGCCGTTCTCTTTATAGATTTCGTCAATCTTTTTCAATCCGTCAATGATGTTGAAATCGTTGCCGCTTTCTGTGCTTGGCTCATAAATGAAAGCAGGTATATATTCTGTTTCATCCTCGTCGTTTCCTTCTGTAATCTCCGAGTCCGATACAGTAGTATAAGCGGTCGTTTTATTGTCCTTTTTGCCCCTGTACAGGTCGGGTCTGAAAATAAGGAAAAGAATAATTATCAGAATCAGCACCACGGCAACAGCCGCGGGAACAAGAATCGGCTTAAGAATTTTTACAATATCAATATCCTCGCGGTCATCCCTGAAATCGTCGTCGGAATCGGGGACATAGTCCTGTTCCGTAAAATCAAACGAAATTTCGTTTTCAGAGTTTTCCGCGGTGTCAGTGTTTTCCGTTTTTACAGAGGAAAGCACAGCGGCGGAGATTTCGGCGTTTTCGGGTGAAAGGTTCAGCACCGTGAACGCGCAGTCGTCCGAATCGGAGTTACAGTTGATAATGCAGTCGGAAATGAATCTTTTAAGAATCTGCTCTCCGTTTTCCTGATTTGCCAGTCCCGCCATTTTCAATATGATTTCACGCAGAGCTTTTGTTTTACTGTCGAAGGCAAAATCCGAAACGCCCCTGTTCATCAGGAAAAACGAGATTTCATCTGTTAATTCAAAGCGTTTAATATCAAGCTTTTCGCGGGAAATCGGATTCTTTGAAAGCAGAGACGAGGAATCAAAGGCCTCACTGCGGGGGCAGGAAATGACCTTAAGTCCGTTTTTGTTAACCGCACCGATAACTCCGTCGCCGACATGGCACAGGATTGCTTTTGTACCCTTTACGGCGGCAACAAGCAGGGTCGATGACACGGATTTGATGTCGTCAACCTGAAATTCCTCAGCCTTTTTCTGCAGAGCCTTTAATGAAACGGCAGAAACGACGGCTTTCAGCTCTGCTTCGCTTGTATCGGCGTAATACCTGTCAAATTTTTTACTGAAAAGCACTGCCATTGTGCGGCAGAGATAATCCGAACATTTGGCGGAAATATCAGCATTTTCGTTTTCGGGTCCTTCTGCAAGAGCAATAATATGCACCTCGTTCTCAGAATAGCGAAAGGTACGGCAGGAACACGGAATGCCTTCTTTATTATGTTTTGCGCCCGGTAAAAAACATTGAATAACGTTCATTTTACACACCAGTCTGATATGTTATTTTCTTTTCTCGCGGAAACGGTATCTGAAAAACTGCACATACATATTTCCATGTTTATTATAAAAAGAAAACGCAGTTTTGTCAATAAGATTAAACTGACAAAGAAATACAATAAATACAAAAAGCGGAGCAAAAGCTCCGCTTTACTGTTGTTTTTTCAGTTAAGGCCGTTTTCGTCGAAATCAAATATTGTCTGAACAGCGATTTCAACGCCCTTGGCAATTGTTTCGGGAATAAGGTTGTCCGCCGTGTCAAGTCTTGTATGATAGTAACGTGCGGGAGCGGGATCCATCGCAACAAAGCTTGCCGCCTTGATGCCTGCTCTTGACGCTGCCGCGGCGTCGCATGAGCCGAGAGGAATCGAACCGAGAGGAACATCACAGCCGCACTTTTTGGAAGCCTTCTGAAGAAGCTCGCAGACCTTAATATCATTTTTTACAAGACCGTTGAGGTCGTTCTTGTAAATCATCATGTATTCGGCGTCGCGCATGGTGTCGAAGCCTGCATAGATTGTTTCAACGCCGTCGTTCTTCATTTCGGGATGAGCCTTGAAGAAAGCCTCTGCGCCGCGGAGACCGCATTCCTCACCGCCGGAAAGCAGAGCGATAACCTCTGTGTTTTCAAAACGGATATCGTTGTCGGCAAGGAACTTGAGAGCCGCATTTGCAACGAAGCAGCCGCTGAGGTCGTCGCTTGCGCCGTCAACATATCTCTTGCTGTCGGTAAACTTGTAAAGAGCTGCAAAAGCGGGAGCAAAAGCAAGCTGACCGAGAGTCATGCCCTTTTTGAGCTTCTCGTTCTTGCTTGTGAGAGTCACAACTGTGGAAGCGATACCGTAGGCAAGACCTGCAACAGCATAGCCTGCAACTGTAACAACGCCCTTTGAGCCGAGCTTGTATGTATATGTCCATTCGGGAGCCGAATCGGTGTGACCTGAAAGGATTATGCGGCGCTTTGTTTCGCCCTTTGCCTTGCGGACAGCGATAACGTTGCCTGACTCAGCCTTTTTGAAGAGGGGGTCAAGGGGCTTTTTGTAAAGACCGAATTCGCCTACAACTGCGCCGAGAGCAGTGCCGACCATGGGAAGGGATGCAAGAGCAAATTTTTTGTTTTTGAATGCGCCGGCGATGTTTGCGGCTGTTGTGCCGAGGAGAAGGCTGCCCGCGATGGGAACGAAAGCCATGAATGCGGCGGGATGAGCCTCGAAGGTTTCTCTTTTTACATCGTCTGCGTAATTTTTGAGAAGGTCAGCCATGTATTCCTGAGCCTTTTTTTCAGCCTCACTGCCGCAGCAGCGGGGACCGAACTCGGAACAGATATGTGTTATGTTATCCCTGGCAAAATCTCCGCATGCCTTAAACTGCTCGGAGGCGTTTTTTACCATTTCTTTAAAATCCATTTCAGTCACCTCATAAATGAAAATTTTAACTGCAAAAATAATTATAGCATAGTTGGTTTGATTATGCAATATTGAAACAATTACAAATATTATGCGATTTCTTCATCAATATACACACCATCTTCGCTAATCACAATTTTGAGTTCATTGTTATATACATTACTGATATACCTGATAGCATTTATAAAAGGCAACGCATAATTTGTTTTATTAGATATTACTCTATTAAGAATGTCATCTTTTTTATCATCATTTATATTTTCAATTATTTTTCCGGCACTGTTTAATTTATCTCCGATTTTATCAAGTTTATTAACTTTGCCGACATTTTCTCCAACAAATGAAGAAGATTTTGCGATACCTTTTAAGAACAATGTTCCAACAGAAGAATTATTAAATTCTTCAATTTTATTATAAGTCAAGGTATATATATCTCTGTATTCAAAAGAATATTTATCAATCTTACCAATTATTGCATCAAGGAAATCTTTGCTGAAATTTCCAAGAAGAACAACATCAAGAAAAGAAGAAAAAGCATAATTGTATAAAGCAATCTGATAGCTTTTAAAGAAGCCTTGCAGTTTTTTTATCTTGTCTTTAACTGAACTGTCAATATGCATAAACGAGGTATCTTCAACCTTTTTCTTAATCAGTTCAGAGTAAAGCAAAATACTTTGCTCAGCACCTTCCTTAATATCAAGAACTTTATTGTGATTTATATTTATATACTTTTCGCTGCCATAATTAAATTTAAAGTTGCTCAACATATCCATAAGAAAATACAGACTACCTTTAAGCATATATCTGTCTTTTTCTTGAACAAATTCTATAAGCTCATCTTGAGATTTTTGAATTTGGTTCAGTTTACATTCAATACCGAATAAAGAAGCGGCCATTGCCATATCGGCAGCCATTTCGGGGGTAAAGCCAAACTTATTAAGTACAGCTTGACCACCGCCTACAGCATTGTTGCCGCGTGTTATTGAACCCATTAAACCTCTGCCGTCTTTAAATTTAACAAGTTGAGCGCCTTTTGGTACAGTAACCATATAAAGACCTGACACAGCTTCCCCGCCTGTTATTATTTCCTGGATACCGGAAACAAGAGGCTGAAATGCTACGCCCATTGTTGTTATTTCCGTTAATGGAATTTTGGTTCTGCCTTTTAATGCCAATTCATCAGTCGGAACGGCTGAATAGAAATCAAGCTCGGTTGCCTGCTTTACTATTTCATTTTTTCTTGATTCGTCCATTTTTGCGATATCTTCATTCATAATCAATTCTCCTATATTTAGAATAACCGTTATTGAAATTTATGCCGTTAAAGGCTCCCTTGTGCAAAGGGAGCTGTCAGCGAAGCTGACTGAGGGATTGTTTGATAATAACATCGAGATGTTCACAGATGTTTTCAAAATTATTGTTTATTTCGTTGTTTGGTATTCTGATTACCGATAGTCCGTAATTTTGCAAATATGCGCTTCTTTCTTTATCATACTTAATTGCATCGTCTTCATAATGTTGCGAGCCGTCAAGCTCGATTACAAGTTTTGCTGATGCACAATAAAAATCTACAATATACTTTCCAAGAACCTTTTGTTTTGTAAAATGTGCAGGATAGTTTTTCAGAAAATCATACCATAAATGTTTTTCTTATTTGGTCATGTTTTTTCGAAGCATTTTTGCTGTCGGGACTATATCTTTGTTGTGTTTATAATCCATTATACAATCCCTCCGTCACGGCTTACGCCGTGCCACCTCCCTTTACACAAGGGAGGCAGATCAGATACTGCAAAATTCAAACAAAACTAAATAATAACGAGAAGGTATTTTTAAAACTCGCCGTAAGGAATAATCTTTTCAAACTTATCCGCGTCAAAGTCCTTGCCGAGGATTTTTGAAGCCTTGACCTGCTTCCTGCCCTTGACGAATTCCGTTTTGCCGGGGCAGAACGGATAGAAGCCGAGTACGCTGAAGATATACCATATCGCCATCGTGCCGTTGTCCTCGCCGCCGGGGAATCCGTCGTCGGTGTAGGAAAACGCTTCCTCGCAGAGCTTTTCCGCCCAGTATGCCGATTTTTCAACATTGCCGAGCGCGGAATATATATAAGGTATATGGAAGCTGGGCTGATTGGAAATTGCGCACTGACCGAAGTCAGCTGCCGCCATTTCCGTCATCTCGTGGATTTCACAGCCGTATGCCTTGTCGATGTAGTCGGGTTTTGTTTCGAAAAGCTCGTCAATTTTTGCCATAAGCTTTTCTCTGCCGCCGTAAAGCTCCGCGAGTCCCTCGATATCGTGCGGAACTGCAAACGAATTCTGCCATGCGCTGCCCTCGGTGTAATCTCTTCCCCAGCCAATCGGCGTGAAGTCGGGACGGAAATTGCCTTCGGAATCCTTAGCGCGCATGAAGCCTGTTTCGGCATCGAAAAGATTCTTATAATTATCCGCGCGTTTTCTGTATTCTTTTTCAATATCATCTTTGCCGAGAAGCTTTGCGATTTCCGCAATGCACCAGTCGCCGTAAGCGGCGTCCTCGGTAAGATTTACGCTTTCCTTCTGCAGGTCGTAGGGTACATAGCCGAGCCTGCAGTACGCCTCCGCGCCGTTTCTGCCGAAGCGGTCGTCCTCGGAATCGGTTACGGAATGCTTAATCATGCCCTCAAGCGCCGTCTCAAGGTCAGCCTTTTCAATCAGTCCCTTGACTGCACCGTCGCAGATAACCGCGTCAATAAGCGTGCTTGGCATACAGCCGTGTTCGCCGATTGAAAGCCAGCGCGGAAGCCAGCCGCCCTCGCGGTATTCGTTGATGAAAGACCACAGCATTTCCTTCAGCTCGTCCTTTGCGACGATTGAGAAGAACGGATAAACCGTGCGGTAGGTATCCCAGAAGCCGTTGTCTGTAAATCTTACGCCGTCGTGGATTTTTCCGTCGTTGGGGTTGTAGTGGATTTCTTTTCCGTCGGCGTTGATTTCGGAGCAGCGGTGCGGATAGAGGAAAGCTCTGTACATGCAGGAATAGAATGTTCTGAGCTGCTTTTCGTCCTTTGCCTCGATTTCAACTCTTGAAAGATAGCTTTCCCATATTTTTTCGGCTTCGTCTTTGATTTCCGCAAAGCTTTTGCCGCCGATTTCCCTGTCAAGCGTGATTTCCGCCTGTTCAAAAGAAACATAGGAGGTGGAAACGGAAACTTCGGTTTCCTTATTAACAAGGCGTACATGCAGCGCAATTTCTTCGCCGCTGATTTCTGCGCCCTTAACTGCTTCTCTGCCGTCCTGAATCATGATTCCGTCGGCGTCGACCGCACCCTCGGGGAAACGGACGATAACGTATTCGCAGAAATCCTTATGAACGCCTGCGTCGCAGTTGTCGGTCGTTATGTAAAGGGAGTTTTTCTCCGCTTTATATTCAAAGGAATAGTTGCCCTGCACCGTGTGAACGGAGAAATAATTCTCGCCGTCATCATCAAAGCTGATAACCGCCTTTGCGCCTCTTGCCGTGGGAGCAAGCCCGATATCCGAGCGTGTGCGCAGAAGCCTGTACTTAAGGTAATACGGCTTAAGCACCGCGTCCTGCGGTCTGATGCCCGACCATCTTGCGCCGCCGTTTAATTTAAGCGGAGCGGACTGCGGCATAAAAACGACTGCGCCGTAGTCGGCAATCCACGGGGACGGCTGATGTGTCAGACGGATGCCCTCAAATGAACGGTTGTCGGGATGATAGTACCAGCGGATATTTTCGCTTGTCTGCGGACAGAATGCTGCCATGCCGAACGGAAGCTGAACAAGGGGAAGGGTGTTGCCGTTGCTGAAACGGTGAACGGACGCGCTGCCCTGTTTTGTATTTACATAATCGCAGTATTTCATAATTTACACCTCAAATTCGTCGGTATAGCTGTAAAGCTCGCCGCATTCAATATATTCTGTTTCGATTTCGGGATGAAGCTCCGTCAGTCTTTCTGCAAGCAGCATCATTCCCGCACGCTCGGAGCCGATGTGACCGAGAACAAGCACCGCTTTATTATAGCCGAGCTGAGCGTAGTCCCTTGTCATTTCGCCGAGCCCCCATTCGCAGATTTCGCCCGTAATTACGAAATCGTTGTCGGCAAGGCTTGTTTCAAGATGGCCCGGCGTGCCGAAGCTGCACGAAATTTTTCTGCCGGCAGCCAGCGGATTGCCCGCAATCCGGACATGCTTTATGCCGAGCTTTTCCTCAATTCTTTTTGCAAGCTTAACGGCGGAAATCTCCTCGTCAAGAATGTAGCTGTTTGTACCGAGATAAGCGCCTTTTTTCAGCTGACCGTCAAGCTCAAGAGCCGTCAGCTCGCCCTCGCAAATCAAATCGGGGTCGCACAGGTGTGCGTAATCGTGATAGCGGAAAATTGTGATGCCCGTTTCCTCAATCAGCTTTTTCTTTTCATCCGCAATGGGATAATCAACCTTGTTATCCATGTGGTTATAATATGTCGGCTCATGAACAATAAGGAAATTAACTCCCTTTTCCGCCGCTTTGCGTATAACATCGGGCGTTGCAAACATTGTTGCCGCGACTTTTGCAATCTCCGCCTCGGGATTGCCGCTTTTGACTGTGTCGCAGGTTTTCGTTTCGTCAACGGGAACAGCCGTGAAGGATTTCAGCTCATTGATAAGCTCGATTATTTTCATATTATCCCTCCGTTATCCGAGATTCGGTATGATACATTTTTCTTTTACAATATCGTGTACTCTGTATTCGTCGTCTGCGGGAAGATAGAAAGCTGAATGCTTCGGATTTCTGCCCGAATCAATAACGGTGTATTCGCCGTCAACGATTGAAATTGCGATGTCGTTGTCAACTGCGAGCGCGTCAAGCTCCTGCATTTTCACATCCTCGCAGAAGCACTGCCAGTCCTCAAAATGGGGGCAGAGGATATAGGGGATAAGGTTGAGTCCGTCAAGGAACATATATCTGCCGTCAAGTCCGCAGTTGTCATAGCCGCGTTTGCACCAGCACATCGCGCCCGAACTCTGACCCGCGATAACCGTGCCGTTCTTATAAGCCTCGGTAAGATAAACATCTGCCCTGCGTCTTCTCCATGTTTCAAGCAGAAACTTAAGGTTGCCGCCGCCTGCGTAAACAACGCTTGCGGTCATGATGGTTTCCTTTATATAATCGTCGGTAAGACTGTCGTCGGAAAGATGGAGACACACAACCTCGTCAAAGCCGTGACGCATGCAGTAGTCCCTGACATAGCCCTCGTCTTCCTCTCTGTCATCGTGTCCGCCCGTGGGAAGATAAACCATTTTAAGCGGATTTTTCTTCTCGATAAGTGAAAAAACATGGTCGATAATCGGGTCGGATTCATGCTCAAAAAAGATTCCGCCGCTGCCGAGTACAAGCTTGCCCATAATAAATACCTCCGTATTACAAATCGTATTTCAAATAAATCAGACTGTCCATAGGACTGTTGTTGTAGCTTTCGATTTCGTAAAAGCCGAGCTTTTTATAGATATGAATCGCGCTTTCCAGAAACGGAAATGTGTCAAGAAGAATGTACTTATAGCCAATCTCCCGTGCATCCTCGATAAACCTCCTGACAAGGACCTCGCCGAGACGGTGTCCACGGAATTCGGGACGGACATAAAGCCGCTTTATCTCACAGCTTTCCTCATCGAACTTTTTCAGCCCGATGCTGCCGGCGATTCTGCCGTCGCAGAGAAGCAGATACAGCCTGCCCCACGGCATACCGTATTTCATTTCGAGGTTTTCAACCTCTTCATCGTAGTTCTGCTTATCAAGATATTTTCTGAATGCAGGCTCATGCTCAACAAGCATGTCTGTGTATTCCTTGAAAAGCTTTTTAACCTCGTCCCTGTATCCGAATGCCGGGACAATTTCAATTTCCATTTGCAGACCTCCGCAAATCAGTTTATTAACTGATTATACCACAGCACACGGTGATATTCAATTTAATTCGGCTGAAAATTATGTACTGATAAAAAAGAAGAGGACTGAAAGCTGTATGACCTTCAGTCCTTAAAAATGTATGACAGGCTTTATCTGTGTTTCCTTTTATGACCCTTTGCCGATGACAGGTCAAACTGCTGATAGGTTTCTTCTTCAAACGGCTGCTGAGGAAAATCCGTTTTTGCAGGAGCCGCAGAATCTTCCGTCTGCGCCTCTTCGCCTTCCTCGTTCTTTACGGTTCTTCTTAAGACAAAAATCAGAATCACAGCGGCGGCAAGCAGAACAATTGCGATAACAGGCAGCAGTCTGACAATTCCGCTGACCTTGCTGCCGGTATCGGCGGCGGCCGGAGCTTCTTCGGTCGGTGCTTCGGTGTAAAGCACAAGTCCGCTGTCATTTTCTTCCGTTTCGGCATCTGTAATTATATCGACGGAGATTTCGTCTTCCGCTTCGGTTCCGGTTTCGGTTTCTATTTTCGGAAGAGGGGACATAACCGTTGCCGCGGTCATTTTTTCATTAATCTTAAAGGTTTTGAAGGTGCTTTCAAACGAAAGGGAGTTATACGGGCTGGAGGCCGAGTTTCCGAAGACGAACATGTATACGGTTTCATTCGACATAAAGACATACATATTATATCTGTAGGAGCTGACAAGAAACGTGCCGTTTTCGTGACCGGGCTTTACCGAGCAGGAAGCGCTCAGACATTCATATCCGCCCACGGTTTTGAAGCTATGGGATTTGATATCGAAATTTTCCGAAACATCTTTTCCGAGAAAATCTGCGGCGTTAAACGACTGACCGGAGGAATAATCCGAAATCAGATTGCCGTTATGATTGTCAGAGGTCAGAAGCATGAGCAGTGAGGAGTAATCCGGAGCCGCCCACATTTTTATTCCGTTGTCTTCTCCGAGAAATGTCAGCCACGCAGGAGCAATATAGGTATAGTTGCCCGCCGCACAGACGGGAAGCATACAGCAGAAAAGAAGAACAGCGCTGATAATAACCGCAAATATTTTTTTCATAAGCAGCCTCCTTCGCATTTTATAATAAAATTGTAACAGGTGACAGAGTAAAAGTCAAATAAAATTAAGACAAAATAATAAGATTGTCACAACTACCGAAGAGAGAGTGGTTCTGTTGAATAAAGTACAGAATCCGATTACATATCTAAATCCACAGTAGAGAGATAAAATTCCAATTTTTAGTGCTATTAAGGTAAGAACGCAACTATTTTTAACATAATAATAAATAACTGTTAAGGGATGTTGGTGGACAAATCTTTCCAACTCCCTTATAATTATGTTAAAATATATTGCAAAGGTGGTAAAAATATGAAAAATATAATGTTTTTTTGTATCCCTGCACATGGACATCATAATCCAACATTTCCTGTTGTGAAGGAACTTGTGAGCAGGGGGAATACAGTTAGATTTTATTCGTTTAACGAATTTAAAGAAAAAGTGGAA
>JAZUDP010000134.1:0-14669 GCA_045639705.1 Acutalibacteraceae bacterium
AAAGAGGATTTGACGACTTTCTTCTTATAGGCGCAGTCGGCGGACGGCTTGATCACAGCCTCGGAAACGTTTCGGTTCTCGCAATGCTTGATTCCCTCGGAAAAACTGCGAAAATCGTTGACGATTATTCCGAAATGGAGGTTGCGGGCGCACAGACGAAGTATGTTGACGGTTCTTTTTCTTATTTCTCGCTGCTCAATGTTTTCGGGAAGGCAAGCGGAATTTATGAACGGAACGCGAAATTTCCGCTTGAAAATGCTGAAATCACCTGCGAATATCAGTACGGAATCAGCAACGAGGTTCTCAGCGGCAAAACTGCGGAGATAACAGTTTCCGAGGGAAGAATGCTGCTAATAAAAATACGCTGAATATGAATTTTTGTAATAATATAATGAATATACAACATAAAAGATGAATAATTATACAAATTATACTTGATTTTTCTTTACGTTGGTGGTAGTATATTTACGAAAAATTTTATCTTACGGAGCGATACTATGCCTATTATTTACAGTAATGTTTCAAACGAAAGCTATACGGTCTGCTGCATGGGTCAGACGGTGTATATATACAGCAGGGCGGGTTCTGAGCTTGCGAGATTCACTCTTGCAATGGCTGATTTCCCCGTTATCTCGCCAAAGGGTGATATTTTTGCGGTAAAATCGAAGGACGGCTGCGTCGCTGTTTATTCCTTTGACAAGCCCGCAAGAACAGCTACTCTCAAGTTTAACGATAAGGAAACCGCATTCGAAAAGGGAATGTGCTTCTCTGCTGACGGTGGTAAGCTTTACAGCGTTGAATACAGTGCCGAGGGCGGCGCGGTAGCGGTTTACGATATGAACGGCGGCAAAAATGAAAAATTTGTACTCGATAAGCCCGTAAGCCATATTGAATTCAACGACGGACTTTATGTTCTCGGAAAGGCTGAGAAGGGATTCTGCGCCAAAATTGCCGACGGAAAGCTTTCGGACATCAGAGAAATCTCCGATGAGGATTACGATTTCTATTATAAATACAAGTGCGCCGAGGCGAGAGGCTTCTCTTCTGCTGCAATGGACGCTTTTCTTCCCAATTATCACAATATTGAGGAGAATATGACTTCGGTTTATGAGCTTTGGAATAAATATGAGGTGAAAACTGATGAATAATGTAATAAAGTATACGGGCGGGGAATGCTCGTTCGGCTCGCTTACGGGATATGTTACTCTGCCGTCCGACTATAAGGAAGGCGAAAAGCTGCCGTTGATAGTGTTTCTTCACGGCGCGGGCGAGGTCGGAAAAAGCACGCCCGAAACTCTTGACAAGGTGCTTGTTCACGGCATTCCGAAATACTTTGTAAAAAATCCCGATTTCAAGGGTCTGAGGGTCATTACAGCTTCGCCGCAGTGCATTGACGGCTATGTCTGGGACCATCTGACAATCATGCTTAAGGAATGGATTGACGGGGTTGCGGAAAAATTCGGCGCCGACAAAAAGAAAATCAGCATAACCGGTATTTCCATGGGCGGCTTCGGCACATGGAACATGATAAGCACATATCCCGAATATTTCTGCTGCGCCGCTCCGATTTGCGGCGGCGGTGTTTCGTGGAGAGTCAGCGACAGATTCGCAGGCAAGAAAATCCGCGTTTTCCACTCGGTTGACGACGATGCTGTTCCGTATGATTATTCGGTGATTATGGTAAAGCGCGCAAGAAAAACAGGCGTTGATGTTGAGTTTACGACATATACGGACAAGGGTCACGGCTGCTGGGACGCGGCGTATGAGAATACGGATTTAATTGAATGGCTTGCAAATTGCGGCAAATAAGTATATAAAAAAGGCTTCCCGAGGGAAGCCTTTTTTTACTGTATTTTACTTTGTGAACGGGTCTGCGCCGTTGAGGTCAGCAGGAAGGATTCTGAACGAGAAGCTGAATTCCTTCTGAAGCAGGCGGTACTTGTCAAGCGGCTTGGGACCGCAGGAATTTGAACCGCAGGCTGTCATCTTATGGTCAATGCTGATAACGGTTTCCTTAATCGGTTCAAGCTCATAGTCGTGCTTTGCTGCACGAATTTGCTGAGGAGTGAAGTGCTGAGCGTTGACGGAGAAATCATTGCCGTCGGACGGTCTGATAAGGAAGCCTCTGCCGCTGCCGTCAGTAACCGCTGCCCACTTTGTACCGTAGTGAGAGCTGTTCTCCTGCGGACGGACATAATGCTCGAAGTTGTCGGTAACCTTTGTGCTGAAGCGGTCGATGTATGAAGCAAGGTTCTTGTCGATATAGGCCTCCTTCGGACCGTAGCCGAAATACTCGAAGTTCTCGAAGCCTTCGGTTGTAACAAGCTGAAGACCGATTCTCGGAAGCTCCTCAACACCGCTTCTGACGCTGCCGTCAGTCTTTATGTCAACTGCGCCGTCAGAGGTGAAGGTGTAAACCATTGTGCCGTTGAATACCGTATCGTAGATGTATGAACCGTAGCTGATGTCGGCCTTTATAAGAACCCTGTTTTCAGCCTTTTCGGTGATTGCGGCTGAATATGTCTTCTGAACAAGGCGGTTGAGTCCGATTTCGTCCCACTGATGAATATTTCTGTCGTTGTCTATCTGTGCGCGGTAGAAATTGAGCTTAAGCGGCTCGCTGATGATATTCTTTCCGTCAAGACTGATTTTTTCAAGTCTGCCGAACGCTTTGTCAAAGCTGTATTCAACGCCGTTTGCGCCGATTCTGACATATCTGCTGTCCTCAGTCAGTTCAACTGTTCCTTCGGGAGCGGTTAACGGCTGTGCTTCAGACGATAAAAGACGGAACTGCTTAAGTCCGACCTCATGGCCTGCCTTGGCCCACGGCTTGTCGGTTCTTGTGACAAACTTCATTGTAAGGAAGCAATCGCCCTCAATTTTAATATCGGAGGGATTGAAGACAGAAAAGCTCTTTCTTTCTCTGGGCATGAGCATGAGTCCGGAAATCTGACCGTCGGCAAGCTTTACGCCGTTTGACTTGATTTCCCAGTTAACGCCGATATCGTCAAGTCCGTCAAAGAAAAGGCGGCTTTTGATTGTAACGTTTCCGTTTCCTTCATATTCGCAGAAGAAGGGCTGATATGCTATTCTTGCTTCCTCAAAGCCCGTATGAGGAGTTCTGTCGGGATAAACAAGTCCGTCAACGCAGAAATTGCCGTCGTTGGGTTCGTCGCCGAAGTCGCCGCCGTAGGTGTAGCCGATGCCGCCCTTGCCGTCGGGAATCGCAACGGAATGGTCAGTGTATTCCCAGATGCAGCCGCCCATGAAGCGCTCGTCGGATTCAATAACCTCCCAGTAATCTCTGAGGTCGCCGGGGCCGTTGCCCATAGCGTGACAGTATTCGCAGAGATAGAAGGGCTTTTTGCCTCTCATTTTGCTTTCAAGAATTTCGTGACATTTGGGAATTGAGGGATACATGCGGCTTTCAACATCGGAGATTTCGAGAATCTTTTTGCCGTGCTTATCAACGCGGTCGTAGTTTGCGCCCTCATAATGAACAATTGCATTTGCATTGCGTTCCTTGATATAGTTTCTCATCGCGAGATGATTGTCGCCGACACCCGACTCGTTGCCGAGTGACCACATGATTACGCATGCGCGGTTCTTGTCACGCTCATACATGCGCTTAACGCGGTCGATATAAACGTGTGTCCACTCAGGATTGTCGGAGAATCTTGCCCATGTATCCGGGTCGCCTTTTTCAAGGTTATAGCCTGCGCCGTGTGACTCAAGGTCTGTTTCGTCAACAACAAGGAAGCCAAGCTCGTCGCACATTTCAAGGAAACGCGGGTCATTCGGATAGTGTGAGGTGCGTACTGCGTTAACATTATGGCGCTTGAAAATATAGAGGTCCTCAAGCATATGCTCAACGGGTGTTGCATGTCCGAGAGTGGGATGGGAATCGTGACGGTTAACGCCCTTGATTTTAACCTTCTGCCCGTTGAGATAGAAAACGGATTTGCTGATTTTAACCTCCTTGATGCCTATTCTCGCAAGAACAGTCTCGTCGGAGATGTCAAGATAGAGATTGTAGAGCAGGGGAAGCTCGTCGCTCCAGAGAACGGGATGGTCAACCTTAATCTGAATATGTCCGCCGAAGCTTTCGCCCGAGGCAAGCTCCTCGCCGTGAGGGGAAACAAGCTTGTACGCAGCCTCTCTGTCGCCGACGATTTTAAGGTCAACATTGATGAATGCCTTTGTGAATTTCTTTTTAAGCTCGGTCGTTACGCAGTAATCGGCGATTCTGCCGCGTCTGCTTCTTTCAAGTATGTATACCTCGCGGAAAATACCGCTCATGCGCCACATGTCCTGGTCCTCAAGATATGTGCCGTCGCACCATTTGAGAACAAGCATTGCGATTCTGTTGCTGCCCTCGTGAACAAACTTTGTGATATCAAACTCGCTTGTCATGTGGCTGACCTGGCTGTAGCCGACAAATTCACCGTTTATCCAGAGATAGAAGCAGGAGTCAACGCCCTCAAAGTTGAGGAACAGGTCACGCGTAAGCATGTTGGCGTCAACCTCAAAATCGCGGATGTAAACGCCGCAGGGGTTCTCGTCGGGAACATAGGGCGCGTCAATCGGAATAGGATAGCGCACATTTGTGTAATTCGGCTTATCATAGCCCTTGTCAAGGTCCATCTGCCAGTTCATCGGAACCATGATTTTGTTGAAATTACTGTTTATTTCATATTTTTCGGCAAAAAATTCCTCGTCAATGTCAGCAGGGCAGTTATAGAATCTGAAATCCCATTCGCCGCAGAGAGAATGGAAATATCTCGATTCCGAACGGGGCAGAAGAGCGCTCTTTTCATCCTGGAAGGGAATGAAATATGCTCTCGGCTCTTCACAGTTGACATGGAGAGTTTTTAAATTCTGGTGATAACCGGGTAAAGATATCATGGCAGTTGCCTCCTTTTATAACTCAATCTTTGCTTTTCTTGAATTGATTCCTCTGAATATCGAGGGTTCAAACTTGGGCTTTCTTGAATATGTGTAAAGTCCGTTCTGCTCCTGCTCAATGTCATAAAGCTGGGTGTAGCAGAAGCCGAAAATTCTGTCGTTGTCGAGAATCGCGTCGGTCAGTCCCTTGTAGCGCTCGATGAACTCTGTCTTTGACTTGGGCGCGTCGCCGTAGCCCCATGCGTTCTGGTCATTATTGTCAACAGACCAGCGGATTCCGCCGTATTCGCTTATGAAAACGGGCTCGCCGTTATATTTCTGACGGTTCTTATGATTGTCAAAAAGAGTTCCCTCTGTCATCAGCTTGTTGTAATTGAGCGTAAAGCTTTCGACATCCTGATTATAATTGTGAACATCGAATATATCCGTAACAACGTGGAAGTTGCCGCTTGTGTCAATGCAGGGACGGGTCGGGTCATAGGCCTTTGTTGCCCTGTAAACGGTTTCAAGCACCGCGTCGCACTGCTTTCTGCCGTCGATATCCCATGTTTCGTTGAACGGACACCAGCCGATTATAGCAGGGTGGTTGAAGTCGCGCTCAAGCTCCTCCATCCACTCGGGAAGAATGCCGTAAACAGACTCGGGTCTTGAATGGTCAAGTCCCCAGTTCGGGAATTCGCCCCAGACAAGATAGCCCATCTTGTCACAGTGGTAAAGGAAACGCGGCTCAAAAATCTTTTCGTGAAGTCTTGCTCCGTTGAAGCCGACGTCAAGCGAAAGCTGAATATCCTTCAGAAGAGCCTCGTCGGTCGGAGCGGTGTAAATGCCGTCGGGATAGAAGCCCTGGTCAAGCACAAGACGCTGGAAAACCGATTTGCCGTTGAGCAGGAATCTGCCGTCCTCAAGCTTAATATCGCGCAGTCCGAAATAGCTGTCAACCCTGTCCTCGTTGAAGCGCAGCTCAAGGTCGTAAAGTCTTCCTTCGCCTACATCCCACAGGAACGCCTCCTTAAGGTCAAGGTGCGCGTTTACAAAGCCGCCCTTTGTCTGAACGCTTGCCGCGCCCATGATGCGCTCGTGATAAAGCGCGAGAGCCTCGAATTTACCCTCGCCGACAACCTTTGCGGTGATGTCAACCGAGCAGTTTTCAGCGTTCGGATAGACCTTGATGCTTTCGATATAGGACTTCGGCGTGAATTCAAGCCATACGGTCTGCCATATGCCCGTTGTTCTTGTGTAGTCACAGCCGTGGGAATAGAATTCCTCGCTCTGCTTTCCGCGGGGCTGCATCGGGTCGTGAATATCGTCAACGGCGTAAACCGTCAGTTTGTTCGAGCCGCATACGATATAATCCGTGATATCAAATTTAAAGGAAATATATCCGCCCTTGTGCGTGCCGACTTTTTTGCCGTTGATGAAAACGGTCGCGTTGTAATCGACAGCGCCGAAGTGCAGGAAGGTCTTCATTCCCTTGAAGCGGTCGGGGACGGTGAACTCGCGCGAATACCATACGGCATTCATAAAGTCCTTGTATCCGAGGCCCGAAAGAACGCTTTCGGGGCAGAAGGGAACAGTAATTTTTCTGTCAAATTTTTTCTCCGGAAGATAGAACTTTCTTTCAAGTCCGCTCTTCGATTTGTCAATCTGGAAATCCCATTCGCCGTTAAGGTTCAGCCATGAGCTTCTCATAAACTGCGGATTGGGATGTTCGGGACGCGGTATATTCATTTTACTTTGCCTCCTGTTTGTCAGAATATAATTCAACGAATAATATAATACCATATATTGATAAAATGTGCAACAATTATTGCATATTTTGTTTTAATGTGATATTATGTAGAAAAAGGGAATGTATGTTCCGAAACTGCAATAAAATCGGCGGTGAAGCTATGACCGAGGATGAGCTGCTGCTTGCCGTGCTTGACGACAGGGCGGCGGAGTGTGAGGAAAAGTACATAATCACAAACACGGGATTTCTCGATATTTACCGTCAGAGTACGGTTCTTGAATATCTTAAACGTAAAAAGGTTCGCTTTGAGCTTTACGGCGGCTTTCGTGACAGCGAAAGAAAAATTGCCGTTTTTCTGCCCGACTACGCCGGAAGCATTGATTATCTGACGGAAAATCCCGATGCTTCGCCAATCTGCGTGCTTGTAATTAATAAAGACGGCTTTTCGGAGCTTACTCACCGCGATTATCTCGGCGCGATAATGGGACTCGGCGTAAAGCGCGAAATGCTCGGCGACATTGCCGTGAACGATAAGGGCTGCGCCGTCGCCGTAATGAAAAGCGTTGCGAAATATATCGCCGAAAATCTTACGGGCGTAGGCAGAGGCACCGTTTCGGTCAGCATATCCGACGATTTTTCCGCATATGAAAAGGAAGAAAAGTTTGAGCTTAAAAGATGCTATGTATCCTCCATGCGTGTTGACGCGGTGCTGTCGGCGGCATTTTCACTCTCGAGAAGCGCCGCAGTTGAAAAAATCCGCAGGGGAGAGGTTTTTCTGAATTCTGTCGAGGTAACCAAGCCCGACGCGCATGTTCCGTTTTCGTCCAAGCTTGTAATACACGGCAGGGGTAAGGTGCTGATTACAGAGGACGAGGGCATGACTAAAAAAGGACGGCAGGCGTTTATGATAAAAAAGTTCTTGTGATACCTTTTTTATCAGGTAATAAGTAAGAAGTAATAAGACAGTGTGCAGAGCGTTTTTACGCTTTTTAATAAAGAAGGAGAGATAATTATGTTAAACATTGCTCACAGAGGCTTCAGCGGGAAATATCCCGAAAACACCATGCTTGCCTTCAGAAAGGCTGTTGAGGCAGGCGCTGACGGAATTGAAAATGATGTTCATCTTACAAGGGACGGCGAAATCGTTATTATTCATGACGAGCGGATTGACAGAACCTGCGACGGAGAGGGCTTCGTCTGCGACTATACCCTTGAGGAGCTGAAAAGCTTCGATGCAAGCGCAGGCTTCCGCGGTGTGTACGGCGTTAACCGCATACCCACTCTGCGTGAATATTTTGAGTTCGTAAAGCCGATTGACGGCTTCGTCACAAACATTGAGCTTAAAACGGGCTTCAATATCTATCCCGGCATTGAGAAAAAGGTTGCGGATATGATTCATGAATTCGGACTTGAGGACAGAATCATCATTTCAAGCTTTAATCATTTTTCGGTCGCACGCTTCAAGGCTGTGTGTCCCGAGGTTAAATGCGGATTCCTTGAGGGCGACTGGATTCTTGATTTCGGCGCTTATACAAGAGAACACGGCGTTGAATGCGTTCATCCGTGCTGCAACACGGTAACAGAGGAAACAGCTAAGGAAATCAAGGACAACGGCATAGAAATCAACACATGGACGGTCAATACACCCGAGGAGGTCAGACGCCTTTATAAGCTCGGAGTCAACGCCGTTATCAGCAATTTCCCCGACATGGCAAAGGAAGTTATCGAGTCGCTGTAAAATAAATATTGCGGGGCGTATAATGCTTTCACCCTGAGAGGAAACTGATGTCCCGAATAAACAACAATTTATCAAAGTATGGGCGATTCATGAATCGCCGTTAAGGTTTGATGAAATTCAGCGGGCGACAGCAGGTCATCCCTACTGACGGAAATCGTAGAGGCTGTAATACCTCTGCGGTAAACTTTGTAAATCTTTTTTTAGAAGGTGTAATATATGTTCACAGGAAAACCCGAGGAGTACAGAGGTATTTACGCTCTGCTTCTCACCCCGTTCAACGAGGACAAATCAATCAACTACGATACATACGCAAAGTATGTTGAGTGGCAGTCGGCACAGGGCGCTCATCATCTTTTCTCCGTCTGCGGCAGCGCGGAGATGACAGCTCTCACACCCGAGGAGAGAATCAGATGCGCCGAAATCGCTGTTAAGCACGCAAACGGCGCGGAGGTTGTTGCAACAGCCAATCTTCAGCCTGCATGGCATGAGCAGACTGAAGAGGTAAAGCGCATGGAGCAGACAGGTGTTGACGGCCTTGTATTCGTTACAAGAGGCTACGGCGACAATGACGACAGAGTTGTTGAATATCTCTGCAATCTTGCCGAGTATACAACTCTTCCGATTCTCCTTTACGAATTCCCCGGCTTCCAGCCGCACTGCATTTCGGGCGAGGCTTACGGCAGACTTGCCGCAACGGGAAAGTTCAAGGGCATCAAGGACACAACCTGTCTTATGGACAAAATCAGGGACAAGATTGCCGTTCAGGGCGATACCGCCGTTCTTCAGGCTAACATTCCTTTCCTCTTCGACGCTTATGAGGCAGGCGCACGCGGCGTATGCGCAACGCCCACATCCTGCGGCGTAAATCTTTTCCGCAAGATGTATGACGAGTATTTCGTAGAGAAGAACGTTGCCAAGGCAAGACAGACCTTCAACGAAATCATTCTTCTTGACTGCGCAATCGACAGCGGCTTCAACGCAAGCGCAAAGTATCTTGTACAGCTTCAGGGCATTCCCTTTGAGACATATACAAGAGGCGGAGCAAAGCTCAGCCCTGCAAGAATGAGAAGCATTGAATCGTTCTATGAGTACGCTAAGGAGCATAATTTACTCTGATAATTTCAAAAAAATTCTGCTGTAAGAAATTACGGCAGATTTTTTATTTATACAATATTTTAAATGTGTATAAAGCTTTATGATTAGTTTTACATCGGCTCAATATTGTATAGACAAATGTCTATAAAAAAAGTTGAATGTTTTATACATCTATGATAAAATAGTCAAAATTTAAGGAATATTTAAGCGTAGGGAGGATATAAAATGCCAAACAGAAGCTCAGGAGAGAAGACAAAAATTGTTCTTGCTGATTCACTCAGAAGACTTATGAAGAAGAAGCCTCTCGATAAAATTAAGATTCGCGAAATCGTTGACGAGTGCGGTCTTAACCGTCAGACATTTTACTATCATTTTCAGGATATCTACGCTCTTGTTGAATGGATGTATAAATTCGACGGAAGAAATATTGTAAATAAATATCTGCATAACAAGGATATCCACACATGCTGTAAGGAAATGATTGCATATCTTGAGGAAAACAGGGAAGAGCTTCTCTGCATCATGGATTCCAAGGCTGAAATCTATTTCTTCGAGTTCCTTTATGACGGCGTAAAAAGCTGCTTTAATTATCTGATTAAAACCAAAGCTGTCAGTATCGGAATTTCCGAGGAATATATCACGTTTCTTTCCGAGCTTAATACTAACGCCATTATCGGCGTTGTCCGCACATGGCTCAAGTCGACGGATTCAAACCGCATATCCGGTGATCGTCTGCTTGAATTGTTTGATATTTCAACAAAGGGTTCTTTAAAGCTTGCGTTTAACAATTACCTTAAAAGCGTTAAAGAATAATTGTTGACAAAACAGATTAATAGTGATAAAATAACGCAGATAAAAGGCATTGACGAAGAGTGTCCTTTCTGCGTTGTTTTTTTTCAGAGAGTCCGCGGCGGGTGAGAGCGGATAAAAACATGACGGGACTGTAGCTTCCGAGCCGGAGAGAAGAAAGCGAAAGCAAGTAGAACTTTCCCGTCAGCCGCGTTAAGGCGTTGAGCGGCATTTTTATGCAATTTGAGTGGTACCGCGGGTTTATCTCGTCTCAAAGAGAAATCTTTGAGGCGTTTTTATTTTTAAATTTGATATTTTTTTCAATTGAAGCTGTTTAACAGCCTCCCTTGTGTAAAGGGAGGTGGCACGCGAAGCGTGACGGAGGGATTGTATCTTGGATTATAAACATAACAAAAATATAGTCCCGACTGCAAAAACGCTCAGAAAAAACATGACAAAAGAAGAACGGCATTTATGGTATGATTTTCTGAAAAATTATCCTGCACATTTTCAAAGGCAAAAGATTCTCGGAAAATATATTGTTGATTTTTACTGTGCATCTGCCAAGCTTGTTATTGAACTTGACGGCTCACAGCATTATGAAGACAATGCGATTATCTACGATAAAGAAAGAACAGAATATTTACAAGGTTACGGCTTGAATCTTATTCGCATTCCGAATAATGAAATAAATAATAATTTTGAAAATATTTGTGATTATCTTGATTCTGTTATAAAACAATCCCTCAGTCAGCTTCGCTGACAGCTCCCTTTACACAAGGGAGCCTGATTAGATACAGCGATGTTAAATCTTTAATGTTGTTAAGAGGACGTTAAAATGAGGAAAAGAATATTTGAAATTATAGAAATTGCTGAAGATAATGATAAACTGAGTCAGATATATGACTGGTTTATGATGGCTGTAATTATAGCAAGCATTATTCCTTTGGCATTTCATTCAAGCAACAGTCTTTTCAATATTATTGATAAAATCACAGTTGTAATTTTTATATGTGATTATGTAGTAAGACTGATTACAGCTGATTTTAAACTGAAAAAGAAAGCACTTTCTTTTTTGATTTATCCGTTTACACCAATGGCCATTATTGATTTAATATCAATTCTGCCGTCAATTTCTATTATAAACAGCGGTTTCAGACTACTGAAAATTTTCAGACTTTTAAGAACTTTTAAAGTTTTCAGAGCATTTAAAATAATCAGATACAGTAAAAGTATTAATCTGATTATTTCGGTTTTAAAGAATCAGAAACGTATATTATCAACAGTCGGTGTTTTAGCTGTCGGATATATTCTTGTTTCTGCATTGGTTATTTTTAATGTTGAACCGGAATCATTTGATACATTTTTTGATGCTATTTATTGGGCAACTGTTTCTTTGACAACAATGGGTTACGGTGATATATATCCGATAACAACTATCGGAAGAATTGTTACAATGATTTCTTCAATTTTTGGAATTGCTATTATAGCTTTACCCTCGGGTATTATTACGGCTGGTTTTATTGAAGAACTTAACCGAGAAGATAAAAACAGTAAATAATTATAGTTAATCATAGGAGGACAAAACAATGGCTAAAGATCTTGCTAAACAGTACGATCCGAAAAACGTTGAGGACAGAATATATAAATTCTGGCTCGACGGCAATTATTTCCACGCAAAATGCGACCCCGAAAAGAAACCCTATACAATAGTTATTCCGCCCCCGAACATCACGGGTCAGCTTCATATGGGACACGCGCTTGACAACACCCTTCAGGATATCCTTATCCGCTGGAGAAGAATGCAGGGCTTCGATACCCTGTGGCTTCCCGGCACCGACCACGCTTCAATTGCGACCGAGGCAAAGATTGTTGAGGCAATGAGAGCCGAGGGCATCACAAAGGAGGATATCGGCAGAGACGGCTTCCTCAAGAGAGCATGGGAATGGAAGGAAAAATTCGGCGGCAGAATCATCGAACAGCTTAAGAAAATGGGTTCGTCCTGCGACTGGGAGCGCGAGCGCTTCACAATGGACGAGGGCTGCAGCAAGGCTGTTAAAGAGGTTTTCGTCAACCTTTACAATAAGGGACTTATCTACCGCGGCGAAAGAATCGTCAACTGGTGTCCTCACTGTCTGACATCCATCTCCGACGCAGAGGTTGAATACGAGGACCAGGCAGGACATTTCTGGCATCTGCGCTATCCCTTCAAGGACGGCAGCGGTTATCTTGAGCTTGCAACAACCCGTCCCGAAACAATGCTCGGCGATACGGCCGTTGCTGTTCATCCCGACGACGAAAGATACAAGGATATCGTCGGCAAGACTCTTATCCTGCCCATTACTCACCGTGAGATTCCCGTTATCGCCGATACCTACGTTGAAATGGATTTCGGTACAGGCTGTGTTAAAATCACGCCTGCTCACGACCCCAACGACTTTGAGGTTGGTCTTCGCCATAATCTTCCCGTTATTGATACGTTCACAGACGACGCGCACATCAGACCCGAATGGGGCAAGTATGCCGGTATGGACCGCTACGAGGCAAGAAAGGCTATTGTTGAGGACCTTGAAAAAGAGGGCGCAATCGTCAAGGTTGAAGATTACAGCCATAATGTCGGCGTTTGCTACCGCTGCCACAGCTCAATCGAGCCGAAGGTTTCAAAGCAGTGGTTCGTTAAGATGGAACCCCTCGCAAAGCCCGCAATTGACTGCGTAAAGGACGGCAAGGTTAAGTTTGTTCCCGAACGCTTCGATAAGACATATTATCACTGGATGGAGAACATCAAGGACTGGTGTATCTCGCGTCAGCTCTGGTGGGGTCACAGAATCCCCGCATGGTACTGCGACGAGTGCGGCGAAATCGTTGTTTCAAAGGATACTCCCACCGTCTGCCCGAAGTGCGGCTGCACACATCTCACACAGGACCCCGATACTCTCGACACATGGTTCTCATCTGCGCTCTGGCCGTTCTCAACTCTCGGCTGGCCCGACAATACTGCAGAGCTTAAGCACTATTTCCCGACAAACACACTTGTTACGGGTTACGATATCATCTTCTTCTGGGTTGCGCGTATGATTTTCTCCTCCTGCGAGAACATGAACGACAGACCCTTTGATACCGTTTTCATTCACGGTATTGTCCGCGACGAGCTGGGCAGAAAGATGTCCAAGTCTCTCGGCAACGGCATCGACCCGCTTGTTGTTATCGCCAAGTTCGGCGCAGATGCACTGAGATTCACTCTTGCAACGGGCAACAGCCCCGGAAACGACATGCGCTACAGCGAAAAGAAGGTTGAGGCAAGCCGCAACTTCGCAAACAAGCTGTGGAACGCTTCACGTTTCATCCTCATGAACCTCGGCGACGACGAGAAAGCGCCGCACATTCCGGAAGACCTTGCTCTTGAGGATAAGTGGATTCTTTCACTTTTCAACAAGCTCGCAAAGGAAGTTACCGAAAACCTTGAAAAATTTGAGCTTGGCATCGCTGTTTCAAAGCTTTATGACTTTATCTGGGATGTATTCTGCGACTGGTATATCGAGATTTCAAAAATCCGTCTTAATTCCGACGATGAGAAGGCAAAGCAGACCGCAAGAGACATGCTCGTTTATATCATGTCCAATACTCTTAAGCTGCTTCATCCCTTCATGCCCTTCATAACTGAGGAAATCTGGCAGACTCTGCCTCACGACGGCGAATCAATCATGGTTTCCGAGTGGCCCGAATATGACGAAAAGTTCGACTTCGCCGTTGAAGAGCAGGAAATGGAAAGAATCATGGAGGCTATCCGCGCTATCCGTAACCGCCGTGCTGAGATGAACGTTCCGCCGTCAAGAAAGGCTAAGTATTACATCGCAACATCCTACAGGGATACATTCGAAAAAGCAGGTATCTTCATGCAGAGACTTGCTTCCTGTTCCGAGGCTGAAATCGGCGACGCCTATGAGCTTGAGGACGCTGTCTGCATCGTTACCACCGACGCGAAGATTTACATTCCGATGGGTGACCTTGTAGATTTTGAGGCTGAAATCGCACGTCTCAACAAGGAAAAGGAAAAGGTTCTCAAGGACCTCGAGTTTGTTGAGAAGAAGCTTAATAACGCAGGCTTTGTTGCTAAAGCTCCCGCAGCGGTTGTTGAGGGTCAGCGCGAAGCTGCTCAGAAGTATCGCGATAAGATTGCGATGATTGACGAAAGTCTTGCAAAGCTTATAAAGTAAAAAAGTTAACTTAAAAGTTTCGCCAGCCTTTTCAAAGGCTGCGGATTCTTAAGGCAGAGCCTTAACCCGCTCTTCGCAAAGAGCGGAATCCTTTATCGTCCGAAAAGATCAGGAGAGTTTGAGAACCCTATCAAGGGGTTCTCATGTGCGAAGCGCCAATCAAAGTCGGATCGTAGCCATGTCGTTCTGTGAGCCA
>JAZUDP010000135.1:0-4498 GCA_045639705.1 Acutalibacteraceae bacterium
TGAAATCGCAGAAATACTCACATACTCCTTCGGCAATGCGTTTCAGCTGCTTTTCTTTTTCGTTCTCAGCATATTCCTGAAGCTTTGCGTTTTCCTTGAGTTCATAATAGGGAACGATGTCATGGATTTCAGTGATGCCGCCATATTTGATGTATTCGTTAAACCAGCCCCGAACATCTCCGTCGGGCTGTGAGATAAAATCACGGATTGACACAGGTTCGCAGGATTTTACTTTTCTATCCTCGTCGTAATATTGAAACAATTTAACTCACTCCTTTCCCAGGAATCTGCCTGAATTATATCATATATATTTTATTTTGTCAAGAGAAATAACGAAAAAAAGTATATAAAATTAAAAATATTTTCAAAAATCCAATAAAAATAGGTAAAAAACCATAAAAATCCGCTTAATTTTGACAATTTTAACTGCCATTATCAAGCGGATTTATTATTTTTATGTTTTTTTATCAGAACCACATAGTTTACACCCTTTCTTTTTTTCATTATAAAATTTTATTTAATCCCAGAAATATCCTCTTTCTCCCCAGTTTTCGCCCCAACCAAGTACGGGTGAAGGATATTTGCCGAAAGGCCATAGTTTAATATCTTCCTGCACTTCCTCATCCTCAAACTTTCTGCCTCCGTTAACCATTTCAAGTTCTCTTTCATTTAATGCCGTCTCCATTTTTCTTACCTCCGTAATTTTATTTGTTTTTTGTCTTACATCTCTTTATACGATGGTTTATGGAAGAGGGACAATAAATTAATGAAAATTTTATTATAAATATTGAGGATATCTGGGGGATGTTTTTTTCTGTGTTTTTTATGTACAGATGGTGTGAAAGAATGAACCACTTAAGATTAAATTTGAATAAAATCTGATTTTTATCGTTAAATATAAATTTATTTTTTTCAATTGATAACTGCGTTTGTTTTTGTCGCGTCGGTGGGAGAAAGGAACAGGACAAACGAATATTCAGGCATAAAGTAAGGAGCAGAGACATAAAAATCTCTGCCCGTTTGCATTGTGCTAAATATTAAAGTGTGAAAAGGCTGTAAACAAATTCAAGCAGCATACTGATAAAGGACATAAACATCTGGAGCCAATTAACAGAAGCAGGTTCTTTATCTTCTGCTGTCGGAGTTTCTTCAACAACCGTCTCTGCTGTACCATCTTCTGCCGTTTCGATTGTCTGGTCGATAAGGTTCAGATACTCGACATAAGCTGAACTTGTTTCAAGCAACTCTTCCTCGCTCTTGCTCTGGTCAACGTCTGCAAGGAGCACGCCCGCCTGCTGAAGAAGGTCAACATCAAGACTGTCGATTACTCCGTCGTGGTTACAATCGGCTGCCATGTAAACTGCTTCGCCGACATTTTCCTCTGAAAGCATACCGTTTGCGATACAGCTTACTATCATGGAATCCATGCCGTCATACCAGCCGTCGCCGTTAACATCACCGAAAATAACTGCGGTAAGTCTGCTGCATACAACGCCGTCTGAATTTGTCAGGCAGATTATATCGCCTGTACCAATCTTGCCGTTGTCTTTACCCTCAACGTAGATGTTGCCGAATTCAAACATGCCTGCTACGGAATCGCTTGAATAGCTGAGAACATCGTTACCCATGAGGATACGGTAATCTCTGTCTATCTGTGCATCTATTCCCGACTTGAGAATGAAGTCGATGAATTCTTCAAGAACAGAGTCACATCTGTCGCAGTAACCGTCATCGTTTGCGTCGATATGATTTCCTGTTGTCTGACATTCATAAACAGGCTCATATACATAGGTGCTGAAGTGATTTGTCTCAAACGAAAGAACGCCGCTGTCATATTCGGACTCACACTTGATTCTGTTGCCGTTATCATCAATACGGTAAACATTTACTCCGTCTGCATCGCCGAAATACTCATTGATATTGGAGATAATGGTTAAAAGTCCGTTGGGCTGATGTGCCGTTCCGTTATCGTCAAGATAATTGAACTCATGTGTGATTGAACTGTAATGTCCGCGCTCATTTGCTTCATTATCCGTAATCACATAATCAAGCGTATTATCTGCACAGAGTCCGCAGCACTCACACTCAAACGCTGCTGTGGAGTGATTGTCCTTATCAGCAGGGCCTGTTATTGCCTTCCATGTATGATGACCGGGGCAGGTAACTGTTTCTGTATATGTATCTCCGCAGATTTCACAGGTATATTTAACCGTACCGTCTGTAAGGCAGGTCATTTCTACGACTGTTTCTGCGTTATATACATGCTCGTGGTCACCGTAAACTGCTGTGAATTCAATGCTGTGGTCGGGCATTACGGTCGGAACTTCGCCGTTCCATCTTCTGAACGCATCGCCGTTATCGTTCTCAGCAACATCAGGCTCTGTAATCACATCACCGGGATTGTATGCAATCTTCTGTGTTCCCTCTGATGTATTCCAAATTACCACATACTCCTGTGTTGCAAGAGTAGCATCGTAAACAGCATATCCGTTTGCCATTGAGTTTGCGGCAATCGTCCATCCGCTGAACTGATACTGTCCCTCAAAATCTGTTTCGGGTGCAGCAGGAGCTTTTCCGTCAAGGACTGTCTTTATTGTATAGATTTCTCCATTAACGGTAAATACTGCCGTGCCTCTGTTTGTGGGAACTGTAACATAAGGAACTGTGAATGTTGCTTCATAGTTCTCGGCATCACCTAACATGATACCTGCATCGTCTGTTCCTACAGGATATGAACCTGCTTCAGCGGCGTTTTCGTTTGCTGATACATGATAATTGAAATCAATAACGAACTGACTTCCGTCATCTATGGGATGCATTCCCTTTATGATTACGGTTGTTGTGCCGTCATCGTTTCTTGTGATTGTAATATCGTCGTTTGTCACGCCGTATTCTTCAATGGCATTGAGGCGAAGCTTCTTCTCCTGCTGCGAAGTAAGTGTGAAATACTTTGATACAGTGCTTATCATCGTAACATTATCAAAGTCTGTTGTTCTTGTTACGTTCTCTGCAACAATCTTTGTGAATACTCCGCTCAGAGCATTTGTATTAGTAACGTTCTGATAATAAGTTGTGGCTGAAGGATTTCCGTTATTGCTCAATGATTTTGCATCAATATGGTTTGATGAAACGCTGTTCATAAACTTATTGATGTTATTTTCTTTGGCGTTGCTGTCGCTCATGACGCCGATGCTGTAAACATAAGCTCCGTATGTATTCTTCAAAGCATTAGCCTGAAGAATAGCCGCATTTGCAACATCCTTGCTGAAATCGCTTGAATAAGTCGGAGCGCCGTCTGTCATGAAGACAACTATTCTCTGTCTTTCGCCTGATTCATCGGGATTGTTTGCATAAATGTTATTTGCCATGGCAAGACCGAAGTCAGCCGCAGTTGCACCGTTAGCGTCAATACTGTTAATTGCTCTTGTGATATTCGCATTCAGTGAGCCGTTATTATTGACATACATAAGAGCATTTGCATAATCAGCCGCCTTTGCCTTATTCATCTGAACAGGAGTTCCGCCTGTTGTAAGAATTTCGGTATTCAGATAAGCAGGATAAGCAATACCCGATGAAATATTACCCATGCCGAAACCGACAATAGCAATTCTGTGGTCAACGTTATATTCTGTTGCATCGGCATAAACCGAATTAACAAAAGCATTGGCAGAATTGATAAGAGCCTGTTTCTTTGAAATACCGCTGCCGAGTCTGTCATCCATACTGCCTGACTGGTCTACAACAAGAATAATATCAAGCGGAACGGCCTTGTTTGATGTTGAAACAATTGTTTTACCCTGACTTGCGGCATAGAGATTAATTGTTGCAATACCTGTGTTTGCATCGTATCTTGCCGATTCGCCGGAATCAACACCGCTCAAATCATCCGAGCTGATGACAGTATAAACAGCATTAACTGTAATATCGCTGTCGTTAAGGGAATAATCTTCCCATTCGCCTGTAAATCTGTCCTTATGCGGTACGGGTGGCTCTTCGATAGTATCCGAGCCCTTTACATATTCGACAACAGCAACGGTTTTGCCGTCAGCCTTGAATGTGACATTGAATGTGGTTCTGTTTACAATCGGGATAATCTTATCCTCACAGTAACCGCAGTTCTGACAATGCCTCTGCTGAAGACCTTCATGTTCTTCTGTTGCGTACTCAACCGTCATCCAACTGCCGAAGTTATGACCTGATGCAGGTATAACGTCAGATTTGCTTACTTTACCGCATTTTGTACAGATATTCAGCGTACAGCCGTCCTGAATGCAGGTTGCCTGAATAACAGTCTTGTCGTAAGAATGTCCAAGAGCAGGAATTCTGTTATCAATATAGTAATGGTCGCCTCTTGTACACATGTGAGTTGTATAGCCTTCCTTTTCACAGGTGGGGTCAACAACCATTTCAATGTAATCGTGTCCGATTGCAGGAATCTTATTTGTGATTGATGCAAATCCGCAATCATCACAGGTGTTTAAAGTATATCCTTCATTTA
>JAZUDP010000136.1:0-1859 GCA_045639705.1 Acutalibacteraceae bacterium
CTGTGCCCATTTATTGTAGTCAGCGGGAGGAATAAGATATTCATGGTCTTTTACTGCATCACTCCAGCTTATACCGAGTCGGAAAAGCGGCTCCATACCGGTATCGGCTATTGCAGCAATAACCTTGTCGCATTTCTCAAAGTTATATGAATTTTCATCGTTTACATCGGCAGAGAAATCGGGAAAAATATTGTGAATGTCTGTTTCGACCGTATCGTGGGTTCTGCACGATGTCATATTCGCCTCTGTGAAATAACTGTTGATTTCGCTGTCAAGCTCATATTCGGGCATTCTGCCGATATTGTGAACAGGTCTGATTTTATCAATAACGTTATCAAAATCAATTCTGATAACATTCGGGGTGAAAATCCATTGTGAAACAGAAATAATAAATGCGAGAACCGATGCAAAAAATCTTTTTAACATAAACACGCCTCCATGTCTTTTCCTTAATTATAACATTATCAGAAATATATATATCATTTTTTATTCAATCTTTCAAGGGCGATGTTTGTTATAACGATGAAATAAATAGTTTTCCAGATATGAAAAAGCCGGGAGTTTTCACTTCCGGCATAATTTTTAATTATTTATTAACCCCACCACATGTTTTTCATCCTTTCATTTTTGATTATTATTCTGCTTGGTTTCAGATTGGAACAAAGTTGTTTGTCCGGTTCGAATAAACATCTGAAAAAATGGACGGGTTTGAAGTCTCAACCTCGCTTGTAACCGGCTCTTCTCCGAAAAACTGCCATGAAACACCGCCGACTGCATTTTCCGTTGCCATATCATTAAGTTCATTTCTTGCGTTTTTCATAATTATTAACCTCCGTAAATCTGATGTTTGTTTTATGTGACATTCAGGTTATTGACTTTTAATAATAATCCCTGCTATAATTATCAGTAATAAATCATTGCGTAAATGCAAAGAAAAAGCTATAACCAACAAAAGATAATTAAAGTAAAGGAGCGCTTGTAATGACTGAAATTTCTGCGTTTTTGCTGTCACTTATCATGTTTTTTACAGGCTTGTCAGGTAAGGCGGTAACATCGTTCGGAGAAAGGAAAGAGCCGTCACACACGGCGGATAAGTCTTTTTCCGACTCTGCCGTGCCGGAAAAGGACGGTGAAAATGTGAATGTCACATTCAGGGCTGAGAATGCGGGATATGACATATATTCACCGTTTAAAAATTACGGCGGTTACAGATACGGTCCGTCAATAATGTATTATGAGGACGGCTCTGCCGACGCGTGGTTTGCCACCAACGGCCAAAGCGGTGAATGGGACTGGTTTACATACAGACACTTCGACGGCAAAGAGTGGAGCGATGAGAAGGTTGTTCTGCGCCCGACAGCGGATTCCATGGATCATTATTCCGTTTGTGACCCCGGCGTTATTTATTTCGGAGGCTACTATTATATCGGCTATACCTCCACCATCGTTTCCACAAACGGTGGAATAAACAACAATATTTTTGTTGCGCGTTCCGAGAATCCCGACGGCCCGTTTGAAAAATGGAACGGAAACGGCTGGGGCGGTGACCCTGCTCCGATTATTTATTTTGATGAAAACGCAGCTTTGTGGGGCGCAGGTGAGCCGAGCTTTGTAATTGTTGACGGTGTTCTGTATTTCTATTATTCGTGGCTTGGCTCGGGAACGGGAAATGAGCTTGTCGCTACCGCCGATACCTCTGAAAACTGGCCTGCATCGCTTACTCCGCGCGGAGTTGTCGCAACAAAGGAAAACAGTCAGGATTCATGGGATGTTGTCTATGTTGAAGAGATAGGAAAATTTGTCGGCTTCTGTACTTATGAACGCTTTACAGATACCTCGGGTGTTGCGGTTTATCAGTC
>JAZUDP010000137.1:0-2213 GCA_045639705.1 Acutalibacteraceae bacterium
GAACCTGCCATAGTTTGGGGAATAAACGAGAAATATTATATACAAAGTCATCTTTTGAAAGGTTATCCCAGTCAACTTTGTTTATTTCTTTCCATACAGTATTCAAATCTTTGTCAATTTGAATAACATCCGAATACCATACGCTAACACCTGCAAGAATTTCTTCCCTTTTAATAATAGGCTCTGTACTACTTCATAGTTGATATTACACCTAAAAAAATAGCCGCTCTTTATAGAGCGGTTATTTTGAAATAGGTTTTACTTTAACCAAACACCAGATAAACGGGTTCGTTTGTTGCCTTGATTTTTCGTTTAATATTCACGGGATTGCCGTACATATCATATGCTTCAAAATCACCTTCGGGAGCTTTGACGCTCTTGTTATTGCCGAGGCTGTAATAAACAAGAATCTTTTTCCCATCCTTGCTGTATTCGTCAATTACAAGATTCTTTTCATTTGAAACATTCTTAACAAATTTTGCTTTGCCGAGAAAACGTATCACTGTCGCAAAGCTGATAACCGCCTCTGACGGCTGGAGATATTCGTCGAAAAACGCAAAATCGTTTACGTCACCGTTGGGAATAACGGACTTTCTGAATGAGAATGAAACATAACCGTCAGCACCAACAGAACGTGTGTAAAGTGCCTTGCAGGCTATGGTCGCCGGGTCTGCGCCGGGAATTCCGCTTTCGCTGTTTATGCCGCCCTTTGCAATACCTGCGTTCTTTGCAAGAGCCTGCGTCCGAGCCATGTCGTCATAATAATTTTTCAGCCCGTTGTGATTGTGGAAACCGAAATTATCAAGCAGACCATTTTTCATCAGCTCTGCAGATTTCTCGTAATATGGGGCATATTTCTCCCTTTCGGCAAGCGCAAGACCACCCGTATAAACATATGCGTCTGCGTTTGCCCCTTTGAGAATTTTCGCCGTGTTTTCAAGCAGAGTAAAATATTCCTCACTGGTTCCCGTGAAGAATCCCCAGTTCGGCTCATTCCAGATTTCCCATAAAATATTTGTATCGCCTGCGTAATGTGTCGCAAGCTGACCAACAAAAGCATCCCACAGCTCCTCATCCGGAGCGCAAGCCCAGAGGCTGTCTGCATCGTAGCTTGAAAGATAATTCTTGTTGAGTGACCACAGACCTGCGTTGCAGCCTAAAATCCAATTGTATTTGATTCCGCGCGCGGTAATTCTGTTCAGAATATAATCCTGCGTTTTGAAATTCACTTCCGCACCTGCGCCCGACTGCATCGCGCCCCAGCTTACAAAATCCTCGCGTATCAGATTTACTCCGAGATATTCAGCCGTGTCAAGAATTTTATCGGCAGAATCATCCGCGTTGAAATTTGGCAGACAGTGACCGCTGCCCCAAGTGTAAGTACGAGTGATATAGGGCTGAATGCCGTAATAAAACTCATCGTCCGCCATTTTATTTTTCGGCAGAACACCGACAGCAAAACTGTATTTTTCTCCGCTTGTCAGTTCGATTGAAATGTTGAAAATTCCGTTGTTTTCAGAAGAAAAATCAAATGTATAATACGGATATTCTGAGTTGAAATTCACATAGCCTTTTTTATTAAAATCCGCCTGCTCCGATTTAACTGTAATTTTGGCTCTTGTACCGTAAAGCGAAGAATCACGGCATTCGATTACAGCAGTAATTTTTTTATTCGGCTCAAAAAGATTACCCTCGCCGACAACGCCGAACCATAAAAGACCGTTTTCACTCTCGCCGTCGATATAATATCCGTCACAGCTCTTCGTTTCGGCGACTGTTATTCTCTTGCTTGGAAGCATTCCGATAAAAAATGAATCAAGCATAAATATGATTGAAAGAAAAAATGAAAGGATTTTCATATAAAAACTCCTAAATTAAATTTTTCGAAGATATTGTAGCATACAGCTTTCGGTTTGTAAATATATCAACCGTCAGATAGTACTGAGCCTTATTTTTTGAATTTTGCTATTGCGTCCCTTACAGCGTAATAAGACGGTTTTTCTTTGCCGCTGCAGTCAACCATTCCCCAGCAGGTTTCTGTCGGGCAGTCACTCTGACCGCATACATAACAGGCTTCCTGATCTGTGTAGCTGAAAACCGAAAGACCGCCGAGATATTCTTTTTTATAGAATCTCGGAATCATATCCTCAAAGAATTTCGCCTGACCCTCGCGCGTATGCTCATAACCGTGAAGCTTTGTTGCTTTCGGAAGC
>JAZUDP010000138.1:0-17422 GCA_045639705.1 Acutalibacteraceae bacterium
AGCCCTGGGATCCCGCAAAGTTCGACAAGGCTGACAAGTCAACCTGCGGCGCTCATCCCAATTCAAGATTCACAGCTCCCGCAAAGAACTGCCCCTGCATCTCTCCCGAGTTTGACAAGGGTGAAGGCGTTCCCATCAGCGCAATCGTATTCGGCGGCCGCCGTGCAAAGTGCGCTCCGCTGGTTTACCAGTCAAAGAACTGGGAGAACGGTGTATTCGTCGGTTCCGCTATGGCTTCCGAAACAACAGCTGCAGCTGCAGGCGCAGTAGGCGTTGTTCGCCGTGACCCGATGGCTATGCTTCCGTTCTGCGGTTATCACATGGGTGACTATTTCCAGCACTGGCTCGACATGGGCAAGAAGCTCGGCGACAAGGCTCCCAAGATTTTCAACGTTAACTGGTTCCGTACCGACGACGAAGGCAACTTCATCTGGCCCGGATTCGGCGACAACATGCGTGTTCTCAACTGGATTATCGACCGCTGCGAGGGCAAGGCTGACGCAACAGAGACAGCTATCGGTTATGTTCCGAAGCCCGAGGATATCGACCTTACAGACCTTGACATGGACATCGATACTCTTAAGTCAATTCTCACAGTTGACAAGGATACATGGACAAAGGAAGCTGCTGAAATCGAAGAGCATTACAAGAAGTTCGGCGACAGACTTCCCAAGGAAATCAGAGCGCAGCTCGAAACACTCAAGGCAAATCTTGAGAAATAAGATAAATAATAAAACAGTAAACGGACAGCTTCGGCTGTCCGTTTATGCGTATATAGAGGAGTTATTCAAGAGAGATGACAACATGCTCGCCGTTTTCTCCGTTGACATTGACAATTTCTCCGCCGAGACCGTTTTCAATTGCATCCCGGATGGTTCCCATCTGTTCTTTATCAAGATTGCCGAAGCTTGTCCCCATTTTCAGACCGAAGTCAACAAGCTTAATGGGGAAGCTGACATTTGTGTCTTTTCCGTTGGGATTTGTAACAAGAATATTGATTTTGGAAAGCTTCTTTTTACTTTTATATGTTTTGCTTTCTGTGTTTTCTTCTGAAACGGATTCGATTTCATCTGCGGATTTTCCCGAAAGAAGCGCGTCAACCGTAATGCCGAAAACCGAAGCAATCTGCGGAAGCATATAGATATCCGGGCATGAAATATTATTCTCCCATTTGGAAACTGCCTGTGCCGAAACTCCGAGTCTGCCTGCAAGCTCCTCCTGTGTCATGCCGCTTTTCTTTCTGAAACTGCTGATTGTTTTGCCAAGCTCCATGGTATTGACCCCGCTTTCATTTTTTTCTGAATCAAACATATTTTACACTCCTTGAATTTTGTTGTCAAGTTTGTCCCTGCACATATATTGTAAGGCATGTTTCAGCAGAAAATCAAGAAACTGAAGGTTGTTCAACTAAACTGTCGGTTGTTTTTGCGGTTGAATTGAATGTTTAATGTAAAACTCCCCGAAATACGTTTTGCATTTCGGGGAAAAGAATGTTAAGGTTTTATTTTATTTTTTATCATATCGAAAACTATTTTTATTTTTTGCAGAGTTGCCTTAACTGAAAACGTACACAGCTTAAAATCGATAACTTCAAACTTATCCTCGCGGTTGTATGTGTGAATTCCGGCAGCGCCTCTGATACGTTTTTCCGTTTTGATATCAGAAACGGTTATTTCTTTCACCTTCCGCTCGGAATAGTTTTCGGTACTCAGACTGTCAATCTGTAAAAATTCAACAGCATGACCGTAGTCGTTATTGCTGCAATTCTGAGCAACTCTGAAAATACTGCCGTTTTCATAAAGATTTAGACCGGCTTCTCTTGATATGCTGCTGTCATCCGTTAATTCTTTTTTGCCGACAGCCTCAAAAGAATCACCGTTTTCCTTTAATTCCATGAGGTACAGACGGCTGCCGTACATTTCGTCTGAGGGAGAAGAGGTGAACATAAAGTATTTTTTGTCATGTTCAAAAAGCACGGAATCGTAAAAGGAATCTCCGCCGGCGACAATATATTTTGCCTCCCATTTTTCGGGGAAATCAGTGCATTCAAAAATCTGAATGCTGTCCTTTGCACAGGTTTCGGGAATCATTATGATTTTACCGTTATACTGATAAACCGACGGGAAAGACATATGGTATCCCGTGTCGATAACAACCTTCGGCTCGGTAAGCTCCCCGTTGATAAGCTTTGAATAACCGATACCTGCGTAGCCCTTTGATTTTATGAATACTTCCATAAAAACGTAGTATTCATCATTGCTTTTACAGATAAACGGATCGGCGTACCATCTGTCGGAATTATTAAGCGGCAGAATCTTAAAAGGTGTTTCTGTATCATTGAGAAGACTTTTATCGCTGAATCTGTACGCGACGGTGTATTCGGTTTTTGTGAACAGTCTTGACAGTTTAAACATAGCAATCAATCCCCGTTTATCCGTTCGGATGCAGCTTTGAATCAAGATACGGTGCAAGAAGCTTATACTGCTTTATAAACGGCTTCCAGTCTTTTTTATTGGCTATCATATGTGCGTCCGCACTGAGATAATTTTTCAGCCATTCGGAAAGCTTCAGCCTTTTTTCGAAAACATGGCTGAGGTCTATGCCTTCACAAATCAGTCGGGTTTCTTTTAACGATACGGCTTCGGTTTTTTCGCCGGTCTGCAGTTTATACCAGATTGCGTGAAGGTTAAAGCCCGCTTTTGTAAATGCATAAGCGGGAGCGCCGTTTCTGTAATTGATTTCGATGAAATAGGGGACGCCGTCGGCAACCTTAAGCTCTAAATCAAAAATACCGCTGAATCCGGACTTTTCAAGAAGTCTGTCTATCGCCTCAATATCAACATATGTTATATCTTCTTTTATTACCGCATAAGAAGTGCTTCCGCGGTCAACGGGATATTCGCGTATTTTTTCCAGCTGACCGAAAACCTGAACCTTCTGTCCGGGTACTTTGCAGCCGCAGTACTCAACCGTAAGGTTTTCCCCGCCGTTAATATAGCTTTGGATAATAACATCCTTATACCACTTGAAGTGTTCAACAATATCGTCAAGCTCTTTCTTATCCGTGCAGATGTAGATGTCGTTTTTTGAACCTTTGAAATTGCTTATCGGTTTAAGGATGAACGGAATCTGAAACTGTTCAAGCTCAGCTCTGAAATTTTCACCGATATGAATGCTTTTTGTTTTCGGAACGTTGAAGCCTGCATCCTCTGCAAGCTGACACATTTTATCTTTTTCAAGAATATTTTTAAGATTTCCGGAGCAGCCGGGACAGATAACCCTGTCTTTTAAAATCTCATAGCTGCTGTCAATCAGCAATGCCGAAAAATCGCACGAAGGATAAACGGGCGGTCTGCCTCCGAATTCGTCTGTAATGCTGAGAATTGCCCGGATAATCTCCCCGTCAGAATGAGTATGTACGGTTTTAATAACATATTTGCTGCTTTCGGCAAAACCCCAGTCGGCAGAGTTGATATAAACGGTCTTTACGCCTGCTTCGCCAAGACTTCTGACAATGCCGAGAGGATTAAAATGAGAACCGCCGATGACAATAGCATATTTCCCATTATACATTTGTTTTCACCCGTTTCGAAACAAAATATAATATTTTATATCATATCATTTTTTATAAAAAAAGTAAATAACAATCGTACTATCTTTAAGAAAACAAAAATCAGCGGAATTTTCATCCCGCTGATTTTTTGTTTATTCTCTGTGCCACTTAACGCCCTGAGCGGTGTCCTCAAGAACAATGCCCTTTGCCTTAAGCTCGTCGCGGATTCTGTCCGCCTCTGCCCAGTTTCTGTCTTTTCTTGCCTGCGTGCGCTGTGCAATAAGAGCTTCGATTTCGGAATCGAGGTCTTCCTTTTTGCGGTCATAAACAAGACCGAGGATACCTGTCAGCTCGTCAAACATCTTTGCCGCCGCTTCACAGTCAGCTTTGTTTGCCTTTGCGGCAACAACGTTTGTGTTGATGTCGCGTACAAGCTCAAATACTGCCGAGATAGCGTCAGCCGTGTTGAGGTCGTCGTTCATTGCCTCAACAAACTGGTCGCGGCGCTTCATGAGCATTGCCTTGATTTCCTCTGTTGCTTCGCCTGCTTCCGCGTTCTCAATTGCGAAATCGAGGTTGTCGCGGCAGGTGTAAAGGCGTACAAGAGAAGCCTTGCACTGCTCGATAATATCAACGCTGTAGTTAATGGGACTTCTGTACTGTGAAGAAATCATAAGATAGCGGATTGGTTCATAGCCGTACTTTTCAGCTACATCACGGACTGTGAAGAAATTGCCGAGCGACTTGGACATCTTGACATTGTCAACATTGATATAGCCGTTGTGCATCCAGTAATTTGAAAAAGGAACGCCGTTGCAGCATTCGCTCTGTGCGATTTCGTTCTCATGGTGCGGGAAAATCAAATCCTGACCGCCGCAGTGAATATCAATTGTTTTGCCGAGATAGCGGCGTACCATGGCGGAGCATTCAATATGCCAGCCGGGTCTGCCGTGACCCCACGGTGACTCCCAGTAGGGCTCGCCGGGCTTTGCGCTCTTCCAGAGAGCAAAGTCCATGGGTTCTTTCTTTACCTCGCCGACCATGATTCTTGCGCCTGCTTCAAGGTCCTCAAGAGGCTGGTGTGAAAGCTTGCCGTATTCTGCAAACTTTGAGGGGGAGAAGTAAACATCGCCGTCAACAGCGTAGGCGTAGCCCTTTTCGATAAGAGTTGAAACGATGTCGATTATCTCGTCAATGTTTTCCGTTGCCTTGGGATGAACTGTAGCCTCGCGGATGTTCATGCCCCTGACATCCTTCCAAAATTCCTCAATATACTTTTCGCTTACCTCTTTATATGTGAGGTTTTCCTCGTTGGCGCGCTTGATGATTTTGTCGTCAATGTCGGTAAAGTTCTGAACAAAGCGAACCTCATAGCCCATGTATTCAAGGAAACGGCGCAGAACATCAAAAACGCAGAGCGGACGCGCGTTGCCGATATGGATAAAGTTGTAAACGGTGGGACCGCAGGCGTAAATCTTTACCTTGCCGTCTTCGATAGGCTTGAGTTCTTCCTTCTGCCTTGTCAGTGTGTTGAAAATTTTCATTTTGAAAGCTCCTCCAGTTTCTTGTTTAGTTTGTCTATTTCACCCTGTAATTTACATATTTCCTGCGCAACGGGGTCGGGAATGTGAATCTGATCAAGGTCCTGAACCCTTTTACCGTTGCGGCGCACAACTCGTGCAGGAACGCCGACTGCGGTGGAGTTGGCGGGGATTTTATCAAGCACGACTGCGCCTGCGGCAATGTTTGTGTTATCGCCTACAGTTACGGGACCGAGTACCTTGGAGCCTGCGCCGATAAGCACATTGCTGCCGATTGTGGGGTGACGTTTGCCCGTATCCTTGCCGGTACCGCCGAGGGTAACGCCCTGATAAATCGTAACATCGTCGCCGATTATTGTGGTTTCGCCGATAACGATTCCCGTTCCGTGGTCGATAAAAAAGCGTCTGCCGATTTCGGCACCGGGATGAATTTCAATGCCGGTTTTTCTGACATTCCGCTGAGAAATCGCGCGGGCAATGATAAAGCGGTTATGCTTATAGAACCAGTGCGCCTTTCTGTGACTTCTGACCGCCTTGAAGCCGGGATAGAGGAAGAAAACCTCCAGTGCCGAATGGGCGGCAGGGTCGCGTTCAAGGATTGTATTAACATCCTCTTTAATTCTGTCAAACATAAAAATCTCTCTTTCTTAAAGCTTAGTCAAAGACCGAATAATAAAACGCCTCCGCTGCAAATGCAACGGAGGCGGTATTCCGCGGTTCCACTCCGACTTATTACTTTTCAGCCCTTTAACGGAGGCGGCCGCACAGCGATACTCATAAAATTTTCCCACTGTGTGCTGGCGGGTGCATTTCGTCCGATTCCGCACAAGAAACTTTCACCAAAATGTTTCATTCTCTGCTGTGCCGAGGTCCGGAGTACTTCTCCCGATAAACGCATTTATTTCCCAAGTATTATATCACAAAATAAAAATAATGCAAGGGGTAATTTCAGTTAAGTATGAATTCAATTATGAATGCCGCGCTCCAGCCGAAGGAATCAGCACCGAGGCCTTCACCTGTGCGTGCGTTGTAATATTCAAAAATGCTGCGCTTTTCATTTGCGGCATCATCAAGAACATGCTCACAGATTCTGTGCGCGATTTCAGCATAACCGTACTTTTTCAGACCGTCGGCGGCAAAGTATGCGATATTCAGCCATACAGGTCCGCGCCAGTAATCCGCAGCGCTGAAGGTATCGCAGCAGAAAGCAACCGTCGGCATTGACGGATAAAACATTTCGGGATTTTTGGCGTTTTCGGCCATTGCCTTTGCGTGTTCAGCATCGGAACAGCCTGCAAAAAGAGGCACAAAGCTTGCCGATGAAATGACGTCCGAGAATTCGCCGGTAAAGCGGTTTCGGTCAAGAAAGCACTGCTTTTCGGTGCACCACAGTTCTTTATTGATACGCTCTTTCAGCTCCGCCGAGCATTTATTCCACTTTTTCTTATCCTCGGGCAGAGTCAGCCAATCTGCAATTTGTTCCAGTGCATCATAGAATGTCGCCATGTAGCCGTTGAGATCAACGGCAAGCCACTGTTCAACGCCGTTGTCCCATCGCGGAGAATTGTCCATTCCGCTCTCCCATTTCTGATGGATTCTCCATGAGTCATCAATACGGCGACAGTCGTAGTAGTAAAGACCGTACTTCTCGTCACGGCGGTTATTATTCCAAAAGCCGAGATTTCGGCAGAAGCTGTCGTAAGCTTTTTGCAAAAGCTCGGGCTTCGGGCTGCGTTTGTAAACCTCGGTAAATGTCCACGGAAAAACAGGCGGCTTGGAATAGTTGTCTTTAACCTTGCCGTCGACATAAATCACGTCGGGATATATCCCGTCATCGCCCTGGAAGTTGAGAAAAATTTCTATCTGTTCATAGGCAAGTTCAGGGTCAATCCGTGACAGCGCAAGCGCGTGAAAGGCGGAGTCCCAGTTCCACACGCCGTTATAGTTACCGGGTGACGGCAGAATGCCGCGGTAGTGTCCCCATTTATTGTCTGTGCGGTCAATGATGTTGTTTTCAAAAACCGCAGACACACGTTCAAGCAGTTCGGTGTTGCGCTGCGATAAATTTTTGCTTTGTATGTTTTTAAGCCATTTCAGCCTTTTTTCGGTTAAACTGTTCATATTCTTACCTGTGTCCGTCGCAAAGATAAACATTGCATTCCACGGGCTTGCCGTGATTCATTTCAAGCTCATCGTTGGCGAAAACAGCATAAACCGTGATTTCCTTACCCGCGCAGTTTTCGGGCAGGGAAAGGTAAAATGTATGATTTTCACTGCTTGAGCAAACTCTGTGTTCCCACTGATTTGCCTTGTATTCCGGTGCGCGATGGGGGAAGCCGACAAGCTTTCCGTCAATCTCCGCACAGCAGTACAGGTTCTCTTCTCCGTATCTGCCCTCGGCGGCAACGGCGATATATGCGCCCTCTCTGTATTCGGGGAGGGTAAATGCCGCTTTTTTCATCCCGCGTGTTTCCCTGCGGTAATAGTGAGGCTGCATATTGTTTGCGGACGGATTGTCAAGCTTTATTTCTTTTCCGTTTTCTGTGACCTTTACGGAATAGATTCTGTCCATCGGCTCTGCAATGCGCACATAACGTGAACCCCCGGGAACGGGATAGCAGATTTTCATAAGACTTCCGTCGACAAAATATGTGGTGTGAACCTTGTCTTTCACAACCTCCTGCTTCATATCCTGCTCAACGGTTGTCAGCTCCGCGTACTTTTCCGTATTCCATTTTCCGAGGTCAGCGGAAAATTCGGCATAGAGCGGAATAAGCTGAGGCTTTATATCACGGGTAAATTCCCTTGCGGCGAAAAATTCGATTTCAAGCTTATCCGCTTTGACATTTCTGCCTAAATCAATTCGCAGACATCCGTTGTCGATTCGTGTTGTACCGCCCTGATAGGTTCGGGAAATTCCGTCAAAAAATGTATCTTTTCTGCCGTCAAACATAAATTTTGCTTCCGTACCGCGGAGTCTGTAAAGCTTCTGAGCGAAAAATGCGTCTCTTGCCGCTCTGACCTCGGGAATTTCAGTGCCTCCCGAGCGCTTTATGCAGCGTGCCTCAAGACAGTCGTTGTCAATGGCGAACATTGCGGTTTCATAGAGCTGTTCGCAGTTGTCGGGCAGAGGTATATTTTCAAGCCTGCCGAGATACTGCGGAACACGCTCCTTAATATCAGTTTTATTCGCTTCGCCGAAGGGTGTGCGCTTTCCGTTTTTGATAAGCGTCAGCTTTCCGCCGTCGGCTTTGACGATTTTTATTTCTTCGGGTGTGCCGTCTGCCGCTTCCTTAATCAGCTCATACTCACAGCCGTCAATAATCGGGTCAGCCTGTCCGGGTACGGATATTTCAATCAGCGCCGCTCGGAAGGGGAGCAGGTCGATTTCAACGGTGTCACCGTAAGCAAATTCGCCGAGATGGCATTCTGCCGGATGACGGAGGTTTACATGGAATTCATCAGCTTCGGAAAGACCGATGCTTTTGTCTAATTTTATCTTAATCCGTTTTGTTTTCCATTTGTTGTTGCCCGTGCAGATATACCGCTTTGAGCCCGTGCCGCGGGAAATGGCATTGCAGCCCTTGCTTTCGGGAAGACGCCTGCCGTTTACGAGAATATCCGCGTTTGCCTTATGCAGGTTGTAAACTCTTGCAAGGCGGGGAAATTCGCTGTCCTTTAAAAGCCACGGGTTGCCGTACATTTCGGGAGCGAGAATAAGGCACCTGCTGAAGGCCTGATAGATAAGCTCATCCTCAAAGTAATCAAGACATGAGGAAAGGCATACGCCGTGGTCTTCGGCAAGCCTCTGCAGTCCGTCAACATGACCGCGTTCAAACATGTAACCGCGGTTGTGCATGGCGGTGTGTCTGTTGCAGATAAGAATGTCGGTGTATGTTTCGCTGCCGTTCCACAGGAAGGTCGTTATGTATTTTTCGGCTTCATACAGGTTAAGCCTGTGGTTGAGTACGATGAGGTCGGGGGAGTATTTGCGGCATTCCTTAAGCATGTCGGCAAAGATGTGAGCTTTTTCGGGACGGAGCGTGCCGCATACGCCGTCGAGCTTGAACTCGGCGAAATGATAATCCTTACACAGATGAACAAAGAAATCAAAGCGTTCCCTTGTTTCCTCCTCTGTGTCGCCGTAGCCGTCGGGAGAACCCCACAGACCCATGCGGATACCGAGAGATTCAGCCTTTTTAACGATGTTTTTATAGCCTTCGGGATACTGCCCCCTGAATTTTTCACCGTTCAGGTCACCGTAGCCCATGCTTGCACCGTCAAAATTGCCCGCGTCCCACGCATAGATTCTGATTTCCATTCCGTAGGTTTCCTTCATCCAGCGGAAAAAGTCGAGGTTGATAAGCGTCTGCTTTTCGGTTGAGCCTTCGTTTGTATTGTTTATCCACGAAAAATACTGCGGTACGGACGGCGTACTGTTGTCCGCTCCTGCGAATTCTGCATATTTTTTCATTTTTTATCCTCATTTCACGGGTCAGAGTCAGGATGAATCGCGTCCTGATTATTTCATCAGGCTGAGTGCGACCTCTGCTGCGCTTGTTGCGTCCGGTGTGAAATAGTCCGCACCGATTTCTTCGCAGAAATCCTCGCTTACAGCCGCGCCGCCGATAAGAACCTTTATCTTATCCTTTGCTCCTGCTTTTTCCACTTCCTTAACAACGTCGGCCATCGCGCCGCGTGTTGTTGTAAGCAGAGCTGAACAGCAGATAATCGGGCAGTCATTTTCAAGTGCGGCATTTACAAAAGCTTCGGGACTTACATCTGTACCGAGGTCGATGATTTCAAAGCCCTTGCTTTCAAGCATCAGCTTTACAAGATTTTTGCCGATGTCGTGCAGGTCACCCTGAACCGTGCCGATGCATACCTTTCCCGCGGGCTTAACGCCGCTTTCAAGAAGCAGGGGCTTGATAAGCTCGATGCTCTGATTCATTGCGCGTGCGGAAATCAGAACCTCGGGAATGAAAATCTCATTATTCTTGAATTTTTTACCTATAACATCCATGCCTGCGAGAAGTCCTTTTTCAAGGATATCCTGCACATTAACGCCCTCATCAATTGCCTGCTGAACAAGCTCCTTTGTCTTTCGGGCGTTGCCTGACTGTAATGTCAATGAAATTTCTTCTAAAAGCATAATATTTCCCTCCGTAAATTATATTAAAGTCCGAACATCTCTTCCTTGAGGTCGAGATAATAAAGATAGTTTTCTTCCGTAACATCCGGAGGACAGCGGTGGTCCACAAACGGAATATACCTGCCCTTTTCGACATACGGCTCGACTGATTTAAGATAGTCTCTGATTGCGTCCTTTCCCTCGATGAGCGCCATTTTATCAATGCCGCCCATAATGCGCAGCTCGGGATATTCATCGAGAAGCCTGCCGGGGTGGGTACATGAATTTACTTCATATGGGAACAGACAGTTGATTCCGTTGTCAAGAAAGTACGGCAGAAGCGGGCGTACATCGCCGTCGCAGTCCGTATAGAAAATGTCAATTCCGTACTTGTGAAGCTTGTCGGAAATTCTTCTGTAACGGGGACATACAACATCGCGGAAAAACGGAATTGAGACAATCGGTCCCTGATTGTAGCATATGTCCTCCCAGCCCGAAGCAAAATCGTACTGTATATTCGGCAGCAGCTGGTCAAGCGTATGCTCAACAAGCTGACAGCAGGTTTCAACCATATCCTCAAGCATTTCGGGATAGTCGTAAATCGCATAGCACAGCCCCTCGAAGGAAAGCATATCCCTTATCTTGCCTATCATTGAGCCGCAGCCGATGCCGACGGGAAAGTCTCTGTCATCCGGAAAACGGCGCTTTATGTTTTCTATATTAACAGTGCGCGCGGGGTCGTCAATTCTCATGCGTTCCGCCTTGACCTTTTTCCAGTCGTCGGGAGTGACAACCGTCGGTTTTATGTAATGCGGAATTGTGCTGTGACCGTCCTTCGGCGATTCGGCAATAAGTCCGTCGCCGTTCATGTAAATGCGGTGCGTTTCGGTTTCTCCGATCTGCTTTTCCTCAAAGCAGGGACTCAGCCAGAGATTTCCGCAGCTGCTTCCCATTTTGTCAAAGCTGAAGAATTCGTTCGCCTGACCCTCGTTCGTTATGCCGTTGTCGCGGAACATTGACCATTCGGTGTAGTTTTCTTCCCAGTAGCCGAATTCCATGTTGAAACAGCGGTCAAAGCTCTGAGAATGCATCTGACGGTTGAAGCGTTCCCGGTCGGTCATGGTGCCTTTCCATTTTTCACGGACAGGTTTTATCTCCATAATTACCGCCTCCGTTAATTATGTTTATGTTACTGTAATTATAACCAAGCGGAACAGATTTATCAATAGAAAACCGACACTTTTCCTAAATAACGGCATGCCTGACTGAAAACTATATATACAGATGAACAAAGGTGTTAAAACGGCTGTTTCCCCGATAGGCAAAATAACTAATCGCCGAACTTGTGTGTTATGTACTTTTTACAAACCTTTTCTGAGGGTATATTATTTCCTTGAACTTTATTATATAAAGAATTATAATAAGATTTAACAAAATCGGAAGGAGTTTTTTACATGAGTACAAAAAAACTCGCAAAAAAGGGTACAGTCACAGACCCGAATCTTCCGCCCGAGGAGCGGAAAAACGTTACAAGGCTTGAATACATCAGCATCTGTCTTGCGCGTATCGGCGGTGTATTCGGCACAACGCTTACAGGTACGCTTGCGGCAGCTTTCCTTTATGAGCTGTATTTCGGACCCGTCGGTGTTGACAGCAGCGGAATCGCAAAAATTTCTGCGGTTCAGACAACAATCACAACAGTTCTCGGAATTATCATGCCTCTTATCGCAGGCGTTGTGGTTCAGAAGTGGAAGAGCCGCTGGGGCCGTTACCGTCAGTGGTATATCATCTGCCTTATTCCCATTTTCATTCTCACCGTTTCGTTCTATTATGTTCCCAAGGGCTGGACGGTTCAGCAGATGACATATCTGCGTTACGCAATCGCCGCACTTCAGACTGTTTTCAATAATTTCAACAACCTCGGTCAGAATGTGGCTCAGGTTATTTCTCCCAACTACAAGGAAAAGAAAACCGTTGCAACCGTATGGCAGCTCGCTTATTATATCGGCTACGGTGCCGCTTACCTTGCAACCTTCGTTTACGGACTTTTCAGCGACGACAAGAACAAGATGTATATGATTCTTGCGTTCGTTGCCGCTCTGTTCACAATGGTCGGCAATCTTATGTGCGGTCTTTTCTGCAAAGAACGTATCGAAGCTCCGAAAAAGGAAAAAATCTCAATTTCAAAGGCTCTTTTCTCACTTTTCAGGTACAGAAACTACCGTGCTTATCAGTATATCCAGTGGATTAAGAATCTTGAAGCTCTCGGCAAATGGTCAACTCTTCTTGCAGCCATCACAGTCGGTTCTTCAAAGAATCTTCTTCTTACGCTTCCCACGGCGGCAGGTACGGTTGTTGGCAATGTCATCTGCGCAAAGCTGTCGAAGAAGCATGAGCCTACAAAGCTTCTTAAATTTGTCGGCTTTTATTCAATGGCTTCCGCCGCGCTTGTTTTCGGTGTCTGCTTCTTTGAATCAAAAATGGGCATCTACTTCTTCAGCGGCTGGAACAGCGTTTTCTTCTATCTGTTCTATTTCATCTTCGGTATCGGCGTAGGTATTCAGGAGCTTTCAACAAGTCACTTTAATGTTGAATATTATGACTATCTTGAATGGCAGACGGGAGACAGACTGGAGGCAATTCAGGGCGTTATCCCCGGCTGGATTAATTCTGCTATCAACTATGCAAAAGAACTGCTTATTCCCTTTATCCTTGCATGGATAGGCTATGAATCATCATCGGTAGGCGACCTTGTAAAGACAATGCAGGCGGAGCCGACATATCTTGATACATGTATGTGGCTGCTTGCTCTTCTTGTTTTCGGCTACGGTATAGCACAATTCCTCAAGGCGGTTATTCTTAAGTTCTTCTACAATGTTGAAGGCGATGTAAAAAAACAGATGTATGCAGACCTTGAGGTAATGCGCAAAGAGCGTCACGAAGAAAATACCAATGTTTAAAAGAGAAAAGGCAGTGAACTGAATGGAAAAGGATTTTAAGTTTTTACTGATAACAGATACCCATTATTTTAAAAATTCTCTGGGCGCATACGGAAAGGCCTACGACGACAGAATCGCTTATGAACAGAAATGCTTTGCGGAAACGGAAGCTATTAATCGCGTCGTTTTCGATTATCTTAAGGAGTTCAACGAAACCGACACAATCCTTATCGCAGGTGACCTGACATTCAACGGCGAGAAGGGCAGCCATGAGGACTTTTCACAGCTGCTTAAGGAGCTTAAGGCTTCGGGCAAAAAGATTTATGTTGTTACCGCCGGTCACGATATCTCAAAAAACTCCAAAGCCTATCCGGGCGGCGACGAACCCATACCGACAGAGGGCATAAAGTTTGACGATCTGCTCAGCTATTACGGCGAGTTCGGCTACGATACCGCTATTGAGTTTAACCGCGAACACATGTCCTATGTTGCACAGCTTGCCGACGGAATCAGACTGCTTGTTATCTGCAACGATACGGTGGAGGGAAACAACATTACCTATGATGACGAGTTCCTCGGCTGGATGGCGGAGCAGGTTAAAAAGGCAAAGGCCGACGGTCAGATGATATTTGCCATGGAGCATTATCCCGTGCTTCCGGGTCAGCCGATTCTCGGCTTTATCGGTGACGCAATGATTAAGGAGTCGAAGAAGCTTGTAAAAACCCTTGCCGACAACGGCTGTAATCTGATTTTTACGGGCCATATGCATAACCAGAGCGTCAATGTTGCCGTGACGGAAAAAGGAAACAAGCTTTACGATGTCTGCACAGGCTCGCTTATCGGCTGTCCCGCCTTTATGCGCCTTTGCACTGTAAAGGACGAGAATACGGTTGACATAAAGAGCATTCCGATTCCCGAGTTCAATCACGCATGGGAAACCGACGGCAGAACGGGCGAAAAATATCTGCAGGATCTGTTCGACCGCATGATAATCAATCTTCTCACGGGACTCAGAGATGACCCGTCAAGAACAATGAGAAAAATCCACATGAAAGAAACAAAGCTTACGCTCTCTTTAATGCAGAAGCTGGGCAAGGCTGTATGCAGCAAAACAGTCGGTCAGACGGTTAAGATTTTCGGCGTTAAGGCTGAAAAGGGAATTGCGGATAAGCCGCTGCTTGATTTCCTGACTGAAATAGTACGCTACACGTTCACAGGCAATCAGCCGTACACGGTTGACACGGACGGCGGAAAGACTTTCATGAAGGTTATCGGACGCTTCAAGCCCGTTCTTTCAATTCTTAACAGGAAGGTTAAGGACTGCCAGGGCGAGCCTGTTGACCTGTATGATATGATTAAAAACACAATCGGCAATTACGGTATTGATGACAACGATGCCGTGTTAAAACTGAAATAAGAAAACGGGCTGCCGCTGAGGCAGCCCATTTTGTATTATTATGCAGTATAAGTGAAAAATTTGCAAAAATAAATTTGATTTTACGGTTTACTATTTTATTTTGTTGTGATATAATGACTTAACATTTATAAAATGTTGTAGTGCGGCTTTAGAATGTTATTTTTTTAACATTCTTTTGACGGCGTATTTACGCTGTCGGAAGTCTGTCACTTGATATTAACTTTGTTGTAAAGGAGGAACATCTCAAATGCTCAAGAAAATCAGCAAAATTCCCTTTAACGGAACACCTGAGCAGGAAGCACAGCTTAAGGCTGTAATTGAGGAGTGCAAGGACAACAAGAGTCTGCTTATGCATGTAATGCAGAAAGCACAGGCAATTTACGGTTATCTTCCTTTTGAGGTTCAGACCATGATTGCCGACGGTATGGATATTCCGCTTGAAAAGGTTTACGGCGTATCCACATTCTATGCTCAGTTTGCACTTTCACCCAAGGGCCAGTACAATATCTCCGTATGCCTTGGTACAGCTTGCTATGTTAAGGGCTCACAGAGTGTACTTGACAAGATCTGCGAAAATCTCGGAATCGGTGAAGGCGAGTGTACAGAGGACGCAAAGTTCTCAATTGAAGCATGCCGCTGCATCGGTGCCTGCGGTCTTGCACCTGTTATGACAGTTAATGATGAAGTTTACGGCAAGATGACTGCTGACCAGGTTGACGGTATTCTTGCAAAGTATAAGGCATAATGAGAGAGCTTTCACTGAATGTGCTTGACATTGCCCAGAATTCCATTTCCGCCGACGCTTCGCTTATTGAAATTGAAGTGCTGGAGGATACGAAAAAGAAGGAGCTACTTATCGGAATTTACGATAACGGCAGGGGAATGACACCCGAGCAGGTTCAGAATGTTCAGGATCCGTTCTTCACCACAAGAACGACGCGTAAGGTCGGCATGGGAATTCCGCTTTTCAAGCTTGCGGCCGAACAGACGGGCGGCAGTCTTGAAATCACTTCCGAGGTCGGAGTCGGAACCCGTGTGCGCACGGTTTTCAAAACCGACAGTATCGACTTCACGCCGCTCGGCGATATGGATTCGACGATAATTATGCTTATAACCATGAATACCGACCGTGATTTTATTTACCGTTTCGGTATTGATGAAAACGAATTTACCCTCTCCACTGAGGAGCTTAAGGGAATCCTCGGCGATGTGCCGCTTTCCGAACCCTCCGTTACGCAGTGGATAAGGGAATATCTTTCAGAACAAACACAAAACATTCGTGGAGGTGTATGATAATGAAATCACTTGAAGAATTGATGGCTATCCGCGATAAGGCAAAGTCATCAATGATTGACCGTGAAAGCACAGGCGACGGCATCCGTGTTGTTGTCGGCATGGCTACCTGCGGTATCGCTGCAGGCGCACGCCCCGTTCTCAACGCTTTTGTTGACGAGGTTGCAAAGAGAAATCTCAAGAACGTATCAGTTGCACAGACAGGCTGTATCGGCATGTGCCAGTATGAGCCTATTGTTGAAGTATTTGAGCCGGGCAAGGAAAAGGTTACTTATGTTAAGATGACCGCTGAAAAGGTGCCCGAGATAGTTGCAAACCATCTTGTAAACGGCAATCCCGTTGTTGATTACACAGTTGGCGCAATCGTTAAAGACTGATTAAGGAGGAAAAACTATGTATCGTTCACATGTACTTGTCTGCGGCGGTACCGGCTGTACCTCCTCCCACAGTGCCGAGATCATCGAAGCTCTTGAAAAAGAAATCAAGGCTAAGGGACTCGAAACTGAGGTAAAGGTTATCAAGACCGGTTGCTTCGGACTCTGCGCATTAGGCCCGATTATGATTGTTTATCCCGAAGGCTGCTTCTACAGCCAGGTTAAGGTTGACGACGTTCCCGAAATCGTTGAGGAGCATCTCCTCAAGGGTCGTATGGTTAAGCGTCTTCTTTATGATGAGACAGTCAAGAAAGAAGAAATCAAGCCCTTAAGCGAAACTAATTTCTACAAGAAGCAGAAGAGAATTGCTCTTCGCAACTGCGGTGTTATCGACCCCGAAAACATCGAGGAATATATCGCAATGGACGGCTATCAGGCTCTTGCAAAGTGCCTTACAGAGCTTAAGCCTGAGGATGTTATCAAGACAGTTATGGATTCAGGTCTCCGCGGACGCGGCGGCGGCGGATTCCCCACAGGACGCAAGTGGAGCTTCACAGCTGCCAACAATGCAGACCAGAAATATGTTGTCTGCAACGCTGACGAAGGTGACCCGGGTGCATTCATGGACCGTTCGGTTCTTGAAGGCGATCCCCACTGTATCGTTGAAGCTATGACAATCTGCGGTTACGCAACAGGCGCAACAGAAGGTTATGTATATGTCCGTGCAGAGTATCCTATCGCTGTTGCACGTCTTCAGAAGGCTATCGACCAGGCTAAGGAATACGGTCTTCTCGGTAAGAACATATTCAATTCAGGCTTTGACTTTGACCTTCATATCCGTCTCGGCGCAGGCGCATTCGTATGCGGCGAAGAGACAGCTCTTATGACATCAATCGAGGGCAACCGCGGCGAACCCAGACCCCGTCCGCCTTATCCGGCAGTAAAGGGACTTTTCGCTAAGCCCACAACAGAAAACAACGTTGAGACATTCGCAAACATTCCTCAGATTATCCTCAAGGGTGCCGATTTCTTCAAGGCAATGGGTACAGAGAAGTCTGCAGGTACAAAGGTATTTGCTCTCGGCGGTAAGATTAACAATACAGGTCTTGTTGAAATTCCCATGGGTACAACCCTCCGCGAAATCATCGAGGATATCGGCGGCGGCATTCCCAAC
>JAZUDP010000139.1:0-9296 GCA_045639705.1 Acutalibacteraceae bacterium
TGATTTCAACCATCTGAACAAGTGCGGCAATAACGAGGATGAAAACGATTGTCTGCAGATATTCGAGATTGTTTGCAACAAGTATGTACTTGTTGATGGGGTAGGTAACCACCGTCGAAAGAGCCATAACGAAGATAACCGCAAGCGACATGCCGACCGCTGTGTTAAGTTTCTTTGAAACGCCGAGAAACGGGCAGATACCGAGGAACTTACAGAGGATAAAGTTGTCTGTAAGAATCATTGTAAGGAAGAGAGCGACTAAAGCCTTGATTGTCATTATGCTTCAACCTCCTTTTTCTGGTCACAGCCCTCGACAGTATCTCTGACGGAGCAGATGTGAGCCATCGGGCAGTTTTCGCAGCCCTTGAGCTCAGCCTTGGGCTTGCCCTTGGATTCAGCGAGCTTGTTGGCAAGAGCCATTACAAGACCGAATACAAAGAATCCGCCGGGTGCGAGGATGAATATAAGAATGGGATTTTCGTTAAGGAACGGAATCGAGAAGCCGTCAAAGTCATTGCCGATAAGTCCGCCGAAGCCTGCCATGAATGTGCCTGCGCCGAGGATTTCACGGATTGTTGCCATGACGAAGAGGGCAGCTGTGAAGCCGATGCCCATACCCAGACCGTCACACGCCGAAGCGAGGACGCCGTTCTTGCCTGCGAACGCCTCAGCTCTGCCGAGGATGATGCAGTTAACAACGATAAGCGGAAGATAAACGCCGAGCTGTTCGTCAAGAATGGGAACAAACGCCTTGACAAGCATCTGAACGATTGTAACGAAGGATGCAATAACAACGATGTATGCAGGGATACGGACCTTTGCGGGAATAACCTTGCGGAGCGCCGAAATTGCAATGTTGGAGCAGATAAGAACAATTGAAGCGGAAATGCCCATACCGATTGCGCTTGTTACCGATGTGGTGGTTGCAAGCGTGGGGCAGGTACCGAGAACAAGTCTTAAAACAGGGTTCTCCGCAATAATACCCTTGGTAAGCTCCTTACCGAGTGATTTTTTCTCTGCCATCAGTTTGCACCTCCGTTTCCTGTTACTGTTTCATAGTCTGCAAGAGCCTCGTTAACGGCTGCTGCGACTGCTTTTGATGTGATTGTTGCACCCGTGAGTGCCTGAACCTGATTCTTTTCGGCGTTGCCCTCGTTCTTGTCGATTGTAATTTCATCAAAAAGACCGATAAAGCGCGCACGGAAATCCTCGTTTGTGGCTTTCATTCCGAGACCTGCGGTGTCGCTGATTTCAAGAATTTCAACGCCTGTGATTTTGCCTTCTGCGTCAACGCCCGTCATAACCTGAAGGTCGCCGCCGTAGCTCTTGGTTGAGGTTACGAAAATATAGCCCTGAACCTCTTTCGCGTCGTTGTAGCCGACTGCATAGCTGAGGTTGTCTGTCTTTTCGTCCTCAAAGGCCGTTGCCGAGCTGAGAACCTTTGAACGTGATTCCATTTCTGTTTCAACTGCAAGCTTTTCAATCTGCGGAGCGGTTTTCTGATTTACAACCGCAAGCAGGAATGTGCAGACAAGACAGATAATGAAAAGTGAAACTGTGGGAACAAGAATTTTCTTAATCATTTTGCCTCAGCCTCCTTCTTTTCTTTTTTCGGAGTGCCGAAGGGCTTCGGGCGTGTAAGGTTTTCAATATGAGGAACAAGAATGTTCATGATGATGATTGAATATGAAACGCCCTCGGGAAGATTGCCGAACAGACGGATAAGCGAGGTAAGCACGCCGCAGCCGATACCGAAGATAATCTTGCCCTTGAATGTAATCGGTGAGGTTGTATAGTCGGTAGCCATGAAAATTGCACCGAGCATAAGTCCGCCGCCGAGAAGCTCATAAGCCATAAACTCCGCATTGCCCTTGCCTGCGATAAGCATGAAAACAGCAACTGTTCCTATGTAAGCGGCAGGAATGGCAGGAGAAATTACTCTGCGCACGATAAGATAAACACCGCCGAGAATGAGTGCGATTGCGCATGTCTCGCCGAGACAGCCCGCACGCCAGCCGATAAGCATTTCCTTAAGTGTTTCAACGGGTCCCTCGCCTGCCGAAAGAGCGATTTTGTGAATCTCGGCAAGAGGTGAAGCCGAGGTTGTACCCGCAAGCTTGGAAGCATTGTGAAGCCATGAGAGAGGCTCTGTCCAGCTTGACATCGAGGTGGGGAAGGAAGCCAGAAGAACGATTCGTCCGATGAGAGCGGGGTTAACGAAATTCTGACCGATACCGCCGAAGAACTGCTTTACAACTACGATGGCGATAATTGCGCCGAGTGAAACCTTCCAGAGTTCAATGGAAACGGGAAGATTGAATGCAAGAAGAAGTCCTGTGATAACCGCGCTGAAATCGCCGATTGTCTGCGGACGCTTAAGAATAAGTCTGCTGAGGTATTCGGCAATAACGCATGAGCCGACCGAAACGCACTCAACAATGAGGGCTCTGGGTCCGAAATAGATTACCGATGCGATAAGCGCGGGAATCAGTGCGATGATTACGTCAATCATGATTCCTCTTACCGTGTCATGCGCACGGGCGTGAGGTGAAGCACTGACAACAAGTTTATTATTCAATGTCATTTCTTTGCACCTGCCTCCTTGATTACTGCCTTTGCAAGGCGCATATGCTGAACGAGAGGCTTCTTTGCGGGACATGAGAATGCGCAGCTGCCGCACTCCATGCAAACCATAACTCCGTCAGCCTGCAATGCATCCGCGTCCTTTGCCTTTGTATCGCGCACAATCTTTGTGGGAATAAGGCTCATGGGACATGCCGCCGCACAGCGTCCGCAGCGGATACAGTCTGTTTCCCTGAATATCTTCGCGTCATCCTTTGAGAAGCAGAGCAGAGCGTTGTTGCTCTTGGAAAGAGGATGGTCAAGACCTGTGATAGACATACCCATCATGGGACCGCCTGCAACAATCTTGACGGGCTCTTCCTTGAAGCCGCCGCAGAAATCAACGATATCGCTGATAATCGTGCCGACGGGAACACGGATATTCTTCGGTTCTTTTATTGCCATGCCGTCAACTGTGAGTGAACGGCTTACAAGCGGCTTGCCCGTCTTGAGATAACGGGAAATAAATGCAACCGACGCAACGTTCATAACGATACAGCCTACATCGGCGGGAAGCTTTCCGGGAGGAACCTGTCTGCCCGTTGCCGACTGAACCATCATCTTCTCAGCGCCCTGAGGATAGCGTGACTCAAGTCTCATAATTTTGATTGAGCCGTTGTCGCTGCTGTCGCCTTCAACAATCTGTGAAAGAACCTCGAACGCCTCGGGCTTGTTGTCCTCAACCGCGATAACAACATTCGGAATGTTAAGAAACTCCTTGACGGTTCTGATGCCTGAGTAAACATCCCATGAGTTGTCTATGCATTCGCGGTAGTCAACTGTGATATAAGGCTCGCATTCAGCCGCGTTGATAACAAGAGTGTCAATGTTCTTGTCCGCCGGAACATTCAGCTTGACATGTGTGGGGAAGCCCGCACCGCCGAGACCTACAAGACCCGAAGCTCTGACAGCCTTGAGAAAATCTTCTTTTGTTTCTACCTTCGGAGGTTCGATGCCCTCCCACAGACGCATCTCGCCGTCAGACTCGATTGTTACGCCCTGTACCATTGTTCCGTTGGGAAGCTTGACATTGCCCACGGCTGTAACCGTACCTGAAATCGATGCGTGAATCGGTGCGCTGACAAATTTATCGCTGTCACCGATAACCTGACCGACTGCTACCGTGTCGCCGACCTTAACCGTCGGTGTACAGGGTGCGCCGATGTGCTGCTGCATAGGTAAAATAACCTGCTTGGGTTCCGGCATACGAACAACTTCAAGGTCGGCAGTGTTTTTGTTGTGTTCAACCTTAACTCCGCCGCGGACCTTTCTGACTGCATTTATTACGCCGTCCACATGAATTTTACCCATTTGTTCAACCCCTTTTCTGACGTCCGGATACCCGGGACGCTTATTTTTAATACTTTGTGATTCTGCCGAGATAAGGCATAATCACCTTTAAGACCGTACCCGTAACAAATCCTGTTACCAAGGCAAACAGCAGAAGCAGCGGTCCGTATCCCCATATAAGAGACGGCGTACCGGAAATGATACACGCTGTTATAAGCTGTCCGGTATTATGACAAACGGCACAGATGATTCCGATACCGATATATCCGAATTTGATTTTTTTACTGCGCAGCAGAATGCACGCCGCCGCAGTGCTGAGGATTCCGCCCGCGCCGCTCATAAGCATAGCGGTAAAGCCTCTTGTTATTCCTGCGAAAAGAGCCTTGAGAACCGTGATGAAAAACGCATCGCCGATTCCTGCGCTTCCGGCAAGAAACATTGTAACAATATTTGAAAAGCCCGGCTTTGCACCCGGAGGAAAGCCGGGATACGCGGGAATCAGTGTTTCAAGATAAGACAGCGCAAGTGCGAGCGCACCCATAATGCCTGCTGCGGCAACCCGTCCTGTAATGTTTCTTTTATCTTTCATAATCAATATGTCAGCATATCGGGCGAATCCTTGCTGCCGCTGATGCTGATAACAATCCTTTCGGGCAGACAGGCCGCGGTCTGTCCGTTTTTAGTGAGCCAGCCGCTGTTTACACACAGCTTATCTCTGCATACCGCGGACGAAAAGCATATCCTCCCCTGCTCAACGCGGACCTCGGTCCCTTCCTTCGGAGAAAATGTATACGCTTCGTCAACGCTGTCAAGAACGATTGTTTCCGTAATTTTTCCGTCAACGTAAACAGTCGCGGTAAGGCTTTCCTTTGCCGCAAGCCCGGGTATAAAAAGCGCAAGCGCGATAACCGCCACAGCCGCGATTATTATCAAATCGCTTTTTCTGAATAATTTAATGTTCTTCATTCGCCCAAAATATAGCTTTCGTCGCTTAAATCAAAGCTGTTCTTAATTCCTTCTGTGCAGCGCACGATTTTATCGTTTGTAATAAACACAGCCTCCGCATTGTATTTTTTCAGCAAAGCAAGGCTTGCGTCATTATAACCCATTATGAAGCAGGCTGTTGAAAGCGCATCGCTTATAACGCCCGATTCGCATACGACGGTAACACTCTTAAGATGGCTGTCTGCGGGATAGCCTGTCGAGGCGTTAAGAATATGATGATACTTTTTGCCGTCCTGCTCAAAGAACTGTTCATAATCCCCCGAGGTTGAAACGCAGGTATTCTTTAATTTCAGAGTACCCATGTAATCCTTATCGTTTTCCGGATTGACAATACCGATTGTAAAGCTTCGGTTTCCGTACAGGAGCAGACTGCCTCCGACCGAAATGACTGCCGATTCGGTACTCATTGAATCAAGATTATCTCTTACGATATCGCATGCCGCGCCCTTGCCGACGGCTCCGAGGTCAATCGCCTGGTTTTCTCCGAGTGCAACGCTGCTGTCGTCAAGCTTAAGCTTTTTACTGCTGACATACGGAAGCTGCGCACTTATTTCCTCCGCGGAGGGCAGGCGCTGATTTTCTCCGCCGAAGCCCCAGAGTTCTGTGATTTTGCCGACTGTAATGTCAAATACGCTTTCGCAGTCAACCGAAACCTCCACGGCGTCCGAAATGACCGAAAATACCTGAGGCGAAACCGATACGGGACTGCCGCCGGAGCTGTTAATACGGTACACATCGGAGCCTTCCTCGTATCTGCTGAAAAAGGATTTTTCAATATCGCGGATATCGGATTTTATTGTTTCCGCGTTTTCTTTTCCGTCCGCTCCGTACAGCTTGATGCTGATGACCGTATTCATTGCAATATCGTTCGCGGTATATTTTTTTCTGCCCTTTATAAAGTCGGCGGCAACAATTCCTATGATGATTGCGGCGCATACAGCTATAGCGATTATGGGTTTGATATTTGCTTTTTTCGCTGTTTCAGTATTCAAATCCATATCCCCCATAATAAATGTATATATAATCAATTTATTATATAACAAAGTCGTAATTTGTTCAATAGAAAATCAATTAATTAAATTTTTAACAATAAAAAACCTGTACGCAGCTCAGGTCTGTATACAGGTAGTTGTCAATATGTACAAATCAGATTCATTTTCTTAGTGCATAAGTACTGATTACCCTGCCGATTTCAAGAATATCGCTGCTGCCTCTGAACTCAAACGTTGCCTTAAAGCCGTTGCTGAAATAGAGAAGAAGCTCGCCGTCGGAAATAATTTCACCGATAGCGGGTGTGGTTATGCCGAAATACTGAATATTTGCATAAGGAAGAACCGAGTATTCCTGTCTTGTTCCCGTTGCGCCCTGGACATCGATGGCGATAATACGCATATTCGTAAAAATCACCTGGTCTCTGAGCGTTCTGAAAACTCCGAGTATCTCCTCGCCGTCAACAAGAAGCTCGGGCACATGTCTGTTGACATGCTTTATTTCTATTGCCTTAAGATTGAATATTGCGTCCTTTGAAAAATCTATCATAAATCAGTCACTCCTTTTGCTGAATTATAGCATACATATGCAAATCAATCAACATATTTGTTTTAACTGTCTGTCCGTTTTTACAAAAAACGTGTTTTGTTCTTTAGTTATTATTTTAAGAGTAATGTTGTAAAAATATGTTGAAAATTCAGTCGGGTTATGGTAGAATAGTTTAGTAACATGCAAATTTTTTGCACTGTGAACATAATCTACACAAGGAGATGATTTAATGGCAAATTGTCCGAAATGCGGCAGAGCGCTTAAGTGGTACGACTGGAAGCAGCACTGTCCGGATTGCGGAGCAAACATGTTCGTTTACAATCAACAGGAACGACTCATGCAGGAAGCCGACATCGCAGAGGTACAGTATTATCATTTTCAGAAGAAAATTGACAGACTTAAGGCCTCGTTTATCGGCACGCCGCTTGCAATTGCGAGAATTTTCACTTCACTTCTTCCCGTCGGCGCGATATTTCTTCCGCTTGTCAAGGGTAAGATTTCAGAACCGTTCAAGCCGCTTGACCAGGGTATAAGCATACTTGATGTTGTCAACAATATTGACGGTCTTACGGGTGACGGAATTCCCACAATGCTTAAAGAAGCACAGCCTGCAGCTATCGTATTCCTTATTTCGGTTGCACTGTTTGTTCTTTCCGCTCTTGCGGTAGTTCTTCATTTTGCGCTTAATACACTTTCCTGCTCCCCCAAGGGCAAGCAGAGAAATCTTGCAATGGATATAATTCTTCTTGTTACATCCATCGGCGCTGTAATCGCTTTCCTCGCAATGCCGAAAAACAGCTTTATCGACTGCGGCATCGGCATCGGCGCGATTCTTTATATTGTTCTTCAGATTGTCAACGTTGTTGTTGACTATCTTACAATGAAAAAAGGTATTCCCGTTAATCACAAGCAGTGCTATGTCGGCGGTATTCCCGTTGAAGAGTACTTCGAGATGCAGGAAAAGGGAATGTCCACAGCTGAAATCCGTGCCATTCAGTACGAACGCCTTCAGGCTATTCAGGATGAACTTGATGCCAAGCTGAAGGAAGAAGAGGCCAAGAAGGCCGAATCCGAAAAGAAGGAGGCGACTGCAAATGGCTGATGAAGAAAAGGCAGGCCGTGACATAGGCAATAACCAACAGGCGTACATGAACCGAATGTTCTGTACAACCAAGGAACGTGTCTCATATATCTTATACACAGCTTTCGGCTCAATGGGTACAGGCGACTATGAACCCGGCGGTGAAATCTGGGTTAACAAAATTTACAATATCAGTCCCTTCAAGCTTGCCAAAGCACAGGTCGGACTTTCAATCTACGATATGATTAACGACCCGCTTACAGCTGCTATCGTTGATAACATGAGAACACGCTGGGGTAAGTTCAAGCCGTTCCAGTGGCTTTCAATTATCCCCGCAATTCTTCTCGGTATTTTTGTTATCACGCTTCCCTCGCTTTCAACAGCGCTTGCATGGACGGAAGCTCAGAAGCTTACATATTACATGATATACCTTTATGTAAACGAAACGGTTAACGCATTCTTCGGAGGCGGCGGACACATCAAGAATGTTTTCACACCCAACCCGAACGAGCGAACCTCGCTTCTCGTAAGCGCAAACTTTGTCGGCGACCTTATGAAAAAGCTTCCCAGTCAGGTAATGGATATCCTGTGGGACCTTATCAACAACGATATTCTTAAGATTTCAAAGGTTAAATTCGTTGTACGCGGCAAGCTGATTATCTGGACGCTTGCAATGATTCCGACAGTACTCTGGTATATCAACAGCCGCGAGCGTGTTGCTCAGTCCGAGAAACCCCCGCAGCCCATCAAAGGACTTCTTTCGGTATTCAAAAACAGACCGCTTCTTGTTTATACTCTCAGCGGACTTATCGACGATATCACGCTCGGCAGCGGCGGTTCGCTTTACTACTCCGATGTTCTCAAGTTCAAGACTATGACAACAATCGCAGGTATTCCCGGCTCGCCGATTTCATACGCAAGCTACGGCTTTGTTACAAAGTTCAGAAAGATGTTCTCCACAAAGACACTCTGGTTCCTTACAAGAGGAACAACCTTCTTCCGTGAAACCTCTTTCTTCCTTGTAGGACTTATCGGCGGCAAGGATAAGGGTCTTTATCAGAAGAAGCTTCCGATGTCGCTTACCTTTGCATTCGGCAACTGCCTTGAAATGGCGTTCTATGCCACAAGAAATGTTATCGGAACCGAAATCGACTATGAGGTTCTTGACTACAGTGAGTGGAAGGAAGGCTACCGTGTTGAGGCTACGGTTGAAATGATGAAGGGTTACTTCACCAAGGTTCAGAGAATGATTATCAACGTTATCAACGGTTCTCTTCTTGAAAACTGGGTTCAGTACGAGGGCGGTGAAGGCTCCGTTCAGACACAGCAGGCCAAGTACCGTCTGTTCGTAACAGCTTTCGGTCCCAAGCTCATCTTTGACGCACTCTGCTTCATTCCGATGTTCTTCTACAACATTGATAAGAACACCCGTGAAAGAATGTATCTTGACCTTGAGCGTACACGTTCGGCAAGAGCAAATTCCGAGCTTCTTAAGGAATCCGACTCGGTTGACGAAAAGACAATCAACGAATAATCTTACAAAAAAGCAGCGGGTTGGGCGGTGCAAATTAGGGAGAACCCGGTTTTGAATGGCTATAATCGCCTTATACTTGCTGACAAAACCTTGAAATACGCGAGTATTCCTGCGGTTTTGTCAGCAGCGTCTAAGTCTGATTCTATCTCATTCAAAACTACTCCGTATCTGAAAACAACAGATTTCAGATGAAGAACAATGAAAAAGCGGGCAGCATACTGACGT
>JAZUDP010000140.1:0-1809 GCA_045639705.1 Acutalibacteraceae bacterium
TGACGGATATTTATAGACATTCTTCACCGAGCATACAAGCTTTTCACCGTCCGACAGGTCGGCAAATTCAATCTCGTCCCCTGCCTGCACTTGCGAACGCTTTTCGTCATTCAGGCGCATTTCAATTGTCTTTGTGCCTGCCTTGATTTTTGTAAACGGCTCGTGGTAAAGTCGCATTTTAAAAAGCATTTTATTTGCCCTCTTTTGCGTCCTCAGCCTTAAGGAAGTCGGCGCACCTCTTAACCTCTTCAAGTCCTGTGGTGTCAAGTCCTTCGCTCTCAACTATGATTTTAAAGGCGAGCTCGAGAGCTTTTTTGCGTACTTCTGCGGCAGGAGCTTCACCGTCGCCGAGAGATTTGCCGACACCGCGCTGAAGACCGTCCTTGAGGTGGATAAGTCTGATTCTGTCCTTATATTTTTCAATAAATGCAAGCGGGTCAACATCAGCGTTGAATACCCAGTAGGTGTCAACCTCGAGGGTGATGTTGCTTCTTTCAAGGATTTCATATTCGGGAATAAGTCCGTCTTCATTGGGCTTGAACTCGCGGTCGTGGTTGTGGTAACCGAGCTTAATGCCGTTTTCGTTGAGTTTTTTCTCAGCGAAGCTCATTCTTTCAAGGAAAAGGTCAATGTTCTCTTTTGTTGAAAGGTCAGCACCCGGAACGATAATATCATCACAGCCGATTGCCTTGTGATAAGCGATTGTTTCGTCGATTGTCTCCTCGCTCAGCGCGCCGAGACCTGTGTGAGTGCCTGCGGCTTTAAGTCCGTTTTCGTCAAGCATAGCTTTGATTTCCTCAGCGGTATGGCCACCGAAGCCTGCGAACTCAACAAATTCATAGCCCATTTTTGCCGTTTCAGCAAGTGCGAGAGCCATTTTTTCGCCTGTAATGTCTCTGAGACTGTACATCTGTAATCCGTAATTCATAATAATTCTCCTTATAAAAATCGGGGTTGCCGCAAGCACGGCAATCCCGATAAAATTTTAATTAAAGAAGGCTCGCCGCTTCTTTGTCGAGCATAATGATAGCGTCTGCGTGTTCATTGAGAACGGACGCGGGAAGCTGAGGCGTAACGCCGCCCTTAATCATGCCCTCAATAGCCTTTGCCTTTGACTCGCCTGTTGCGATAAGCAGGATTTTCTTGGCTTTCATGATTGAGCCGATACCCATTGTGAGAGCGTATCTCGGCATGGGAACATCACCGAAATATTTCTGATTGGAGTTGATTGTGCTCTGAGTAAGAGTAACCTTGAAGGACTCGTCCGTGAAAGCGTCAGCAGGCTCGTTGAAGCCGATATGACCGTTTGTGCCGATGCCGAGAAGCTGAATGTCAATTCCGCCTGCGGCCGCCATAGCGTCAGCATAGCGTTTGCTTTCTGCTTCCCAGTCCTCAGCGTTGCCGTCAAGGAAGTTTACGTTCTCTTCCTTAACATCAACGTGGTTGAAAAGCTGCTCGTGCATGAATGTGTAATAGCTGTTTTTATCGTCCTTGGGAAGGTCGCAGTATTCGTCAAGATTGAATGTCTTAACCTTTTCAAAGCTGACCTGACCGTTCTTGTAAGCCTCAATAAGCTTGCCGTATGTAGGAACGGGAGTTGCGCCCGTAGCAAGGCCGAGAACAGCGTCATTCTTTTCGTTTATTATATCAACGAAGAGCTTTGCGGCCGCAACCGCAATTTCTTCTGCATTATCAAAAATCTTAACTTCCATTGTATAAACCTCTTTATTTAATTGAATCAATAAGTGCTTCAAAGGCTGTGATTGTTGAAGAACCCGCCTTGTCGCCTGTTGCAACGATTTCTTCGTT
>JAZUDP010000141.1:0-25705 GCA_045639705.1 Acutalibacteraceae bacterium
AGTACAAGGTCGACAAGCAGCTCCTGTGCGCCTGTTTGGTCAAGAACGCCGTTCGTCATGTCGCGCTCGATGTAAATATCAAAGAAGGTCGCGGTTCTGCCGAAGGACATCGCAGCGCCGTTCTGTTCCTTATTGGCAGCAAGATAAGCGAAATATGTCCACTGAATTGCTTCCTTTGCGTTCTGCGCGGGCTTGCTGATATCGCAGCCGTACATTGCCGCCATTTCCTTAAGCTTGCCGAGGAAGCTTATCTGCTGATAAAGCTCTTCAAGCAGGCGGACATTGTCAACATCCATGAAGTTCTCGCCGACCTTCTGCTTGTCCTTTTTCTTTTCTTCAATAAGCACATCAATGCCGTAAAGGGCTACACGGCGATAGTCGCCGATTATACGTCCTCTGCCGTATGCGTCGGGCAGACCCGTCAGAAGAGCGCAGTGACGCGCCGCCTTCATTTCATCTGTATATACGCGAAAAACGCCGTCGTTGTGAGTTGTACGGTAGGTAAAATATTCTTCGATTTTGTCTGAAAGCTTGTAGCCGTAAGCCTCACACGCCGAACGCGCCATACGGATTCCGCCGAAAGGATTCACTCCGCGCTTAAGCGGTTCATCTGTCTGAAGACCGACAATTATATCCTCGTCGGTAAGATAACCGGGTCTGTAATTGCAGAGTGAGGAAACGGTTGTGGTATCAACCGAGAGAACCCCTCCCCTTTCCTGCTCAAGCTTCTTAAGGCTTTCAAGTTTGTCAAGAGCCTTTTTTGTACGCTCGGTAGGTCCTGCAAGAAATGAACCGTCGCCTGTATACGGAGTGTAATTCTTGTTGATAAAATCGCGGACATCAATATTTTCTGTCCAGTTGCCTTCATTAAAGCCGTTCCACTGTGAAAAATTCATTTCAACGCTTCCTTTCAAAAATAAAAGGGTAACTCCGTTTAATCAGAGTTACCCAGACGGTCGGTAATATAAGCCGTCCCAACGCACTGTGTCAATTCACATTCCGTCAGCGTCGGGGGACATTCAAGCTTCCTCGCTTACATAAACAGTTTATCAATAATATCATGCTTTGTCAATCAATAATTCTCACAAGTTTAAAGCATAATTTACGATAAAACTTGACAAATTGCTGTAACTTATTACAGAAGCTCAGCAGCCGCCTTGTCAACCATGATTATCGCATCGGGATGATTGTTGAGAATTGAGCAGGGAACCTGCGGTGTAACCTCGCCCGAAGCAAGCTTTTTGATTGCATCAGCCTTTGCGGCGCCTGTTGCGATAAGAAGAATCTTCCTTGAACGCATGATTGAACCGATACCCATTGTCATTGCGTAGCGCGGCATGGGAATGTCGCCGAAATACTTCTGATTTGAGTTGATTGTACTCTGTGTGAGAGTAACCCTAAAGGCCTCGTCTGTAAACTCGTCGGCAGGCTCGTTGAAAGCGATATGGCCGTTTGTACCGATACCGAGAAGCTGGAGGTCAACGCCGCCCGCTGCCTTGATAGCCTCGGCGTAGCGCTTGCTTTCCGCGTCACAGTCAGCTGCGTTGCCGTCAAGGAAGTTTACGTTTTCCTCTTTGATATCAACACTGTTGAAAAGATTCTCATGCATGAATGTGTAGTAACTGTTCTTATCGTTCTTATCGAGGTCGCAGTACTCGTCAAGATTGAAGGTTGTAACATCCTTGAAGCTGATTTCGCCGTTGTTGTACATTTCGATAAGCTTTTCGTATGTAGGAACAGGTGTTGCGCCTGTTGCAAGTCCGAGAACCGCATCGGGCTTTTCCGTTAAAAGTTCTTTGTAAAGATTTGCAGCAGCAACTGCAATTTCTTCCGCGTTTTCAAATACCTTGATTTCCATTTTCCTCGTCCTCCGAATTATAATGTAACTTCCCTGTGTGCCTCTGATGAACGGTAAACAGCGTCCATAATCTTAGAGGTAACAACTGCCTTATCTATATAAGCCTGGTTAGGCTCGCGTGTAATAACAGAATTAACAAATGACTTTACTTCTGCAAAGTAGTCAAAGCCTGTTGAAGCGTAGTCGGGTGTGATTTCGGTAAGCATACCGTTCATTGTTGAATACATTGTGAACTTTCCGCCGTAATTCATGCGAACGCCTGCCTTTGTTCCGATGAAATCGATAAAGCACTCATGCTCGCCGATATTCTGCGCCCATGCGCCGTTGAACGTGATTGTTGCGCCTGTTGTACGGACAAGACCTGTAACAAAGTCGTCAACATCGAATACGCCCTTTTCCTTGTCAGCGGTATCGCTTGCCCACATTGATGTGCAGACATAGTTTCCCATATCAACGCCGAGCTTGGAATGAGCTTCACCCGAGCATGTAATGGGCGTAGGCTCGCCGAGGCAATAGAGCGTAAGGTCAAGATAATGAACGCCCCAGTCGATAAGTACGCCGCCGCCCGACTTTGCCTTCTGTGTAAAGTCGCCGCCGAGGCCCGGAATTGAGCGGTGTGCGCGGAAGCTGACATAAACCTGATAAACCTCGCCGAGTTCTCCGTCGGCAATGAGGTCCTTTATATGATTGACCGTATCGCAGAAGCGGTTAACAACACCGATTGAAAGCAGTCTGCCTGTTTCATGAGCAACCTTCTGCATTTCAAGTGCTTCCTCAACTGTTCTTGCGGCAGGCTTCTCGCAGAGAACATCCTTGCCGTCACGCATAAAGTCAATTGAAATAGGTGCGTGGAAATCATTATGTGTGCATACGGAAACGATATCTATATCATCGTGACCGAGAAGCTCCTTATAATCGTAAACAGCCTTGCCGCAGCCGTATTTTTCAACAGCCCTGTCAGCACGCTCGGGAATGATATCGCAGAAATATTTAATTTCCACATTATCAAGCTTCAGATAATTCGGAATATGCGCACAGTTGGCAATGTTTCCGCATCCGATTATTGCAACATTTAATTTTTTATCCATTTGACAACACCTCGCTTAAATTTCAAACTATATAATAACAACTTTAACCGCAAAAGTAAAGAGTTTTGCCGAAAAATGACAATATAAAATAGCATTCGCGGAATTGTATTTACGTTTGTGAAAATGTCGTTCCGTGCTGCAAATCCATACTTTTTGTCAATTAAAGGCGAACGATTTTTCGCCGTTGTCCGTTTATCCTGTCCGTCTTTATTGAAAGGCACTGTTCACCGATGTTAAAATATTAATACCGCTGAAACCGGGTGGGTTGCTTATGACAGATAAAGAAAAACAGCTGATTGAAAAGCTGTACACTCAGCATGCCGAGCTGCTGAAAAACAGGGCGTACAGAATAACCGGGGATACGGGTATCAGCTCTGATATTGTTCATGACTGTATTATAAACGCGGCAGGACATATTGACGAGCTGCTGAAGCTCAGCGAAATAAAGCAGAAAAGATATCTTTCGGTAACGGTCGATAATCTGTCAAAAAACTATGTTATGCGGCATAAGTCACGGATAATTCCCGCGGAGAGCGAATGGATTTTTAAAGAGAAAATGTCTGAGGAAAATCCCGAAGCGGCAGCGGAAAAGCATATCGAATATAACCGTATCAGGCAGGAAATGCTGAGAATGAATGAGCGTGACAGGAAAGCAATCGAAATGAAATATATTCTCAGACTGCATGACCGCGTCATTGCCTCCGCCCTCGGTATAAAGGAGGACAGCGTGCGAATGACTGTGCGCAGAAGCATATTCAGACTGAAAAAGCAGCTTGGAATTATCAGAAACCACGAACCAATACAATAAAAAAACAGACAGGATAGCCTGTCCGTTTTTTAGTTTTCTTCAAGCTTTACCCGCGGCAGATCCCACTTGAATACCGTTGCCAGAATTCTGATAATAAATACAAGCGCAACAGAAATTACAGTTGCCACTCTGAAATGTACGCCGTAGGTAACAAGCAGATGATACGCAGTGCCTCCGAGTATTGAAGCTATGGCATAAATCCTCTTTTTGAGTATAAAAGGAATCTCGCAGAGCATCATATCGCGGATAATTCCACCTCCGACTCCCGTCAGAACGGCAAGACATACAACAAGAATGCCGTTCTTTGTAAAACCGGACTCTATAGCAACCTTTGCTCCTGTTACGGTGAAAATCCCGAGGCCGACTGCGTCAAAAATATTGTTGATGGCATCAACAACCGCCTCGCTTTTCTGATACGCCTTTCTGAAAACAAACGCGATTAAGAAAACAATAATTGCGGTAATCAGCGCCGCAAGAACATACCGGTAATCCGAAAACATTCTCGGCGGCAGAGTTCCGATAAGCACATCTCTTACAATGCCTCCGCCGAGAGCCGTGACAGAGCTGAGAACAAGAACTCCGAAGACATCAACCTTTTTCTTTATCGCGACCATTGCTCCGGATACCGCAAAAGCAACCGTGCCGATCATTTCAAAAATCAGATAAATAAGCTTTGAAAGCTCGGGTGTAAGTTCCATATTCCACCTCAGAACAAATGCAAATCTGCAATTTTATGATTTAACCGAAATCTGCAGTATCAAAAGTGCATCGCTTGAATTTATCATGCCGTCATCGTTAACATCGGCACTTATTTTTTTCAGACCGCTGAGCTTTATTTTTTCAATAGAATTCTCCAGAGCAAGCAGAGCGTCGGATGAATTAACGACACCGTTCGCATCGATATCCCCCTTAACGGATACGGTATATGTCGCGAGCGTTTTGTCGCCGTTTTTGAAAATTACCGTCGTTCCCGTAGCGATTTTACCGCCTACGGTATTACCGAAGGTTACTGTTACGCTGGAAGAATATTCGAGATACTTTTTGCTGAATGCCACTGTATCCATTCCCGACGGAACAAATGAAATAGTTTTTTCCGACTCATTTACCCTGCTGCAGTCAGCAGTCTTAACCTTATAGGTTGGCGTAACAACAACGGGCGTCGGCTTGTATCCGTTAAATCCCTTTTCTTTTATGTACGAAGGATAATCATAGTAGCAGAAATCAAGGTCAACATTTCCGCTGATTCCGGGGACGCTGCCCTTCTCACTGTACTGCCACATGCCGTAGGGTCCGCTGTAATCGCAGTATGACGCATACTGTGCAATCCAGAACGGTATATCGCCGAGCTGGTCCGCATAAAGCTCATCAAGTGCAAAATACTTGCTGCAATAAATACCGACATAGTATCCGCTTGCCGTAATCCTGTTGCAGAACGCACGCGCAACCTGAGTGCAGGCCGACTGTGAAAGCTCATACTGAGCATCGGTCTCCATGTCAAAATATACGGGCATATCAAGCTTGCAGCCGTTTTCTTTGAGCTTTTTCAGTACAAAATCAGCCTCTGCTTCAGCCTCAGCCACGGTAAGCGCATTACTGAAGAAATAGCATCCTATATGAAGTCCTCTTGATGAGGCTTCCTTATAGAAATTGGCAAACTGAACATCCGAACCGATTGAACGTGAGCCTGCAAGCGAACGGTAGCCTACTCTGAGAATTACCCCGTCAACCGTATCGGCAATCTTGTCCCATGAAACAATATCATTGTGATACGAAAGGTCAATCACATTCCACAGAACCGACTTAAGGTTCTCGTCGGGCTTTGAAGCGTCCGCAACCGTAAAGGATTTCTGAAGCAGCACAACGTTCTGGGAGGATGAATCGCTCGCCTTTATTTTATATACATATGAGCCTGCAGTAAGCTTTGAAAATGTCATATAACTGTCAAGGTTATGAATATCGTATGTTGATGTGCCGGGCTTAGCCGTATGTTCAAATTTTGCGGTTCCGCCCGATGTATAGACTCCCGCTGTGACGGATGTCAGCGTGTTTACGGATTTTACGGTTCCGCTGACGGAAAATGTTTTGCCTGCGGTGAGGGAAGCAGGATAATTGTATCCGGTAAGCTCAATGGTGGTTCCGTTTGACGAAATAACCCTGAATGCTTTTGAAAGAAGAACAACATCCTTCTCACTCTCATTTGATGCAATTATTTTATATGTATAGCTGCCCATTGAAAGCTTGGAAAATGTCATATAGGAATCAATTGCATGTATTGAATACGATGCCGCACCGGGATAAGCTGTCTTTGTAAACTGCAAAGCACCGTTCGAGCTGTAAACCGAGCATGTTACAGACGAAAGAGCGCTGTCTGAAGAAACGGTTCCGTAAACCGAAAATGTTTTTCCTGCAACTATTTCGGAAGGGTATACTTCACCGGTCAGCTTTATTGTTGAAGCGGAAAACGCAGGTATGTACAAGCAGCACAAAGCAAGTGAAACAATCAGTATAACGCTGATAAGCTTTTTCATCTGATATCCTCCTGTATTTTAGTAGCTTATATTATAACATAAAGTTTAATGCTTGTATACTTGAAAATACGATTTTTTATTGGTATAATTAAGAAAAAATTCAGGAGAACGACATGTCTGTTTTTGAAAGAAGCGAATTGCTGCTCGGAAAAGAAGCAATTGAAAAGCTGCGCCGCTCCCGTGTTGCCGTTTTCGGCATCGGAGGTGTAGGCTCATATACAGTTGAAGCTCTCGTCCGCTGCGGCGTCGGCTGTCTCGACCTTTTTGACGGCGACAGCGTTTCGGAATCCAATATAAACCGTCAGCTTGTAGCAACATTAAAAACCGTCGGTATGCCGAAGGTCAGCGTTGCCGCGGCGCACTGTGCTGAAATCAATCCCGATGCCGATGTCAGGGCTCATATAATGTTTTTTTCAAAGGATAACGCCGATGAGATTGACTTTACCGGTTTCGACTACATCGTTGACGCTATTGACACAGTAAGCTCAAAGCTTCTTATCGCCGAAAAAGCTGTCAGCGCAGGAGTTCCCGTAATAAGCTGTATGGGTGCGGGCAACAAGCTTGACCCGACAAAATTTGAGGTTGCGGATATAAGCAAAACCTCTGTCTGTCCCCTCGCACGCGTGATGAGGCAGGAGCTGAGGAAACGGGGAATAAATCATCTTAAGGTTGTTTATTCAAAGGAAGAACCGATAAAGCACGGCTGCACCGAGGACGGAAAGCCGCTGCCGGGAAGCGTTTCGTTTGTGCCCTCGGCGGCAGGACTGATACTCGCAGGCGAGGTTATTAAAGATCTGATAAAATAAAACGCAAGGACTTGGATGACCAAGTCCTTTCTTCTTATTCAAAGCATCTTCTGATTATTTCGATAATAACATCCTGCTGCTCGGGAGTCATCTTATTGTCTGACGGCAGGCAGAGTCCGCGCTCAAATATATCCATTCCGATATCGGCACAGCTGCCCTCGATATAAGCGTTTGTTCTCGCTCTTCCGCTTCCGTCACGGACAACAAAACCGTTCGTGCGGTAAATCGGCTGCATATGCATGGGCTTCCATATAGGACGGCCCTCAGCATTGTACTTTGCAAGAGCTTCAAGAATTTCAGTCGGACATGATTTGCCGTGTTCGCCGACATAAAGCGCCTTCTGCTCATCCCTTACCTGTCTGCACATGGCATCCTTATCAATAATCATGCATGAAAGCCAGAAATTCGGTTCTGAATTTTCCTCATCATAAGGATTCATTGAAACGGGAAGTCCCTTGAAGCCTTCCCTGTATCTCTCATAAATTGCCTTTTTCTGAAGCCTGTGTTCCTCAAGATAAGGAAGCTGTCCGCGGACAACACCGGCAATTACATTGCTCATGCGGTAATTATAGCCGATTTCCTCATGCTGATACCACGGGGCGTTTTCACGCGCCTGCGTTGACCATTTGCGCACCTTGTTCGCCGCTTCAAGGTCATCTGTAAGAAGCATTCCGCCGCTTGAGCCCGTGATAATCTTGTTTCCGTTGAAGCTGATGCAGTTAAAGTCACCGAAGGTTCCTGTCTGAACGCCCTTGTATGTCGCGCCCAGTGATTCGGCGGCGTCCTCAACAATTACAGCGCCGTGTCTGTCCGCAACAGCTCTGATTTCGTCAATTTTGCCCGGAGTACCGTAAAGATGCGCAACAACAATCACCCTGACCTCAGGATAAAGCTCAAATGCCTTTTCAAGGGCAGCGGGGTCCATGTTCCATGTGTCGGGCTCGGTATCTATAAAGACAGGAACTCCGCCCTCATATACGACAGGGTTAACCGTCGCGTCAAAAGTCATATCGGAGCAGAAAACTCTTTCGCCCGGTTTGATTCCCGCAAGCTTCATGGCAAGATGAAGCGCAGCAGTACCTGCCGAAAGCGCAACCGCATATTTAACTCCGATTAATTCGGCTGTGATACGCTCAACCTCGTTGATATTCTGTCCGACAGTTGACATCCAGTTTGTCTCAAATGCCTCTGTCATATATTTAAGCTCGTCTCCGTGCATTGTAGGCGATGCAAGCCATACCTTTGATTCAAACGGCTTTATGTCATTCCATTCTCTGCTTATCATAATAAATACCTCTTTTCGGACAGCATTTCCCGCCGTGCAATTCCTTTACTGATTGTCTATTTTTGCTTCACTCTGAGAGCCTGCCTGCTGCTCCGGGTTGTAACCGTAGCCGTAACCGCCGTAGCCGTAGCCGTTTCCGTAGCCATAACCGTAGCCGCCGTAACCGTAACCGCCGCCGTAGCCGTAGCCGCCGCCGTAACCGTAACCGCTTCCATAGCCGTAGCCGCCGTAACCGTAACCGCCGTAGCCATATCCGCCGGATTTGTTTTTCTTCTTGCGTCTGCCGTAGTATCCGCCGTAACGGAAGTAACCCTTCCGCTTGTAATAGCGGCTGTTTTCTTCTCCGCCGCTCATTGTGAATATTGTACCGATAACTTCAATATCGGCACTTCTGATTTCTTCAAGAGTACGGTTGATTTCTGAAACCTTGGCATAATCACGCCTGATACTGTAAATTATTCCGTCTGCAAGAGGCGCAATAACAAGGCTGTCCGAAACAACGTGCGCAGGCGGCGAGTCAATGATGATATAGTCAAACTCCTTGCGTGCCTGTTCAATAACATTTCTGACCTTTTCAGCGTCGAGGACCTCTGTTGATTTAAGCGATATACCGCCTGTCGGAAGAACAAAGATACCGAGTGATTTAATGAATTTGATTGAATCGATATAAGTCGAGGTTCCCTTGATAATCGGAATAAGACCGTATCTTGTATCGCTCTTGACGCCTACCGCATGAAGAACAGCCGGTTTTCTGAGGTCACTGTCTATAAGCAATACGGATTTTCCCTTCTGTGCAAGAGAACATGCGATATTAACCGAAACTGTCGTTTTGCCTTCATCCTCATAGGTGCTTGTAACAACAAACGCCTTATATCCCTTTTCCGCCTTGACGTTTTCAATTTTGGTTCGTATTGATTTAAAGCTTTCAACAAAAGCAAAGCTTACCTTTGACGAATCGGTAATAAGAAGCGAACCCTGAGGCGTCTTTTTCTTTTTGCCGAAAAGGCCTGACGGCTTCTCAATAAGAGGAACAGCGCCGAGAACCTTCGCATCAACATCGCGTCGGAGATTTTCAAGACTCGTAACCGTATTTGTAAGCATGGTAATCACAACAACAACGGCTGCGATTATTCCCGCGCCGATTACAAAGCCCGTAATAGCCTTTGTAGTTGCGGCGTCCGAATTGGTAACATGCGGACTGCTCGGGCTTTTGATTACCTTAATCGAAATTCTTGAATCGAACTGCTGAACATACTCGGGGAATTTTTCAATAACAACATAAAGTGCCCTTTCACAGAACGCTTTATCAAGACTGTCGGCATAAATTACAAAGAATCCGTTTATTCCCTCGGGAATAGGCTCAACTGCAAGACAGTTGCGGACAAAATCAGAGCTGTAGTCACTTTCCGGATAAAGCTCCTTCATTCTGTCGATTATCTTGCCGACCATCTCGTCGCTCTTAAGCAGGGTCTGATATTTTTTTGCATCGTTTGCGTCATAAAACGTTGTTTCCTGCTTGTATTCCGTAGGGGTATCTTTTCTGTTCGAATAATCCTGAACTATTACATAATCCGTAACCATGAAGCTGAGCGTTGTTTCAGCTTCATACGATTCAACATAATTCGCTTTGGCCATTGAAAAACCTATGCCTGCAAAAATACCGCCGAGAATCAGCATAAGCCAGAGCTTGCTGATAAGGTTTTTTATCAGTCTGCCGATATCCAGCATCGGAGCGCCTCCTCCGCTGTTTCCGCCGCCGTCCATATACACATTTTTGGCGGTAGTATTTATCTCCTGCATATATTCTCTCATCCTTTCATGCAGCAACTGCACTTTATGTAAACGCGGAAATCAGAATCCCCGCTTATAAATTTCTCCTCTGTCAACCGATGGCAGCTCCTTGTCGGTAAGCACGCATTTCGCACTGTCATGCACCATCATCTGCATATTGAACTGACTTATGTCAGGCGGGAAAAACCTCATCATTTCCGTAAGATTATTCGGTCTGTGGTGAGCCGAATGCGCATCCGTTCCTATAAAAGAAGCAATCCCGTTATACGCCATTGAATAAGCAAGCTCAAACTCCTGCGGTCCGTCCATGCTTGCAAGACTTGACGCGTTTATCTGAAATATCGCGCCCTTCCTGACAAGGCTGTTGACGGCATCATAATCGAACTGAAACATTTCATATCTTTCCGGATGAGCTATTATCGGAACAAGTCCCATACCGACAATCTCATTAAGATAGCTGTAAATTTTCTTTACATTCATCTCGCGGAATGAAAATTCAACAAGAATGTATCTGCTCCCGTTAATCGAAAGACGCCTGAGATTGTTTGAAAAAAATATGTCGTCATCAACATAGACCTCGGCACCGGGATAAATATTCACCTTGATGCCGTTCAGCTCCGTCTGCTTTCTCAGCGTACTGAGCCTTTCGTTTCTGAGTTCCAGAAAACGTTCGATATTGTCCACACTGTTTGTATGCGGAGTTGCAACAATATGCTTGATTCCGTTCTGTTCCGCTATTCTGCACATCTGCAGTGAGGTTTCAATATCCCGCGCCCCATCGTCCAATCCGTTTAGAATATGACAGTGAATGTCAATCATACTGTCACCTCCCGTCTGATTCAGTAAAGTATATCAAGCGCGGTCGCGGTAAATCCCTGAGCCGCAGGCACTACCGAAAATGACGATGCATAATATCCGATTCCCATAGTATCTCCCTGAGAATAATCAATCACGCCGTTTCTTCTTGTCGCGCCTTTAAGAAAAGCAAATATTCTTTCCGCCGTATCGCGGTATTCCGTTTTATCCGTCAGCTTATATAAATAAGAAAAGCAGTAAGCCGCCATAGCTGAGGCCGAGCTGTCGGGAAGCGATGCGTTCAGCATCATTCTGTTAACCGCTCCGCTGTCGGTTATATGTTTTTTTATCTCATCAAGAAATTCTATATTAAGCCTCAGCAGTAATTCTTTCTCCCTGTTAAACCCGTCACATTCAAGAAGCTCCTTCAGACTGTCGGCTATACCGACCGCCCACCATCCGCAGCCTCTGCCCCAGCCGCAAATACCGAGCTTTGCCTTTGTCTCTTCACTGAAGCAGTGAAACGGAAGCTTCATCGCCTCGTCGAATCCGTATTCCTTATACCGGATTATCTGATTCATTGCAATCTTAATATATTCACGGTGTCCGTACTGAACGGCATATTTTATCAGAAAGGGGCATATCATGCCGACAGTATCGACAAATCTAATTTCAGAAACATCCGTATTATAGGGAACCGAACCGAATTCGTCATACTGTGCCCTAAGCATTTCGGCTGTATACTTCATCGCAGGCTTTACAGCATCCGCATCCGCATAACCGCCTGAAAGGATTTCATAGGCAAGTATAGCCGCATCAGCTCTCACGGGATTGATTTTCCATTCGCCCGTGTTTTTGTCAATATACCGTTCAATCAGCTTTTCTGCGGCTTCTTTTTCGGAAACGCCCTTAAGCAGGGCGGCATCCTGCCAGTAGCAGATCGGAGACTTCTCTTTGCCGTCCTTAATAAGTTTAACAAGCTTAAGTCTCTGGTTTTCGTTTTTTGGAACAGCCGGAGCGCCGCCGGCAGCCCAGCTGAGATTTATCTGTTTTACGCTGTCTTTCCATTCCCCGAAATCCGAAATACTTCCGATTTTTATTCTTCCGAGCCAGTTGAGAAAGTCCGGGAGGAAATCATACAGCAAAACCGAAAGTACGATTAACAGCAATATAATAATTAATGCTTCAGGCATTATCCGCACCCTTTCAGCCGTCAATAAGCTTATACAGCTTTTTTAATTCATTTTCATTTCCGCAGTCCTCTTTCTGAAGATTTCCGGAAAGAACTCCGCGAAGCCCGGGACTGTCAATAAGCATTTCTATTTTATCAGCCATATCGGTTCTGTTCATTTTGCATATCAATCCGTTAACCCCGTCTCTGACCTGATCGTTTACGGAAGGATAATCGGTAACAACCATCGGCTTATGAAGGCACTTGACTTCATCGACAGCTATTGATTTACCTTCAAAACGCGAGGGCTGTACATATATATCGCACTGAGCCATGTACGGATACGGATTGCTTTTTTCGCCTAACATAATGAAGCTTCCGGCAATTCCGAGTTCCTCAGCATATGCTCTGACTTTTTCTTCATCCTCGCCTTTTCCGATATGATACCATTTGATTTTTCTGCCGCGGTCTCTGAGTTCCCTGCATGCCTCCGCAGCAAGACCGATATTCTTCTGCTCCGAGCATCTTCCTACAGTGAGAATGACCGCTTCATCTCTGCTGCCGTAAACATCATCCGGAATGTCCGCGTCCGCAAGGATAATTCTTCTGCTTGTTATATTCTCGATAATATGATATTTCCCGGAATACTCGGGAAAATGTGAAACAAGGCTGTCATAGCAAAGCTGCGACACGGTTACCACGGCATCGCACCTGCTGAATGAGTTTCTGTAAAAGCCGTCATTATACGGAAGTCTGCTTATATCATTGTGGACATAGCATATCTTCCTGTCGGCCTTTACGCAGTCCGCAACAAAATTATTTGCATTTCCCTCAAGATAACTGATTGCGCAGTCATATTTCTTCGACATTTTCGGCAGTCTTCTTCTTAAATACTTCCATGATTCGGTTTCCTGCGCAACCATATCGGTTTCTTTGAAGGTCTTCAGGTATCTGATTCTGTCAGCCGCTGCCGAAAAATCAAGCTTTTTAAGGAAATACATTACAGCTGTTTTTCCGTCACCGTCAAATGTTTCAAAATCTGTTGTATCATAGAGAAAGTTTATCTCAGGCGGAAGCTTTTCGAGGAACATACCGTCACGCCTGAAAAGCAGCAGGTCCACTTCATATTTTTCATAATCAAAAAGAGATAACACAGAGATGAGACTTTTTTCCGCTCCGCCTCCGCGAAGAGAAGGTATTACAAACAACACTTTTTTCTTCATCTCTGTCACCTTCTTTAGAAAACACTGATTAAATCGGGGTGTGAATACCACTGAGAATATTTTTCGTCATATGTTATAAAAAAATTGCAGATATAGTAATTTTAAAAACTCTTTTCCAAAATGACGGACAACAGTCCGCTGAGTTTTGCGCATCCGGTTTGATCAGCGGTTGTTTTACAGCTCCGTCAGTTCCGCTCCCATCTGCATTGAGCTTCTGAGCATCACGGGAATTTTCTTTCTCAGGGTTTCTTTTATTTCATTTTCATCACTGAGCAGCGTATTCAGGGCATTTACAAGAATACTCCCGTCTGAAATCTCAAGCACATCGGCAACATATCTGTCATCGCCGAAAATATCTGTCGCTATTCCTCTTGATTTTACGCTGTAGCCAAGCACAAAGGTCGGAACTCCGCTTGAATATGCGGCGATTGTCGAATGTGTCCTCGCACCGATAAAGAATCTGAGCTTCGCAATAATTCCTTTATACTGCTTCGCATTAAGCCCCGGAGAAGCCATTGCGACTCTTCCGCTGTCCCTGTATTTCTGCAGAAACGGAAGCATATATTCGTAATCGCTGTTTCCGTCCTCGGTAACATGAGGAACAAGCATAATGTTCAGGGTTGTTTTTTCAATAATATATTCGATAAAAGCCGTTACCGCCCCGGTTATTCCGGGATTCTTTTTTTCAATAAGAGGGCTTACATTTATGCCCAGAGTGTTTTCTTTTGTAAAGCCGTCCGGAATCGGTACATCCTCTCTGTCCATGCAGAATGCCGGGTCGGCATTAAGAAAAATGCTGCTGTTTGCATCCTTTTCCTTCAGGAGATTATATGTCAGAGATTCTCTCGCAAAAATCGCATCAAAAACCTTAAGGCTTTCAAGCTTTTCATCGGAAAGGTCCTCCGCTCCGATTGAAGCACCCCAGAGTACAACTTTTTTCCCCGAATTTTTCAGTTCATTTGTAAGCACTCTTATTTCGTGATTGTCGCCGTAGCAGTATGTATCTCCACCGATTGAAAGACAGATATCGCAGTCCTCTGCCTGTCTGACAACGGAAGAATACATTTTTTTCAATGCGTATTCCTCGGAATGCTTAAGTTTAACATTCAACGCGGAAATAAATTTTTCTGTTTCGGTTAAAGGTCTTGCTTCGAATTTTTCAATCCCGATATTCTCAATAATCCTGTCTGCTTCCGGGTCAAACGATGAAAGCAGGAAGCTGCATTCCTTATCATAATTCGAGATTATATTTATTGTACCTCTGACAATTGCCTCGCATCCGCGGTTCAGACTTCCCGAATGGTTAAATAAAAAATATTTCATTACTGACTCCTTATGCAAATGTCATGCCCGGGAAGAAATAATCCGAGGCGTATCCGGCAATCTGGAAATTCTGATAGCGTGAATATAAGAAAAACCCTCCAAGTGTAGCCAGAACATATACCGGTTTATCCTTCTGATCAACCGCACACGTTACAACCCACGCAGTAAATATCATGAAATAAATCATCAGATATATTGCCACGCGGACAAATATCCAGTTGTAGGTCGCAATTATACACAGAGCAATATTTAAAAACGCAAGATTTGTCAGCACATCCCCGATGTGACCGAGCTGTTTCATCCTGTCTCTGTTCATATAGGCAATAACAACGGGATAGGCTGAAACAAGTGCGCGTCCGAGACTTGCGCCGTTGTCGCTGCCCGATGTAAACCAGCCGTTTTTGGCATAAACGCTGTAGCTGGTCTCCTCAAGCGCACCCAAAAACGACGGCAGAATTGCGTCAAACGCAACCGTTGCCACAACGCTTCCCAGAATAATTGCATATGAGCTGAAGGTCCATGCCTTCCGGCGGACAATAAAGAAGAACGGAATCATCAGTAAAGCACTTTTATGCATCGACCACGCGAGCATAATGATTACCGCATATTTGATAAACGATGTTTTCTTTAAGGAGAACAGATATTTCGTTCCGCAAAGCACTATTGCCGCCGCCATATACTGTCTCATGCCGTTCATCATGCCGCCGACATATCCGTACGTTACAAAAAGGTAAAGTGTCATATCAAACGGATATGAATATTTATAAAGAATATAAATCGGAACCGGCATAGCCATAATTGACGAAAACGCGACAAGCCATTGCGGGTCATCCGTCAGATTTCGTATAAGATTCTGAAAGAACGCAAACATACTTGTGAAAAAAAGCTCCGCCGTAACCGGATTGTCAGAGCCTGTAAATCCCTCAAAAGACATAACATAAAACGGAGTGTCACCAACATCTTTCCTAAGTGCCGTAAATACAGTAAAAAAAGCAACAGCAAGAATCATGCAGGCCGGATTTGGAAGAGGCTGGCCCAGTCCGCCTCTTCTTCTGAGCGGGATATATCTGCAGCCAAGCGAAATCAGACATAATATAATAGTTGCAATCCAGACAACTTTTTCAAAAAAATAAAAATGAAAACTCGGCATAAAAAATCATCCTGTATATTTACTGTAAATCTCTTTCAGCTCCGATAAAACATTTTCCTTTGAATACGGCTTCACAGTCTCAACAGCATTCTGCGAAAGCTCTTTATAAAGCTCTTTATTATCTGAAATTTCTTTAATATGTTCTGCCATCGCTGTATAATCGTCAACCGCAACGGTATATCCGTTCACGCCGTTTAGCGTCAGCGCTCTGTGACCGCGGTTATCCGAAAGCACTGCAGGCAGTCCGCAGGCAAGCGCTTCCATAACATTGACCGGCAGCCCTTCACGGATACTTGAACCGACAGCAATATCACACGCATGAAGGAGATCGTCAATATCACTGCGGTGACCGAGAAAATCAACTCTGTTTTCAACTCCGAGTTTTTTTGCAAGGCGCGGATACTCTCCGTTGAAATTATCGGCTCCGGCTATAAGAAGTCTGTAATTCCCGCTTTTTTCACTGAGAAGCTTTAACGCCTTAATAAGCATTGACTGATTTTTATTTGCATTCATTTCCGCAACATAAATCAGCAGCTTTTCATTTTCCTTATAGCCAAGCTTTCTGCGTATTTCATTTTTTTCATCTTCCGAAACAGGAAAGTATCTGTCGGTATTATAACCTACGCCGTTAACTTTTTCGGTTTTCTTTGCTTTAAGATGCTTCCGTGCAAAATCAAAATCCTCGTCATTGATTGTAATAAGGCAATCCGTAAGAAGCGACATTACAAGCTCAATCGGGTAATAAATCATCCAGTTAAGTGCGGGCGCGCCTTTATAAAAATGAAAACCGTGAGCGGTATAAAGCACCTTAGTGCCGTTTTTCCTCTCCGAGCGTGCCGCAAGTCTCGCAAGCATTCCGCCCATCGGAGTGTGGCAATGAATTATATCATATTTATTTTCTTTGATAATCTTTTTCAGCTGCTTATATGCCGCAAAATTTTCTTTGTCTGCAGGAGAGCGCTGAATCGGTATTTCATATCTGTTATCGCAGAAAGGAAGCTCTGTATCACCGTGAGAAGCAACATCAACCTGCCAGCCGAGTTCCCTGAACATCTGCATTGACGGCAGATGAAAATAATAAAAATGCTGTGTTATTGTAGCAACATAGAGAATTTTTTTCATTTATGCACTTCCTCGGTTACGCTTCCCCTGAATTTTTCCATTGTATTTGAGTCATCACTGTTTATGCCGTCCTGCTTAAGCACGTTCATAATTGTTCTGAAAAATATTTTCAAATCCATCGACAGACTGAGATGATCGACATAATAAACATCGTATTCAAACTTTTTCTCCCATGTAAGAGTATTTCTGCCGTTTACCTGCGCCCAGCCCGAAATACCGGGTGCAACCTCATGACGCCGCATCTGCTCGGGAGTATACAGCTCAAGATATTCCGTAAGCAGAGGTCTCGGACCGATAAAGCTCATATCACCCTTAAGAATATTGATAAGCTGCGGAAGCTCATCAATGCTTGTCTTCCTGAGCAGACTTCCGATTTTTGACATTCTTTCAAAATCACTCAGCTCTCTGCCGTTTTCGTCATGCGTCTTAACCGACATTGTTCTGAACTTGTAAACAGTAAAGATCTTTCCGTTTTTTCCCGGTCTTTTCTGTTTAAAGAGAACCGGTCCGTCATTGTTCGACTTTATCAGTATGCATGCGGCAAGCATCAGCGGCGACAGCACAATGAGCATCACCGAAGCAATAATAAAATCCAAAAACCTTTTTATGTATCTGTACATTTATCTCTTCCCCAAAATAACAGTCCGTTTACGCAGGGTCATAAGCTGCCTGCTCAACAAAATTCGGAACAACTTCCTTAAGAATTCTTCTGATATCCGATGCATCCGCCGCCTTAAGCTCCTCAAGCTTTTTCTCAAAAAGCTCATCATCCATTTCAAGAGGCTTTGTAACAAAAATCTTGTTGTTGGCAGTCATCTTTCTTTCGTTGCTTTCCTCTTCAAGAACAAGCTCCTCATAAAGCTTTTCGCCGGGGCGAAGTCCCGAAAATTCAATGTTTATTTCTGAATACGGCTTATAACCCGAAAGTCTGATAAGGTTTTCGGCAAGCGTAAGAATTTTAACAGGCTCACCCATGTCAAGAACAAAAACCTCGCCGCCGTTTGCAAGACCTCCGGCCTGCGCAACAAGCTGAGACGCCTCGGGAATAGTCATAAAATATCTTGTGATATCCGGATGGGTAACCGTAACGGGACCTCCGTCCTTAATCTGCTCTGTAAAAATCGGAATAACGCTTCCGCTTGAGCCGAGAACATTACCGAATCTGACAGCCGCAAAAACGGTGCTTCCGCCGCACTTCCTCTGGAAATACTGAATAACCATCTCCGTAACACGCTTTGTGGCACCCATGACATTCGCTGGATTAACCGCCTTATCCGTTGAAATGCTTACAAAACGTTTAACCTTATATTCAACGGCAGTCTTCGCAACATTATACGTTCCGAAAATATTGTTTTTAACAGCCTCCTTCGGGCAGTCCTCCATAAGCGGAACATGCTTATGCGCCGCCGCATGGAATACAACCGTCGGGTGGAATTCCTCAAAGACCTCATGAAGCCTCGCCTCGTCACGGACAGAGCCTATTCTGATATGAACCTCAGGCTTTCCCTTCAGTCTGGAATCAAGCTGATTTTTGAGCATATATGCGTTGTTCTCATAGATATCGAGAACAATAATTTTTTTCGGCTTGTATCTTGCAACCTGACGGCAGAGTTCGCTTCCTATTGAGCCGCCTCCTCCTGTGACAAGAACAGTTTCGTCCCTGATGTATTTGCAGACATCGGGATTAAGCTTAACCTCGGGACGTGCAAGCAGGTCGGAAATATTGACATCTCTGATTTTTCCCGCCTTTGTACCCTCTTCCATTTCAAGAAGAGTGGGCGAAGTCTTAAGCTTGCAGCCCGTTTCAACCGCAAGACGGAGAATTTCTGTCTGACGGTCTGTGTCCGCAGAGGGAATACAGATAATGATTGTATGAATATCATATTCACGCGCAAGCCTGGGAATATCGTCACAGGTTCCCTTAATCGGAACGCCCCTCAGACGTTTTCCGACCTTAACGGGATTATCGTCAACCGCAACAACCGGCTTTCCCTTCTGATAATTATTTGCTTCAAGCTCGCTGATAATAATCATGCCCATGTCGCCTGCACCGACTATCATAACATTATCAAGCTTATCCTGTCTTTTAAGCTCGCGGTATCTTATTCGTCTGCGCGCAATTCTGTAAAGCAGTCTAAGACCCGCTATAAGACACACAAGAATAAGTGTGCCGAAGACATAGAAGGATGCGCTGAAGCAGCTCAGCTTATTGATTGTAAATTTTCTTAATACAATATCAATGGCGATTGTTGAAAGTCCGCCGATACCGCACGCAAGTCCGATATTTACAAGCTCTTTGATTCCCGCATATTCCCACATGGATGAATATATACGGAATGAGAAGAACAGGAGCAAAAAAACAAGCGTTACCGGGACAGCTCTCTGACCGAAGAACATAAGGTCCGTCTCGGTCAGCGTTTTCTCAATTAAAAGCTGCGTAAAAATATACGATACGTTTATTACGAGAACATCGTAAATCAGCATCAGTATCTGCTTTGTCAGCATGTTTTTCCAATCAATTTTTTTCATTTTTAACTCTCCGGAAGGCTGTAAAAGCCATTTGTAATTCATTGTGTTTTCAACAAGCGCATGTCCCCATTAAAAGACATACTGATGTTATTATATTTTAATACAGTAACAGCTAAAAGTCAAGCAAAGCGGACATATATAAGTAATTATTAAGGTAAATGTCTGTGTTTAAAAGTCAATATTGACATAAACGCTAAAATATGTTAGTCTTCTTTCAGATAAAATGCAGGAGGAATCAGATTATGATCGGTCTCGGAACATGGGAAGCTCAGATTAATACATTTGTCTTTAAGGGTATCGGCAGAATGACAATAAGCGATATTGACGGCGAATATGATTTCAAGTTTGAAATTGTCGGAAAAAGCCTTCCCGAAATCCGCGTAAGTGAAATAACCGAGGACGGAAATACGCTTTCGGCTGTTGGCGAATGCGATATTCTGAAGGGACAGAAAATTCCCGTAACGCTGACATTTGAAGACGACAGATTTACAGGTACGCTGAAAGCTCCGGTTATAGGAAAGCTTAAAATAAAAGGAAACAGAATTGCTTAAATAAAGAAGCCCTGAGATAATAAAAATCTCAAGGCTTTTTTGTTTGATATCAGAAAAATTTAACCTCTCCCGCTTTGCCGCTGCAGATTTCTCCGTTCCAGCTGAATTCGGCTTTTGCAAAGAATGCGGCCGCAGCTGTTCCGTCCGGCATTAAAACCGCCTGAACCTTTTCGGTGTTCGCGATAACCTTAAACTCTTCATCTGTATTTTCGCTCATAACGGTGTATGCGTATGAGCCTGTATTCTCAACGGCAATGGTGAAAATATCGCCCTCGGCGGCAATCGCCGCATTTGCAAGATTATTTCGGTGCCAGTCGCCGGTTCTGTGTTCGTTCCGTGCCGAAAGCTTTCCGCCTTCAAGTACGGTATACTTTATTCCGTTATGAATAACCGTGTTTCCGTCGCGGCTGAAAGAACCTGTATAGAAGCACTGGTCGAGCGTCGTGTACATGCTTCTGCCCTTTGAGTCGCTCATGCCCGCGCCCAAAAGTATCGCGGCACTGTCGGTCGCGAAGCAGGAAACAGTCATGCTTATTCCCTCGTGCGCTGTCTTTGCCGCGCAGACAGCCATACCGTCAGCTGACGCCGCAGGATAAGTGCCTCTTAAGCTTCTGTATGTGAAATCCTTATGTGCGGCAAGCTCTTCGTCTGTTTCATAAACCGCGGTTGTACCCGGAACATAAGAATAATCGTAAACCGGCGCGATATTTCTGTATTCATTTCCGGTGTGCATTATTGTTGTAACACCGGGGAAAGAAGAATTATATCCGAGAATATTCTCATCATTTATTATTTCCGAGTATAAAAGGCTACTGTCTCCGCCGCGGAAGCTGAAATAAAAATCGCTGTTGTTTATAACGAGGAATTTTGCGGCGTCATAATACTTCAGACCGTAATCCGCTTTTGTGTCGCTGTTAACCGACTCAACATACGCTCTTATTTCATCGCGTCCCGGCATTTCCTCAATTTCCGCAAGGCAGGAAAGAGAGGCTGTTATTGACGCAAGCGGCTGAGCGTCGGGCCTCGAAACCGACCTTCCCATTGTTGTCGGGTCAAGAGTGCCGCCGAAGCTCATTTTGCGGAGTCCTTCAAGAATAAACTGCGCAAACGGCGCGAGCTGTTCCTGCGTGAAAATATATTCCGTACCCGAGAGCATAAGCATAAGGTTTGACATTCCCGTGACAAACGTAATGCCGTATCCGCCCATATAAAGACGCCTGCCATGCTGAAAAAACGTTCCATCCTCCTTCAGACCCTCGCCGTTTGAATATTTCAGTTCGTCCGAGATAACTCCGACAGCCTTTTTAATTGCTCTGCGGCTGCCTGTCAGCGCACCGAATTTAACTGTTGACATGGCAAAATCAACGGAGTTTGCCCCCGTGCGCAGATTTGCTTCAAGACTGACGGTAAGGCTGCCCCTGCCGACAAGCTGCGCCAGTTTTTCAAGCTGTCCGCCGCTCATATCATTTTTCATCAGCACCCCGATTTCACCGAGTATATTTGCATTTGAAAGCCTGTTGTGCCACCAGTTGTCGCTTCGGTAATCGTTTTCGAGCCAGTTATCGAGAAGTCTCAGAACAGCTTCTCTGTAGCCGGCTTTTTTGTTTTCTTCCGTCTCCACCCTGTAAAGCACGGCAAGCCTTTCGGTTCGCGCAAGATGCATCGCAGGCGGCCATGTTACTTTGTCCCTGCTTGAATAATCTATGTCCGGAAAGCGGAGATTTCCTTCACCGTCATCCACAGCGGCAGCGATTATGCTGTCCCCGTCCTGCATATCGGACGCCGCAAACGGAGCAAGCCTGCCCGAAAGCAGACCGTCGGTTATATTTCGGGTGACGGTTTCAATGTCTCTGTCGTTATATCCGTCTGTCAGTGACGAGTTCAAAAAAATAAAGAAAACAAGTATAACGCTTATAAGCCTGTCAAAAGGAGTTATCATAAAACCACCTCATCTGCCTGTTTAAAAAAATCATATCACACCGCAATACATATATCAATATTTTTCTGCTTCGGATATAATCGGAGAATCAAAAACATTTCATACATAAACATTCTTTTTTATGAATATCACTTGATAATATTTCCAGATGTGATAAAATAAACACAACAATATTCGGGAGGTAATACCAATGAAAAAGCCCACAATGGCTATACAGCTTTACACACTCAGAGATTTTATTAAGACAGCCGAGGATTTTGATTCGACGCTTGCAAGACTTTCCGCTATGGGAGTCACCGATGTTCAGATTTCGGGTATCGGCGATATTCCCGCAGAAAAGCAGAAGGAAATTCTTGACAAATATAACATGAAGGTCTGCATTACTCATAAGAGCATGGACTGGATGAAGGACGATATTGAAGGCATCATGGCTCACCACAGAACCATCGGCTGCGACGCTATAGGCATCGGCAGCGCTCCCGACAGCGGACGCGGAAACACAAACGCCGTAAGAGGCTTTATAAGGGATGCGCAGGAAATCGGAAAAACCTTCAAGGAGAACGGTTTTACATTCAATTATCACAACCATGCTTTTGAATTCAACAAGCTTGACGACTATTCAAAGTGCATGATGGATGTGCTTATTGAGGAGACCGACCCCGAGCTTTTCTATTTCATTCCCGATGTCGCATGGATTCACTTCGGCGGACGCAACCCCGTTGAGGTTCTTAAGCAGCTCAAGGGACGCGTAAAGGTTCTGCACTTCAAGGATTATTTCATTGACGAAAACGGCTACAGAAAATTCTGCTCGCTCGGCAAGGGTATCGTCAATCTCAAAGAATGCTACGATATCGCATGCGAGCTTGAGATTCCTTACATCGCTTATGAGCAGGACTGCGACTGGGTTGACGGCGACGCCTTCAAGGCAACTGAGGAATCCTGGGCATTCATGCAGGAGCTTATTAAATAATGCCGCCGAAAATCGACGAAACAACAATAATGCTGACGGAAGCCTGCTCCTTTCACGAGGGAATCAGAAATCCTAATTTCAGCTATTATTTCACTGAGAATTTTCTTATCGGCGTTTTCAAAAGAAGCCCCGAAAACTTTCTGATGCCGTGCCGGCACTCCCACGATGCGTATGAATTTATCATTCCCCTGTCGCCGATAACATGTCTTATTTCCGAAAATTCAAACTATATCGGCGAACCCAATTCAATATATCCGGTTCAGAGCGGACGGGTTCACGGCATAAAGTATCAGCAGAACAATGTTTCGCATATTGACCTTACTTTCGAAAAGAATTATTTCGAGAATATGGCAGTCAGAATGAACGGCAGCACAGTTGAATTAAACACCACCCTGCCGTATTCGGATTCTCTGCACGATTATATCAAGAATTTCCGACTGGAATTCTGCAGCGCCGAGCCGCATGACGAATTTATACTCAGGCCTCTGCGCGACCTTATCTGTGCCGAAATAATCCGTCTTGCGATGTCCGACAGCTTTGACTCGCGCACAAAAAGCAACGGCTACGCTCCCGGAATTTCACTTGTTGTAAAACACATCAACGCAAACTATGACAGGGAAATAAACGTTGACGAGCTTGCAAAAATATGCGGATTTTCAAAGACATATTTTTCTTCAACCTTTAAGAATATTTTCGGTACAACGCCGAAAGCATATGTCAACACACTGCGAATAGCAAAAGCCAAAAGCATGCTTGAATTCTCAGATGTTCCGATTAAAAAAATAGCGGTAAGCTGCGGCTTCCGAAATCTGAATACTTTTTTCTGCGCATTCAAAAAAAGCACGGATATGACTCCGTCGGAATTCAAGGAATCAAGAAAAGAAAAAAACATCTGAATTAACTAAGAGAGGTGCATTTTATGAAAAAGTTTATTGCAGCCATTCTTGCGCTCTGTATTGTTGCAGGCGTAACAATAATCTCCTACGCCGAATCGATTTACGGTGATGTTACCAAAGACGGCAAGGTAAATTCATCCGATGCCCTGATGATTCTCAGATATTCGGTAGGAATTGAAAAAAGCATTGATACAAAGCTTGCGGACATCAATCATGACGGAAAAATAAATTCTACCGACGCTCTGCTTGCGCTTCAGATAAGCATAGGCAAGACTCCCGCCGAAACGGTAAAGACAACAACCGCCACACCCAAAAAGCTTACCGATATTCCGAAGTCTCTCGGAACGGTAAAAAAGCAATGGAATTCTTCAAACGCTTCAGGTCTGAAGGCAACGGGTCTTAATATTCAGATCGGCAGAGTTGAACTCGCCAAGAGCGTCACTCAGACATTTGACAAAACAATCAACAGCCAGATTACAAGTGGAAAATCAATAACATATAAGCCCGTATGCTCCGTTGCAATTATTGACTGCGACACACCCACAAGGCTTAACATCTCAAAAGGAACCGCAAAGGACAACACTGAAAATATTGCAAAAAATGTCGGCGCGGTAATCGCGGTTAACGGACGCAGCGGCTACCCCACAAATGTTGCAACAATCAGAAGCGGCGCCGTTTACAAAAAATATGAAGGCACCGAGGGCAAAGCGGGAATGCTTCTTGTAATGTACAAGGACGGCACATGGAAGTATGTGAAGAATCTTGACAATACCACAGCCGCGGCCGAAATCAAAAAGGGCGCATACAATACATGCGGATTCCAGGATGTAACAATTCAGGACGGCAAGATAACAACAACATTTAAAGACGTCCCGTACCGCAACCGCACTTTCCTCGGAAAGGTCAGCGCAACGCGCTATATTCTTATGACAACTGAGTTTATGCCTATAAAGGACGCTGCGCAGGTACTTCTTTCCTATGGCGTTACAGACGCTATTCAGATTAACGGCGGCAACTGCTCACAGATGTATGTCAAGGGTATCGGCAATACAACCAATTCAGTAGGCGGCAAGATTAAGCCCCTCAACAAGGTCGGCATGCTTGAAACAGAGTGGTTCTATTCACAGGGTCTTATCGCAGGCTGCGGCGGCCCGTGCAATCACGAGATGGATGTCGTATATTTCAAATAATAAAACTTAACGTAAAAAAGAGCTTCTCCGGAAGCTCTTTTTCTTATGCTGTTAATTACTTTCAGTGTCAAAACACTTACTGCAGCTTTTTCCCGAAAAGCAAAAATCCCGAAGTCTGACACTCCGGGATTTTTTTCTCTTATTTTATAACGCCGCTTTAAGGATTCCGAGAGCAACGGGAGCTTCCTTTGCAAAGTCCTTGCAGCCTGCTTCGATTGAGCATCTGGGACAGCCCGCAAATTCAAGAGCCGAAAGGAATGAATGATAGTCCGCGCCGTCATTCTCATAGGGATAAACTCTGTCTGTCGGCTCGGCAATATGCGCGTGACCGAGGAAGCCCTTAACATCCTTTATATTTTCAAACCTGTCGCCGAAGGTATACATGTGGAACGAATCGCCGAGACCCTTTACGTTGTCCGACTCTGCCATTGCCGCGAAGATACAGCCCTCTTTTACCGTGTTAATAATGTTGCAGTCACACAATGGTTCAACAACAACGGTAAGACCGTATTTTTCCGCAAGCGGCGCAACAATTTCCTTAAGGAAATATGCAATCTGCTTTGCCGCCTTGCTGTACGGGAAACCCTCGGGAATGCTTCTCGAGCCGCCCGAGCCGAAAACAACTGTCTGCAGGCCGACCTTAACACCGCGGCTCATGCCCTTTTCAACATACGCTCTGAAC
>JAZUDP010000142.1:0-6086 GCA_045639705.1 Acutalibacteraceae bacterium
GATGGACGCACCTCTGGTGCATCGGTTGTCACGCCAGTGGCATGGCCGAGTAGCTAAGTGCGGATCGGATAAACGCTGAAAGCATCTAAGCGTGAAGCCATCTCCAAGATAAGATATCCCATAGCACAAGCTAGTAAGACCCCATAAAGACTATATGGTTGATAGGCTGCGTGTGTAAGCATGGGGACATGTTCAGCTAAGCAGTACTAATAGGTCGAGGGCTTGACCATATTTCTTTGGTTCAGTCTAATCAATTTCTTATTCCTTTACATTTTTCATTGTTCTCCCTTTGTTCAGTTTTGAAGGTGTGTAAGCATAATATGAAATTAACCGCAGTTATCTGCGGTTTTTTATTTTATATCAGATATATTTTTTGTGCGGTAAAATCAATTGCATTTTTGTACCGTCTTTGAACCGGCAATGAATCGTTATCCAAAGGGTATATGACGGTGACTGCCGGATTATGAATTTAATCAGATAAGGAAAAAGCAGAAGAGCGTTCAACTCTTCTGCTTTCTTTTTGTTATGCTGCCCGTTTACTTTGTTTCCTTTTTCTTTTTAGTTTTCTTAGCAATTACTATAACAATCGCAGCGATTGCTGCAAGAACTACAAGATACGGAATGCCGCCGATAAATCCTATTGCGAATTCACGGAAGAAATTGCCTACGGAATAAAGATTTTTCGTAAATTTCTCTTTAACCTGAGCTGAAAAGCTTTCGTCGTTTTTCACGATTTTTTCGGTTTCATCAATGTCAATTGATACAGATGAATACTGAATCTGATTCTCCATAAGCTTTTTAGCTGATTTGTAGGATTCGAGATCACTTCTTATTCCCGAAAGTCTGTCCTGAAGTTTGATTATACTGTCGAGGTCATCTGCTTTTTCAATAAGCTTCAGAAGCGTTTCCTGTTCTGCTTCAAGTGACTTGATTTGTGACTCTGTATCAATATATTCCGAGCTTACATCGTCAGTATCAATGTGCTGCGAGGTAACCTTGCAGTTTGCTTCAATCACATCAATAATTGCGTCAAGCTTATCTGCCGGAACGTTAACAACAAGGTCACATGATGAGCTTTCATCTATATATTTATCCTCTGAGCTTACATAACCTTCGCATTTTCTTACTTCATCCTTAACTGTTTTGATAAAATCATCAAGAACCTTGACTTCAACGCTCATCCGAGCTTCTTTAATAATTTTTCTATCGTCAATATTTATTGATGATATACCGCTTTCAGCAGGTGAAGCAGGTGTGCTTTCACTTTCGTCTTTGGCGTAATTATCGCTTGAACTGCTGCTGTACGATGGGCCATCAATCAAAGAGTTGGTTTTATTGGTAATTGTGCTGAGCATTGTATTTGATGCCGGACCTGCAATAATTATAAATACAAGACATGCAGCAAGCGCAATAATTGCATAGCGTGTACTTTTCTTTTTACGGTTTTTCTTTTTGGCTTCGGGAAGCTTCGAGAGCTTCTCTTTTAATTCGGGAGAAGGGACAATCGAATCCGTTTCTCTGATATACTGTTCTTTACTCATCGTCAAATCCTCCAATCATTTCTTTAAGTGCAGTTCGTCCGCGGCTTAACCATGAAAGAACTGTGGCGTGGTTTGCCTCAAGAATATCACCGATTTCCTTTGCCGTATATCCCTCATAATAATGAAGATAAATTGTGTTTCTGTAATTTTCGGGCAGTGATTTAACCGCCTCAAGAACAGAATCCTCGTGGGCAGGCTCTTCAGCACTGACAGGTTCACTTACAACGTTAAGACGCGATGTTTTTTTATAGTTATCGCGGCAGAGGTTGACAGTGGTTCTGATAAGCCATGCTTTCAGATGCTCCTCACTGCGCAGAGGTTTTGAATGTTCAAGAAGTTTTGTGAAAACATCTTGTGTTATATCCTCGGCATCGGCAATGCAGGATGTATTATGTACGGCAATTCGGTAAACGGTGTTTGTATACTCTTTGAAAGCATAGGAAAACGCATCTTCTCCTTTTGCAAAAAAAGTCATAACCTGTTCCTCCTTTTACTTATAAAACGATTCAGAATGCGAAATTATTGCAGAATCCGAAAATATTTTATATTTTTTTTCGAAATATGTCAATATATATTCCTGAATATCGATTTTTCAGTTAACTTATTGAAAAAACATGCATGTTCTGTTAGAATAGATTAAGATTTGAATGCGGAGGAATAATTATGAATTTCGATTATCTGAAGGATTTTATGGACAGATTGACGGCATGGAGAATACCGGGAAACAGCGTCAGCGTATGGCATAACGGCAAAGAAATTTTCAGATATTCCTCAGGCTGTTCCAATCTTGAAGAAAAGATACCCATGAACGGTTCTGAGCTGCTTAATATTTATTCGACATCAAAGGTCTGCACGGTTACGGCTGCCCTGCAGCTTTATGAAAAAGGCTTTTTCCTGCTTGATACTCCGCTTTACGATTTTATTCCCGAATTTAAAGAGATGTATATCAAAGAAAACGGCGAGCTTCGTAAAGCGGTTACTCCCATAACAATGCGTCATCTTTTTACGATGACCTCGGGACTTACATACAATACAAATACTCAGGCGTTTCGGAGAGCGCGTGAGCTGACTGAAGGCAGAATGGATACTTTGCAGGTGATAAAGTGTCTTGCTTCCGACCCACTCGCATTTGAACCGGGAGAAAAATGGAATTACAGTCTGAGCCATGATGTACTTGCGGCGGTTGTAGAGGTGATTTCAGGCAAAAAGTTCCGCGATTATGTTCGCGAAAATATATTTGAACCGCTTGAAATGAACGATTCATTCTATCACAGTGAAAACCTTCTTGAACGCATGGCGGAGCAATACCGTTATAACAGCTCCGAAAACTCTGATATAGTTGAAGCGCAGAAGAAACGTCTGGGGTCTGACGGAAGAATTGAAAATGCGGGCAAGGAAAATGTCCTTGTTTTCGGCCCCGAGTACGACAGCGGCGGAGCTGGAATTGTCACTACTGTCGGCGATTATGCCAGACTTACGCAGGCACTTGCGCTTAAAGGAAGAGGTGCAAACGGAGAGCATATTCTTTCAGAGGGTACGGTTGAGCTGATGAGAACAAATCAGCTTGATGAAAAACAGATGAAATATTATGACTGGAGCGTTACCCGCGGTTACGGCTACGGTCTTGGAGTTAAAACAATGACGGATGCGGCACTGAGCGGTTCCACGGGTTCTCTTAAAGAATTCAGCTGGGGAGGTGCTGCGGGTGCCACAGCGCTTATGGATGCGGACGAGGGTCTGTCGCTGTTCTACGCGCATCATATGCTGAATCCGCAGGAGGACTACTATCAGCCGAGACTTCGCAATGTGCTTTATACATCGTTTAAGGCTTAATTAATCAATAATTATTTGAATGGAGGCATATATATGGAATTTTATCCCGATATCATGACATTTGCCGACGGCAGAAAGGTCAATAACGCTGCTGACTGGCAGGAACGCAGAAAAGAGCTTATTGACGCACTTGCAAAGGGCGAGTACGGCTATTCTCCCGACGCACCTGAAAAGATTGACGCCGAAGTTGTTGTTGACAAAAACACGAACTGCTCGGGTCATGCAAACCTTGAAAGAATTACACTCAGCTTTGACACTCCGAAGGGTAAGTTTTCTTTCCCGGTAAATTTCTTTGTTCCGACTAAAGAAGGAAAATATCCGCTGATTCTTCTTATCAATTTCCGCTCAGACCCGTATGACAAATACTGCCCGACAGAAGAGGTTATTGACAACGGCTTTGCACTTGCTTCAATCTGGTACAAGGATATCACCTCGGACGACGGAGATTTCACGGACGGTCTTGCCGCTATGTATGACAGAGACGAAAAGAACGGCTGGGGCAAAATTGCAATGTGGGCTTGGGCGGCAAGCAGAACGCTTGATTATCTTGTAACCCGTCCCGAAATAGATACGGACAATATCGCTGTTGCGGGTCATTCACGCCTCGGTAAAACTACTCTCTGGTGCGCCGCACAGGATGAACGAGTTAAATACGCTCTTGTAAACGGTTCAGGCTGCAGCGGTGCGGCTTATGAGCGCATAAAGCATGAAGGCTCGGAGGATATTGAAGCAATTGTCAGACAGTTCCCGTTCTGGTTCTGCGGCAAATATGCGGATTATATAGGATGTGCCGACAAAATGCCGTTTGATCAGCATTTTGCAATTGCCGCATGTGCGCCGAGATATGTATGCGTAGGCGACGCAACCCTTGATGCATGGGCTGACCAGTATTCAAGTCAGCTTTCGTGTGTAGGTGCAACGCCTGCATGGAAGATACTCGGAAAGAACGGTTATATCGGTCCCGAAGAGCCGGCGAAGGAAGGCGATATCTTCAGCGACGGTGAAATTCAGTACCATCTGCGTGAGGGTAAGCACTATATCGGCCGCTGTGACTGGAATAATTATATGAAGTTTATCAAATCCAAGATGGAGAAATAATTCTTAATAGCATAAAAATATGTCATTCTGAGCGAAGCGAAGAATCTCAGCCTTTTTAGAGATTCTTTACCGCTGAAGCTCAGAATGACATTGTTTTTTATAAAATTCTATATTAACCTTCCGACGCAGAAGTCGCCGTCAACGCCGATGATTTCCGCTTTTAATATCTGCGAGCAGGGCAGCTCGCCCTCAACCTTTACGGGCGTATAATTCTTTGTATACCCCTCAGTGAATCCGTCCGCCCGGCGTGTTTCAAACAGCATCTCAACAGTTTTACCGATTTGAGATTCAAGAAATGCCTGACGGATTTTTTCTGTTTCCTTAATCATAATGCGGCTGCGTTCTTCTTTTATGTGGTTCTGAATCTGTTCCATTTTTGCCGCTCTTGTACCCTCACGGGGAGAGTAGGGGAAAACATGAACCTTTTCAAATCCGACGGCCTTCGCAAATTCAACGGATGTTCTGAAATCCTCATCCGTTTCAGTCGGAAAACCGACCATGATATCGGTTGTAAGCGTTGTATCAGGGAAGGCGTTCCTCAGCTTTGTGCAAAGCTCCATGTATTCAGCGGCGGTATAGTGCCGGTTCATTGCCTTTAATGTGCTGTCGCATCCGCTCTGAAGCGAAATATGGAACTGAGGACAGAATTTATCAATTTTTGAGAGTCTGTCAATAACCTCGTCGGTGATGTGGTCGGGTTCGAGCGAGCCGAGACGGATACGCTCAAAATTCATTTCTGCCGCAAGCTGTACGGCATCGCAGATGCTGTGACCCGTATCCTGTCCGTAGGCAGAAAGGTTAATTCCTACAAGCACAACCTCGGCAAAACCTGCTTTGCTGAGGGCCTCAAGCTCTTTCTGCAATTCGTCAAGCGGCTTTGAACGCACTCTGCCTCGGGCATAGGGTATAACGCAGTAGGAGCAGAAGCGGTTGCAGCCGTCCTCAATTTTAACGTTGGCTCTTGTCCTGCGGTCAAAGCCCGAAATAATATCTCCGCAGAATTTATCGCCGTTTTCATGCGGCTGTATTTCAACAGTACGTTTGCGTTCGGCAAGATATTTTTCAATGAATTCGGGCAGTCGGTGGTTGTTTCTGTTGCCCATAACGATATCGGCCTGTTCAAGCGATTCCGCCTCGTCGGGAAAAGCCTGCGGCATACAGCCCGTAAGAACAACAATGCTGTCAGGATGACTGCGCTTGAATCTGCGTACAGCCTGCCTCGTTTTTCTGTTGCTTTCAGCTGTGACAGTACACGAATTTATAACGTAAATATCGGCGTTTTCATCGTGTGAAACCGGGGTAAAGCCATGTCTGCCCATAGCCTCCGACATAGCCTGCGATTCGTATTGATTTACCTTGCAGCCGAGTGTGTAAAATGCAATTTTCATACAGGATTCCTCCATATACAAAGTATTATATATCAAAACAAATTCGGGCGCAAGGACTATTTTAATTAAAAAAGAAGTTGATTGAGCGCCTTCAGAAATGTTTAATCCGTTTCTGAAGGCGCCCCTGTACAGATTATTCTGATTTATTTTGCGTCATAAACTTTTCCGGTTTCCTTTATTGCGTCAAAGTCACCGGCTTTACTGTCTGTTGTGATTTCCCACATAT
>JAZUDP010000143.1:0-14613 GCA_045639705.1 Acutalibacteraceae bacterium
AGCGAAGAATCTCTGCCTGCCGTTTTTGAGATTCTTCGTCGTTCCTCCTCAGAATGACATTACATGTTCCAACTGCTCGCGCAGGGTATCAGAACTCTGATAACTGCCGACCCGGCAAGGGCGCGGCAATACACCGCAGGAATATTTTCCGATGTGTTCAGTTAAGAAGGAATACGCCGAGATTAAGGTAACAGGCAAATGTTGTCCACAGAAGATACGGAAGCTGCAGGAGTCCCGCAGTTTTTCTGACCTTTCCGAAGGCAATAACCGTTGCGAGTACAAACGCCCACAGCAGAAGAATCCATATAAAAGAAAAAAGATATGCCCTGAACGAAAAGAAAAAGACCGGCCACATGAAATTCAGAAAAAGCTGAACGGCATAAACCGCAAACGGACCGCGTTTCTTTGATTCATCGCGCTCCCACACAATGTATGACGATATGCCCATAAGAATATAAAGCACCGTCCATACAGCAGGAAAAATCCACGGCGGCGGAGAAAACGCAGGCTTCACAACATCTGCGTACCCTTTGAACGCTCCGTCCGTTATAAGCGCCGATATTCCGCCTGCCGCAAGCGGAATTACAAGATTAATTACGAGCGATTTTCTGTTTATGTTTGTCATTATTTTCATAAAAAACAGCTCCCTGTACTATTATAAGCGCAGGAAGCTGTTTTTATGCTTTATTTTACTTTTGTGTAATTAAGAACTACCTTTTCCGCACCCCTCTGGGTAAGTGAAAGAACGCCGTCTTCAATTACCGCGAAATAGCCGTTGGTAACCTTTGTTACTCCGAGCTTTGCATAGGTTACACGGACAAGATTTCTGCCTGTTTCCCCGTCAACTGTCACGGTATAGGTTCCGTCGTAGGATACACCGAGAAGCTTGATTGTAACGGTGCCGTCTTCTTTGAACTCGTATCCCGAGTTTGTACCGCTCGAATCTCTCCATTCGCCGAGAAGATTCTTCTTAAGCTTTTCAATATCCTGTTTTTCGGATTTTTTCTCCTTTGCCTCGGTTATATCCGCCGATGTCTGCACTTCCGAAGCTTCCGTGCCGTCGGAGCGTCTGTACTCAAGAGTAACAAGCTTGAGCTGATTGTCAATAAGCGTCAGCTTATCCTCCTTAAGCTCTGCCGTAAACTCACGCTCAACAGAAACGCCCATAATTGTTTTATACTTAAGCTTAAGCGTATGCTTCTCATTCGGAATATCGTAGGAATCGGAGAATTCGCCGTCAATTCTGACTCCGAGAACGTTAAGACTTGTCTTGCCGTCCTTCATAAACGTAATTGAGGATATTTCCCCCTTGCCGTTCCATGTGCCTTCAAGCTCCTCGGCAAAGGTTTTTGCAACCTTTTCAGCCTTATTGCCGATTTCGCCCTTATTGTAAGCATTCAGAATGAATGCGACCGTGAAAACAACAAGCACAACAGCAAGAATTTCAAGTATTGATTTTTTTACATTTGACATAAAACCGTCTCCTGTTAATTACACTCAGAAAGTTTCAATCTCGATTTTTTCAATTACAACATCGTCAAAGGGCTTGTCAAGCATATCAACCTTTGTTGCCGCGATTGCGTCAACAACATCCATTCCCTCATATACCTGACCGAAAACGCTGTGCTTGAAATCGAGCCACGGTGTGCCGCCGACCTTCTTGTAATCAGCGATACAGTCCGCCGGGAACATCTTTTCGCCTATCATTTCCATCTGACCCATAAGATTGCCGTCAACCGCGCCCGCCTGCACGATAAAGAACTGGCTGCCGTTTGTATTCGGACCTGCGTTTGCCATTGAAAGAGCGCCGCGGATATTGTGAAGATTAAGGTCAAACTCGTCCTCAAAAGAGTCGCCCCAGATGCTTTCGCCGCCTCTGCCCGTTCCTGTGGGGTCGCCGCCCTGAATCATGAAATTATCGATTACGCGGTGAAAAATAATACCCTCATAGTAACCGTTCTTTGCATGAGTTGTAAAGTTTTCAACAGTCTTCGGACACTGCTCCGGAAAGAGTCTGATTTTTATAACGCCTCTGTTTGTTGTCATAATTGCAACGGTATCTCCCTTTACGGGAGCTGTAAGCTGTGATGCCATGATTTTTTTCCTCCATTCATTTTATACATTTTTATTATATCATCAAAATCCGATAATTTCAAGAAAAAAACGGCAAGTATAACCTGCCGTAAAAATTTATTGTATATTCCCGAAAAATATGATAAGATATTATACGGTAATTTTATCAAGTGTGGCAAACTGATACCCCTCGCCTCTTGCAAAATCGATTATTCTGCCCATTGCGGCAGCGTTGTCCGATGAAACCGCATGAAGAAGGATTATTGCTCCCGGGTGAAGACGCGATGTTACCTTGTCAAAGGCATAGTCCGCACCCTTCTGTGCCGAAGTGTCCCAGTCGGCGTATGATACCGACCAGAAAACGCTTTTGTAACCGAGCGAGCCCGTCAGCTCAAGCGCGTTTTCGGAATATTCTCCCTTAGGGAAACGGAAATACTGCGAAGAATAACCGAAATTTTTTCTCAGGAAATTTTCACATTCTTCGATTTCCCCTGCCATTTCCGTACGGCTGATTTCGGGAAAGGACGGATGTGTTGCCGAATGATTTCCGACGGTGTGTCCCTCCTTTATCATTCTTGCAATGATATCGGGCGTGGATTTAATATCGTCAAGCGTACAGAAAAATGCCGCTCTGACATTCTTTTCCTTAAGAACATCAAGGATTTTTTCGGTATACCCATTGTCATAGCCGCAGTCAAACGTAAGATAAAGCACCTTTTTTTCTGCTTTTGTATCGTAGGTTACGGCTTTCAGCTTCTTTTCCTCAAAAAATTTCTGTGAATCAACGGAAATCTGATGAGGCTTGCCGTCCTTTGCGATTCCGTAGGCGTGTTCAATCTTTTCGTTTGATATTCCGCGGGAATTTTCCGGGTCGGTTACCTCGAAGTGTACCTCCTTAAGGGCCTGCATACCTGTATAGGTTGCGTTGTTTTTCTGTTTTGTTGTCGCCGCCGCTTTACTGTCATCGGGCATTTCCTTTTTTCCGCAGGCTGTTATTCCGAAAAGCAGCACTGCCGACATTAAAACAGCAATTATTTTTTTCATAATACATCACCGATATTATTTTTCCACGGGGAAGTGAAAATATGAAAATTAAAAAAACTTTTACGGTCTTTCTCTGCGCCGTAATTATTTTTGTGTGCATTCCGTTCAGCGTCTCCGCCGGATACGAAGAGGAGTATGTTGACGGTGAAATTATTATTACAAGCGAGAAGGAAATCGAAAACACCTGCGGTCTGCTTCAGACAGCCTCGGACGGCGATACCGCGGGAATAGATTTTGACGACGCAGGCATAACGGAGCTTAAAGAGCTGAACACATACACCGAGGAGGAAAACGTTTATCTTGCCGAGGTTGACGGAAACGTTGAAAAAATCTGCAAAAAGCTTAATGAAAACTGCGGAATAACCGCGGAGCCTAATTATCTCATGCATACCTGCGATTTCCCCGTACCTGAGGAAATAAACGGCAGCAAATATATAGAGAATATGAAATGGTATTTCGGCGATATTCTTCATATTCCCGAAGCATGGCAGACCCACGGAGTTACCGGCGCAGGAGTAACCGTCGCGATTATTGACAACGGCTTTTCTGTCGATTCTGAGGATTTTCCTCAGAATCTGTGGCTTAACCGCCTCGGCACTCCGGGCTGGAACACGGATAATGACAGCAATGACATCGGCGCAATTTTCAGAAAAGACGGAACATTATACGATAACACATCACACGGCTCAAATGTTGCAGGTATTATAGGAATGGCGTCCAATTCAACCGGCGGAATAGGTGTTGCATACGGCGCAGAGCTTATGCTTCTTCAGGCTGCACACTATATTGACGAAAGTACAAACCCGTCTTTTACAATCGCCGCTGTTGCGAGTGCGGTTGATTACGCCCGGGTCAACGGAGCGGACATTATCAATATTTCACTCGGAAGCTATACCAACACCTCAGTCCTCTCATCCGCAGTAACGAGAGCTGTTAACGCCGGAATTGTTGTTGTTGCCTCCGCGGGAAACAACGGTATGGATACGGGACGCAAAAAGTTCTATCCCGCCGCCCTGCCCGGAGTAATCGGCGTAATGGCCATTGACAAAGACAATACGTCGCAGCTTGCCGCTTTTTCCAACTTCGATACCGATAACTGCAGCTATTACGACATTGCCGCTCCCGGAGTATCGATTTACGGCTGCAGTTCCGCGAACAGCAACCATATTTCCTATAGCGGAACCTCTCAGGCTGCACCGCTTGTTGCGGGAATTGCCGCGCTGTATATGGAAAAAAATCCCGACAAAACCGCTCAGGAGCTGAAGGCTGATATGCTTGCCTCGGCAAATGACTATGTTCACGAATACAACGGAACAGATGCTGATTATAAATCGCTCAATGCGTTGAAATTTTTAAATTACAACACTCCTCCTCAGATAAAAGTCAATTACACGACTGACGCCAATGTTTACGGCAGCTATCTGCAGGGACTTAACGAAGACTATTCGGACATTGAAAACTATATTTCCGTCGTTAACGGCTCAGTGAGCTTTATACCGTCTGAAAACGGAAACGGAACAGGCTCGCAAATCAGAATTTATGATATAAAAGGTAATCTTTTCCGCACACTGACCGTTATTATTTTCGGCGATGTGAACGGCGACTGCCGCATTGACGGTCAGGACGCGCTTCTGATTAATTGCAAGCTTTCGGGATTAAACGGCTCGGACCTGACAGCCGCGCAGGAATATGCGGGCGACGTGGGAAACAACAGCCTTCTCGGCACCGATGACGCTCAGCTAATCAGTAATTATGCAATCAGTATGCCCGACTGCTATATTGACCAGGCAAGATAGAAAAGCTGCTTCGTGCAGCTTTTTTTGATTATATCCCGGAATTCTGCATAGAATAAAAATAATAAAGTATTTGCAGGTGATAATATGTGCGGAATCATGGGATATATCGGCGATGAAAACGCCGTTGATGTTATTATTGACGGGCTTGAGGAGCTGGAATACAGAGGCTACGACTCGGCAGGACTTGCGGTGTTTAACGGCAGAAAAATGCAGATTATAAAGACAGTCGGCAGCCCGTCGGGTCTGAGAAATAAATGTAAAGGCATTTACGGAAAAATCGGTATAGGACACACACGCTGGGCAACTCACGGAGCGGCAAACGAGGTCAACGCACATCCTCATGTCAGTCAGAACGGACTTTTCTGCGTTGTTCATAACGGGATTATAGAAAACTGCTGCGAATTGAAAAAAGAGCTTGACGGCGTGACATTCAAAAGCGAAACCGACACCGAGGTAATAGCTCAGCTGCTCGAAAAGGAATACAGCGGCGACCTGAAGGGTACTGTGGGTGCGGTTATGAAAAAGCTCCGCGGCTCCTACGCGCTCGGAATAATGTGCCGCGATTATCCCGATACAGTCATCTGCGCCAAAAAGTCCAGTCCCCTGTTCATCGGCGCATCCCCCGAGAGCATGTATCTTGCAAGCGATATATCCGCCATCGCAGATAAAAGCATGAGAGTTTTCAGGCTGAATGACAGTGAAATCGGCATTATCCGGAAAGACAGTCTGAAGGTTTTTGACCTTGACGGATGCAGGATAAGAAAGAATGAAGTAACAATAAAATCATTTGACAAATCCGCCGACAAGGGCGGATACGAGCATTTCATGCTTAAGGAAATCATGGAGCAGCCCTCGGCGGTGAGGCGAACGCTTGAAAGCTATATCGCAGAGAATGAGATTAAATTTAAAAATATAAAATGGAGCAGAGAAGAAATCTCACGGATAAACAGCATCCGCTTTGTTGCCTGCGGTTCGGCATATCACGCAGGACTTGCGGGAGCGTATGCGGCGGAACGGCTTACAGGCTGCGCCGCAAAGGCAGAGGTTGCCTCCGAATTCCGGTACATGCATCCGCATCTTGACGAAAACACACTTGCGGTAATTATAAGTCAGTCGGGCGAAACGGCGGATACCCTTGCCGCGCTGAGAATCGCAAAAGAAAAGGGAGCGAAAACCGTCTCAATCGTCAATGTTGAAAACAGCACTATTGCCGCCGAAAGCGACTGCGTTCTGCTGACAAAGGCGGGCAGAGAAATCGCCGTTGCAACCACAAAGGCTTATTCTGCACAGCTTGCGCTTATTTATCTGCTTGTAATATATCTTGCGGCCTCAGCAGGCAGAATTGACAGAAAGCAGACGGAGGAATACATCCGCGAACTGAAAAGCATTCCCGATAAAATTGAAAAAGCGCTTATCGGTTCCGAAACAGGAAGAATCCCCGATAAAATCCTCGCAAGCGATTATGTATGCTTTATAGGAAGAGGCTTTGATTACTGCAGTGCCATGGAGGCATCACTTAAGCTTAAGGAGATAAGCTACATCCCCTGCGAGACCTACGCGGCAGGAGAACTGAAGCACGGAACAATTTCGCTGATTGACGGCAAAAGTCTTGTAATTGCACTTTGCTGTTCGTCTGAGCTTAATGCCAAAACCGTAAGCAATGTCAGCGAAGTCATGGCAAGGGGTGCAAAAATAATTACCGTCACCGGTGAAAACGGCGACGGCAATATAAAGGTTCCCGAAACACTTGATTTATTCTTTCCGATGCTTGAAATAATACCGCTTCAGCTTATTGCGTATCAAACGGCAAAAAACAGAGGCTGTGCGATTGACAAGCCGAAAAATCTTGCCAAAAGCGTGACAGTGGAATAAAAAAGTTGAAATATTTAACAACCTGTGGTATTATATTTTTACGGGTGGGCACCTACCGACAGTCAGGCTATATCTGGCTGTTTTGTTTTTTCAGGAGGATTTTTAAAATGAATATGTACATACCGATTGCAATAATAGTTCTGTCAAATATTTTTTATCACATCTGCTCGAAGTCCACACCCGAAAATGTCAGTCCTTTTGCGGCGCTGACGGTTACATACCTTGTGGGCGCGGCATTTTCCGCGGTACTGTTTTTCATACTTAATCCGCATCAGAATTTTTTCGCGGAGCTGAAAAACATAAACTGGAGTACATGGATTCTCGGTCTTGCCATTGTCGGACTTGAGGCGGGCTCGATTTATATGTACAAGGCAGGCTGGGAAATCAGCACAGGACAGCTCGTACACAGCGCGATTCTTGCAATATGCCTTATAATTATAGGCGCGATTTTCTATAAGGAACCGCTGACAGCCAAAAAACTCATCGGCATAGGTGTATGCATGGCCGGACTGTTTCTGATGAACAGCTGAAACCGGATAAAAAAGGAATGTCATTCTGAGGATAAAACGGAATCTCGTTAAATAAGCTGAGATTCTTCGCTTCGCTCAGAATGACATATTTTTTATTTGTTTTTAATCTCTTCTCAGAGCCTCAATAGGCGTCAATTCAGCCGCACGTTTTGCGGGATAAATTCCGAAGAAAATACCGATTGCGCTGGAGAAGCCGACAGCAATTGCGATTGTTGAAAGCTTGACCTTAATCGGAATATCAAGATAAGCCGCAACCGCAAGCGCTCCTCCCGAGCCGAGAAGAAGTCCGATAATACCGCCGATAAGGCACAGAATAACCGACTCCGTGAGGAACTGGAAAAGAATGGTTTTGGTCTTTGCGCCGAGCGCCTTTCTGATACCGATTTCCCTTGTGCGTTCCGTAACGGAAACAAGCATGATGTTCATAACGCCGATACCGCCGACTATAAGTGAAATTGCACTGACGGCCGCGATAAAGGTTGTGAAAATGCTGATAACGGAATCAAGCAGGTCAATATAAGTAGCCATGATACTCATTGTGTAAATTGAATCGTCAAAGCTGCCGTGGCGTGTCTTGACTATATTCAGCGCGGATTCGCCCGTATTCTCCAGGTCGGAATCCTCGTACGCCATGATGTAAATCTGCATGTACCTGTCAACAGAGCCGTTGATTTTTGAGTTAAGCGAGGAAGGCATGGAAATAAGTCCCATTGTCATGTCACCGGACATGCCCGAGCTTTCCATCATTGCCTCCATATCGTCTGTCGACATCATGGCATTTTCCGTCATATCGACAACGCCGATGACTTTCAGTGAAACCGTCTGGTCATTTGATGTGTAGTTTATATGCTCGCCTACACAGTTTTCCCTGCCGAAAATCTGCTTTGCCGTCAGCACGCTGACAAGACAGACATTTTTACACTGTTCATATTCCTGTTTGGTCCACGCTCTGCCGTACTTTGTAGTCATCTGATTGATTGCCATAATATCCTGATTGCCGGCAATCGTAAATACATAGCCGTTATAGTCCGTAGTCTGAACAGCGCCGAAAGAATATGCATAAGGCGAACAGTATTTGACATTGTCAAGCTTCTTAATGGCTTCTATGTCCGCCTCGGTCATATAATCAGACTCGTCAGCGACCCTGCCGTTAACTATAATCGAAATAGCATTTGAACCCAGTTCGTTAATCATATCAATGATATAATCGCGTCCGCCTGTGCCGAGGGTGATGATTGCAATAACGGAGGCAACGCCGATTATGATACCGAGCATAGTCAGCAGAGAGCGCATCATATTCGTTTTTATACTGAATATCGCTATGCGAATGTTTTCTCTGATATCCACCTGACTACCTCTCTTACTTTGACTTTGTGTCCGACTTAAGCTCTACCTTTACTCCGTCCTCAAGTCCCGATGTATTCTTTATAAGCACATCATCAAGGCTTACGCCCGAAAGAATTTCGTAATATGTATCGTTCGAAATACCGAGTTCAACATTCTTCCTGACAGCTGTACCGTCCTTGAGAATATATACGAAAACTTCCTCGTTGTCAATGCATACCGCCTCAACGGGAACAACTACCGCGTTTTCTCTTGTATCGGTGATAATCGAAACATTTACATCAACGCCTACGATTACTGAGCTGTCCGCGCCGTTGATTGTAACCTGTGCGGGAATCGTTGCCGATGAGCCGCCCGAGCTGCCCATGAGAGCGTTTATGTTAAGTCCGTTTGAATTTGACGCAACAGCGCTGATGTACGAAACCTTGCCTTCGATTTCCTCGCCGCTCGCCGTCTTTATAATCGCATCCTGATTGAGATTTACATCAAGAACATCGTACTTGCTAAGGGCGATATCGGCAACAAGAGGATAATAAAGAATTCTGACTGCCGCTGTACCCGGATTCATAAACGAGGAAAGCATTGATGTAACATCGCCGCCCGAGGTAACCGCAGAAAGGATTGAGCTGATATCAAAGCTCTGTGCGGCGGAAGTATTTGCCTCTCCGTCGGCTGAAGCATTGATTTCGCATACGATTCCGTCCTTCTTTGCTCTCCAGCCGTTCTTCATTGCGTCAACCTGAGCCTTGGTTGTTTCATAGGATTCCTTTGTCTTGTCCGCAATTGTCTTGAAAGTTGCAACATAGGATTCGTCAGACTGAACCTCAAGAAGCGCGAGCTGTGACTTGAGCTGAACAAGGTTTGCCTGTGCGGAAATAAGATTTGTCGAGCCGGTCATGCCTGAAAATGCGCTCATATCAAATGAGCCTGACATTGAGGAAAGCTGACCGAGATTGTCAAGCATTGAAGAAATATCGTTTGTACTGCTTCCCGATGAAAGCATGTTTGTGAGAATTGTACGGGCCATGTCCTCGGAGTATTCAACGCCGAAAAGCTTTGAAAGGCGTGTAAATCTTCTGACAAGAGAATCCGAAACCTTAACGGGTTCCTTCTTCGGCTCTGTCTTCTGAGGTGCGGCCGTTGTGGTTGTGGTAGTCGCCTTTTCGGTTTTTGCCTCGATGTCGGCAATCTCTTTTTCAAGCTCCGCAATCTGCTTTTTCAGCTCCGCAACCTGTCCGCCGCTGCCCTTGGAGTTTGCGGCAGCGTTTACATATGCTGCCTGAGCCTTGTCATAAGCCATTTTTTTCTGGCTGAGAGTTTCGTCAAGCGAAGAGGTATCAAAAGTAGCAATAAGCTGACCTTCCTTAACTGTTTCACCCTCCTTAACGTTAAGTGAGAGAATCTTAACACCGTTGGGAAGCGTAAACACATCCTGTGCGCCTGCGGAAACAGTACCCGTTGTGTCAAGGGTTTCGTTGATTGTTTCACGGCTGACCTCAACCGTTTCAATCTTAACCTTTTCATCGGGCTTGAGAACAAAATAAAGTACTGCGGCAATAGCAAGCACTGCGGCTATTGCCGCAATTATTATGGTTCTCTTTTTCTTCTTTGTCATTTTCTTTGCCATAAAAATACCTCTTTCTCTAATAAATTAAAAGAACAATAAATATATATTAATAAAAAACTTACGGTGATAATATGAAGCTTCTTCGTTTTGCCGCTGTGCTTGCGGCAGTTCTGATGTTATCCTCCTGCATAAGTCAGCAGGATGCGGATATAAATATTTTTACTGAACGGCTGAATTCAGACCGGACCTTCAGCCTGAGTACCGACGGATACAGAACAGTATCGGAAAACGAACGGTACAGATACAGTCAGATGATTGACGAAAATACTCTGCTGTGCGTTTATACGGGGCATGACGGCATCGTTGTTCAGTGTACGGTGACAACGCTTGAAAATGACAGTATTTTCAGAGAGCGCTGTGTAGCCGCCGCTCAGTCCTTCATGCTCAGCGACACGGAAAGCGCCGCAAAGCTGACCGATTCAGCCTTCAGAAAAGGCTCTGTTATTTCGGACGGTTATAAACTGACGCTGATCGACAGCGAGGTCGGAATCACATTTCTGATAAATCTCTCAGACGACGAGCTTAACACCAACGAAAACCCTACGTTAAAAAAACATATCGACAAAGAAGATATAACCAGACCTGTTCTTACAGCCGAAAAAACAGACGCACAAAATTAATCAATATATTGTATCATACTATGTCAAGTCAAATGTTAATTTTTCATTAACTTTTTATAATTTTCTGCCATCCAATTTTGATTAAATGTATAACAAAAATATAATCTTTTGGTTGAAATACTCCTTTGCTGATGATATAATAAATTGAATATATATGCGCATGCGTATAATTTAAATGCAAAGGAGCGAAAATATGGCTACTGATGAGAAAAAGACTATACCGTCAGTGGAAGGTATGGAACAGCATATCGACACATGGCGCGGTCTTATCAAGAACAAGCAGAGAGGTATCTTTGCTTTTGATGAGCTTGCCGAAATCAAGCTCAAGACACTTAAAAAGCGTATTTACACCGATTTTGAGCTTACTGCTCCGTGGAAAATGCGTGAGTGCATCTATCACGACATCGGTGATTATGAGTATTTATATGACGAGTGGAAGGACCTCGAGGTAGGCGGCTACTGGGGCGGCAACGGAATGAGCGCATTCTTCAAGAACAAGATTGTCATTCCCGAGAAGTTCGCAGGCAAAAAGGTTTCACTTTATGTTTATTTCGGCGGCGACTCGCTTGTTTCCGTAAACGGCGTCCCCTTCCAGGGACTTGACCCGTTCCGCAACGCTGTTGTTCTTACCGACTGCGCAAAGGCGGGCGAGGTTTTTGACATCGACATCGAATCCTACTTTGTATGGCATTCAAACGAAAGCGAATTAAAAAAGCTTGAATGCTCCTTCATCGCTACAACCGACGATGAAATCAACGAGATTTACTGGGACTTCAAGGCTGTTTACAACGCACTGTTCATGCCGGGCATGGGCAACGACTATGCTACCCTTATCCGTGAATCCCTTAAGGAAGCTTTCTGCTATGTCGACTTTGACGAGCCCGACTTTGACACCTTCAAGCAGAAGCTCCGCATGGGCAAAAAGGTTCTCTACGACAGAGTTTACAACAATCCCAACTACAAGTGCTACGGCAAGCTTGACCTTATAGGCAACTCTCACCTCGACATGGTTTACATGTGGGCTTACAAGGAGTTCGTCCGCAAGGTCGGCCGTACACACGCAACAATGCTCCGTCTTATGGAGCAGTATCCCGACTTCATCTTCTCACAGAGCCAGGCAGGCATGTATGAGGAAATGAGAATTCACTATCCCAACCTGTTTGAGCAGGTTCAGCAGAGAGTAAAGGAAGGCCGCTGGGAATACATCGGCGGTATGTGGGTTGAGCCTGACTGCAACATCATCTCCGGTGAAAGCTTTGTCCGTCAGTTCCTGCACGGCGTCCGCTATGCAGAGAAATGGTTCGGCGTAACACCCAAGACCTGCTGGCTGCCCGATGTTTTCGGCAACAGCTACTGCATGCCTCAGATTATGAAGAAGGCGGGCATGAAGTATTTCGTTACTCATAAAATGGGTATCTGGAACGATACAAACCCGTGGCTTTACAACGCATTCTGGTGGGAAGGCCCCGACGGCTCAAAGGTATTTGCCGCTGTTCCTCCCACACACTTCATCGGTTCTATGGAGCCCGATTCACTTAAGACAAACTGGACAAAATTCTCCGAGAAGGACACCATCGGCGAGTCAATGTACTGCTACGGCTGGGGCGACGGCGGCGGCGGTGTCGACAACGAGATGCTTGAATATGTAAAGAGATACAAGAACTTCCCCGGTCTGCCCGAAACAAAGGCATGCAAGATTGAGGAAAGCCTTGAAAACATGCGTCAGAAGGCTGTTGCTGCAGGCGACAAGGTTACAACCTGGAAGGACGAGCTTTATCTTGAGGAACACAGAGGCGTTCACACAACAAAGGCAGCCCTCAAGAAGACAAACCGCTACTGCGAGAATCTTTTCAGAGCCGCTGAAATGTACGCTTCAATTGCCGAAAAGTACGGCTACGAATATCCTGTTGAGGAGCTTGCTCTCGCATGGAGAAAGATTCTCACAAATCAGTTCCACGATTCTCTTCCCGGAACACACATCACTGAGGTTTTCGCAAAGCTCATGAGCATTTATGCCGAGGTTATCGAAACAGGTGAAAAGGTCCGTGACGAGGCTCTTAAGGTTATCGCAAAGCATATCGGCTTTGACGCCGCAAAGGGCAAGCCATTTGCACTGTTCAACTCCCTCGGCGTCAACTCGACCTCAAAGGTTGAGCTTCCGTATGAGGATGTTGAAATCCTTGACGAAAACGGCGAAAAGATTCCCGTTCAGGCATATACAAAGCTCAACGGCGAAAAGAAGCTTATCTTCATTGCAAAGGACATTCCCGCTGTCGGCTACAAGGTATACTACAAGGTTCCCGCTGAGAAGGCTCCGAAATTCGAGGAATCCAACGGCAAAGAAATCGAGAACGCACGCTTCAGGCTCGTTCTTGACGATAACGCAACTCTTGTTTCAATCTATGACAAGACAAATAAGCGCGAGGTTATTCAGAAGGGCGGCAAGGGCAACGATTTCAGACTCTTTGAGGATATGCCCGGCGGATACGATGCATGGGACATCGTTGCAACATATGTTGACCGCGAATATGAGCTTAAGGACGGTGTAGTCAAAGATATCGTCGCAGGCGATGTTTACACCGCAATCTCTATCGAGAAGGATGTTCTCAAGTCAAAAATCAAGCAGAACATCATTATCTACAACGACCTTGACAGAATCGACTTTGACACATTCATCAGCTGGCATGAGGACCAGAAGCTTCTCAAGGTATTCTTTGACGTAGACCTTCAGACAAAGACCTACACAAGAGATATCGCCTACGCAACAATGGAATGCTGCTCATACAGATACAATCCGTACGACAAGGCTAAGTTTGAGGTAAACGCACACAACTGGATTGACATGTCCGACGAGGATTACGGCGTATCGCTTCTCAACGACTGCAAGTACGGTCACGAGGTTTATGAGCATAAGATGATTCTCACACTGCTCAAGGCTCCCATCAAGCCCGACCCGACATCTGACCGCGGCGACCATTACTTCACCTATTCCATCTATCCGCACGCGGACACATGGAAGAAGGCCGAGACACTTACAAGAGGTCTTGAAATCAACCATCCTCTTGTTCCTGTTGATGTTGAAGCAAACGGCGAGCTTGGCAATGTAAATTCCTTCATCACTCTCACAGCCGACAACATGACTCTTGAAGCTGTCAAGAAGTGCGAAGAAGAGGATGCATACATCATCCGTATGGTTGAGAAGAAGGGCAAGAGCGTTGACGCAAGCGTTAAATTCTTCGCTCCCCTCACCTACGCCGCAGAATGCGACCTTATCGAGCGCAACGACGAGCCGGTTGACTTTGACGGCGACACAATCAGCTTCCATGCAACACCGTTTGAAATCAAGAATTTCAAGGTAAAAATCAAATAATTAAAAATAAAACAGAAATCGGCGGGGAAACCTGCCGATTTTTCTTGCATTAAAATATTTTATATGGTATACTGCACAAAATATGTAACCGCTGATTAAATCGGATGCGCAAAACTCAGCGGACTATTGTCCGCCATTTTGAACAAAAAATCTTTGACTTACGCCAGTAAGCCTGCGGATTTTTTGAAACATCTGACGAAAAATATTCTCACTGATTTTCACACCCCGATTTAATCAGTGGTTACTTAGAAAGTTCACTGAAATTACCGTGCCTTTTCCGAGTTCACTTTCAACCTCGATCATTCCCTCGTGTGCTTCTATAATGGTTTTCGCAATG
>JAZUDP010000144.1:0-4200 GCA_045639705.1 Acutalibacteraceae bacterium
AACAGACTTCGTTGCTAAGAACGAAAGCTTTGTTGCTCTTGCAAACAAAATTGCAAAGACAGTTGCAGAAAAGAATCCCGCAGATGTTGATGCTCTCCTTAAGGAAACAGTATCAGGCGAAAGCAATACAGTTGAAGAAGCTGTTCAGGAACTCTTCCTTACAATCCGTGAGAACATGAAGGTTCGCCGTTTTGTAAGAGTTGAGGGTAAGGTTGCTACCTATATCCACGGCGGCGGCACAGTAGGCGTTCTTGTTAAGTTCGACTCCGACGCAGCATTTGACGATGCATTCAAGGCTATGGGTAAGAACGTAGCTATGCAGATTGCAGCTATGAATCCCGAATATCTCGGCACAGACGATATTTCTGCTGACGAGCTTGCAAAGATGAAGAACATCATCATCGAGAGCTCACTCAACAAGCCCGATTCACTTCCGAAGCCCATCCTTAACAAGCTCTTTGCAAAGGCTTGCGGCGAGAAGCTCTTCAGCGACGAGGATATCGCTGCTTACGAAGAGCAGAAGAACAACAAGTTCCTCTTCAACTTCCTTTCAGACGCTGCTGTTGCAAAGCTTGCTGAGCTTGCAGTTGCAGGTAAAGAAGAGTTCATCGGCGACAAGATTTTCGCAGGTGCAGTTGAAGGCCGTCTTAAGAAGCAGATTAAGGAAGTTTGCCTTCTTGAGCAGGCATTTGTACGCACAGACCTCTTTGACGGCAACGTTGCAGGTTATATCAAGAACGTTGCTAAGGAGCTTGGTTCAGATATCAAGGCTGCATCATTTGTACGCTTTGAAAAGGGCGAAGGCATCGAAAAGAGAGTTGACGATTTCGCAGCAGAAGTTGCAAGCATGATGTAATCGTTGTAAAACGACAGTTTTAGCCCGTGTTTAACCGCACGGGCTTCTTTTTTAGTGAATAGTGAATAGTTGCGGACGGACTCTGCCCATACCCGATTTATTTATTTTCTATGATAAAACAGTAAATGTGATTATCAATCGCCCGTTGATTTGAATTTCTGTTATGCGCGGTCGTCCACAGATTATTATGGTGTTTCAGGTGAGTATATGACAAACGAAGAAATTAAAAACCGTCTCTTTGAAATGCAGGACCTTAAATACCGCGATTTTCAGGCAAAGCTCATGCCGACCGTTGATAAAGAGACAATCATCGGCGTGCGGACTCCCTTACTGCGTCAGTTTGCAAAGGAGCTTCGCAAAGAGGGAGCGGAGGATTTTCTCAATTCTCTGCCGCATTCCTATTACGAAGAAAACAATCTTCACGGCTTCATTGTCAGCGAGATAAAGGACTACGGCGAGGCTGTACGCAGAATGGATGAGTTTCTGCCGTATGTTGATAACTGGGCGACCTGCGACTCAACTTCACCCAAGGTTTTCAAAAAGCACAGGACAGAGCTGATTTCCGAAATTGACCGATGGCTTGAATCGGACAGGGTTTATACAATCCGTTTCGGTATCGAAATGCTGATGTCATTCTATCTTGATGACGATTTCAAACCCGAATATCTCGATAAGGTCTCCGCGGTTCATCACGATGACTACTACGTTAAAATGATGGCTGCATGGTATTTTGCAACGGCGCTTGCAAAGCAGTATGACGCGGCTCTGCCATACATCGAAAATCATGTGCTTGAACCGTGGACGCACAACAAAAGCATACAGAAAGCCGTTGAAAGCTATCGCATAACAGACGAACAGAAGGCGTACCTTAAAACGTTAAAGTGCAGATAACCGTATGATTTCTGTATAAATAATGAATATTTTACATAACAGATTTTAAAATATTCAATCACAGTTGTTATTTTGTATATATTATTCCGCTGTTTGCGGCATGTGTTGTGCATAACTCCGAAAAGTAAAAATATACAAATTAACACTTGCATAATTATGCATAATATGCTAATATAAATGCATAAATTCACCGAAGAAATGAATATTGGAGGAATAATTATGAATAAAGACAAAATCAAAAAGGTAGTTCTCGCATACTCAGGCGGTCTTGATACTTCTATCATTATCCCGTGGCTTAAGGAAAACTACAACAACTGCGAAATCATCGCTGTTTCAGGTAATGTAGGTCAGGCTGACGAGCTTGAGGGTCTTGAAGAAAAGGCACTCAAGACAGGCGCTTCAAAGCTTTATGTTGAAGACCTCACAAAGGAAATGCTTGACGATGTTGTTTTCCCCGCTGTTCAGGCAGGCGCAAAGTATGAGGGCTATCTCCTCGGTACAGCTTTCGCACGTCCCATCATCGCAAAGAGACTTGCCGAAATCGCTAAGGCTGAGGGCGCTGACGCTATCGTTCACGGCTGCACAGGCAAGGGCAACGACCAGGTAAGATTTGAACTCGGTCTCAAGGCCTTCGCACCTGACATTCCCGTTATCGCTCCCTGGAGAGAGTGGGACATCAAGTCGCGTGAAGAAGAAATCGACTACGCAGAGGCACACAATGTTCCTCTTAAGATAAACAGAGAGACAAACTATTCCAAGGACAAGAACATCTGGCATCTCTCACACGAAGGTCTTGACCTTGAGGATCCCGCAAACGAGCCTCTTTACAACAAGAAGGGCTTCCTTGAGATGGGTATTTCTCCCGAGCAGGCTCCCGACGAGCCCACCTATGTAAAGATTCATTTTGAAAAGGGTATTCCCACAGCTATTGACGGCGTTGAAATGGATTCAGTAGGCATCGTTACAAAGCTTAACGAACTCGGCGGCAAGAACGGCATCGGTCTTCTTGACATCGTTGAAAACAGACTTGTCGGCATGAAGTGCCGCGGCGTTTATGAGACTCCCGGCGGAGAAATCCTCTATCAGGCTCATGACTATCTTGAAACAATCACAGTTGACAAGGAAACAGCTCACTACAAGGCACTCGTTGCTCAGAAGCTCGGCGAAATCCTTTACAACGCACAGTGGTTCTCACCCCTTACAAAGGCTATCCTTGCTTTTGTTAAGGAGACACAGGAAACAGTTACAGGCGATGTAACACTCAAGCTTTACAAGGGCAATATCATCAAGGCAGGCGTTACATCACCGTATTCACTTTACGATCCCGAAATCGCAACATTTGACGAGGACGAGGTTTACAATCAGGCTGATTCAGCAGGCTTCATCAACCTTTACGGTCTTTCAACAAAGGTTATGGCAAAGATGAAGGAAAAGAACAATCTTGAAAAATAATCCGGGGATTTAATTATGGAAAAAATGTGGGCAGGAAGATTTCAGAAGGCCCTCGACAAGGAAGCCGACGACTTCAATTCTTCTATTCATTTCGATTGCAAAATGTATAAGCAGGACATTACGGGCTCAATGAAGCACGCCGCAATGCTTGCAATGCAGGGTATTATCGGCGACGATGACTGCGATAAAATCACGGCAGGTCTTCAGTCTATTCTTGACGACCTCAACAGCGGTGCGCTTCAGTTTGACATGGACGCCGAGGACATTCACATGTTCGTCGAGTCCGAGCTGACAAAGCGTATTGGCGATACGGGCAAGAAGCTCCATACCGCACGAAGCCGCAACGACCAGGTTGCCGTTGACATCAGACTGTATCTGCGTGACGAGGCAGCGGAAATAATCGGACTGATTAAGAATCTGCTTGATGCAATACTTCTGCAGGCGAAGGCTCACAAGACAACCATAATGCCCGGTTATACCCACCTTCAGAGGGCGCAGCCGATAACATTTGCGCATCATCTTCTTGCTTACGCGATGATGTTCACACGTGACATCACAAGAATTGAGGACGCAGTTAAGAGAATGAATTATTCTCCGCTCGGCTCCTGCGCGCTTTCGGGTACGACATACAACACTGACCGCTACTTTGTTGCCGAACAGCTCGGCTTTGACGGAATAACCCTCAACAGCATTGACGGCGTTTCCGACAGAGATTTCTGCGTTGGGCTCATGAGCGCATTCGCAACGGCGATGATGCATCTGTCACGCTTCTCCGAGGAGGTTATCCTCTGGTCAAGCTGGGAATTCAAGTTTGTTGAGCTTGACGACAGCTACACCACAGGCTCAAGCATCATGCCGCAGAAGAAAAATCCCGACATGGCGGAGCTTGTCCGCGGCAAGACGGGCAGGGTATACGGCAATCTGTTCACCATGCTCACCGTGCTTAAGGGCATCCCCCTTGCATACAACAAGGATATGCAGGAGGACAAGGAATGCATATT
>JAZUDP010000145.1:0-3305 GCA_045639705.1 Acutalibacteraceae bacterium
CGCAGAGCAGGTGCTTGACGAGCTCAGAGAAAGAAATATTGATTTCTGCGACGCAACCTGTCCGTTCGTGAAGAAGATACACAAGATTGTGACCGACAATTCGGATGAAAATTCCGTCGTTCTTATAGCGGGCGACGAGAATCACCCCGAGGTTCAGGGCATCAGAAGCTATGTGAAGGGGACAAGCGTTGTTTTCAAAAACTGCGATGAGCTTGCGGAAATAGAACAAAATAACCCCGATTTTTCCCAAAAAGAAATTATTGTCGTTTCTCAGACGACTTTTAACACGATTGAATGGGAAAAATGTTTAAAAATTATAAAAAAAGACTATACAAACGCAAGAATATTTGATACAATATGTAATGCTACTAATGAGCGGCAGGAGGAGGCAATGCGTTTAGCCGAAACCTGTGACGCCATGATTATAGTAGGAGGACGGCAAAGCTCCAACACCGCGAAGTTGAAGGCTGTGTGCGAGAACTGCTGCCCGACCTATCTGATTGAAACCGCTGCTGAACTGTCTTCAATCAGCTTTGACGGTTTTGAAAAGGTAGGTGTAACCGCAGGAGCATCGACTCCGGCGGCAATCATAAAGGAGGTACTTTCAACAATGTCGGAAAACACAAACGCAAACAATGTTATTGAAACAGCAGAGGAGGTGGCAAAAACTTCTAACGCTGAAGATATGAATTTTGAAGAGTTACTCAAGGAGTCTCTTGATAATATGAACATGGACCAGAAGGTCCGCGGTATCGTTACAGGAATCTTCCCCAGTGAAATTCAGGTTGATATCGGCAGAAAGCAGACAGGTTACATCCCTGTTGACGAGTACAGCGCAGATCCTACAGCTGATCCCGCTAAGGAACTTAAAATCGGCGATGAGATTGGTCTCATCATTATGAAGACAAATGATCAGGAAGGCACAATCATGCTTTCCAAGAAGAGATTCGACGCTCAGGGCGCATGGGACAAGATTGAAGCTGCTAAGGACAACGACGAGGTTGTTTCCGGTACGGTTACAGATGTAATCAAGGGCGGCGTTATCGTTATTGTTAACGGCGTAAGAGTTTTTGTTCCCGCATCACTTGCTACAGCATCCAGAGGCGATGCACTTGAGGATCTCCTCAAGACAAAGGTTGACCTCAAGATTATTGAGGTTAAGGCAGACCGCGGCCGCAAAAAGGCTGTCGGCTCAATCAAGGCTGTTCTCCGCGAGGCACGCAAGGCTGCCGAGGACGCTTTCTGGGCACAGGCAGAAGAGGGTCAGGTTTACAACGGAACAGTTAAGTCTCTCACAAATTACGGCGCATTCGTTGATATCGGCGGCGTAGACGGTATGGTACATATCAGCGAGATGTCATGGAAGCGCATCAAGAATCCTTCAGAGGTTCTTTCTGTAGGTCAGGAAATCGAAGTTTACATCAAGGCTCTTGATAAGGAAAACAAGAAGATTTCTCTCGGCTACAAGAAGGCAGAGGACAACCCCTGGGAAATCCTTCGCCGTGATTATCCCGTTGATACAGTTATCGAGTCCGAAATCGTCGGCATGACAACCTTCGGCGCATTCGCAACTGTTATCCCCGGCATCGACGGTCTTATCCACATTTCTCAGATTGCCGATAAGCATATCAGCAAGCCTCAGGATGTTCTTAAGGTTGGCGAAAAGGTTACATGCAAAATCACAGCTATTGACTTTGATAAGAGCCGTGTAAGCCTTTCAATCCGCGCACTCCTTGATCCCGCTGACGCAGCTGAAGAGGCTGAGGAAGCTGTTGAGGAAGCAGCTGAGGTTGTTGAAGAAGCAGCTGAAGAAGCTCCCGTTGAGGAATAATCATCAATAATAAAGAAAGAGCTGGCTCAGGTCAGCTCTTTTTGTTGACATAATAAATTATTTGTAGTATCCTTTTTCAGAAAAAAGGTGATAAAATGTTTAACAGTTATATTATAAAAATCTATCAGAAGCTGATGTCTTTAAAGGAAGAGAGAAGCAAAAGACTCCGTTCAAAGCTTTGGATAAAGGAGTTTAACGGCAAAACCGGTGATTATAAGCTTAACGCCTCTCAGATTAAGCAGATAAAAGAATACTACGGAAAATATAAAACCGCATTTGATGTATCGGAGCTTTATCATACGTTCTACACGGAAAAAACAGGTGAGTTTCATCTGAAAAATATCCCCGACGATATATATTACTGCTATATTGACCCGTATTACAACAAATGGGACAAAGCAGAATTTATGGATAACAAATGCCTTTATCCGAGACTTTTCCCCAACGTGCGGCAGCCGGATAACGTGCTTTCAAGAATGAATAATATCTGGATTGATTCAGATTATAATTTAGTTGACCGTGAAACCATTAAGGAAATAATCGGGAATTATGATGAGCTTGTTGTCAAGCAGGCTAATGAATCCGAGGGCGGAAAGAACATTACCTTTATTTCGGGCGAAGACATGGCGGAGCAGCTTTTTGCGGCTGCGGATAAGATAAAGAAGGATATTGTCGTGCAGAACGTTCTGAAGCAGCACAGCGAAATAAGCAGGATAAATCCGACCTCGATAAACACTATAAGAATACTTTCAATGCTCAGCGAAAACGGCGTAAAGATTTACTCCGCAATTATAAGAATGGGCGTTGACGGAAGCAGGGTTGACAACGCGAGCAGCGGGGGAATAACCTGCGGTATTGACAGTGAGGGCAGAATGAAAAGCGTTGCTTTTTCTAACCTCGGCGAAAGATTCGATGTTCATCCGACAAGCGGTGTAAAGTTTGACAGCGTGGTGCTTCCGTCCTTTGACAAGGCCTGCGCCTTTGTAAAAAAGCTTCATCCCATGGTCCCCGATTTCAGACTTGTTTCGTGGGACATAATGATTGATTCTGACGGCGAGCCTGAGCTTGTTGAAGCCAATTTCAAATACGGCGAACTCGATTTCCATCAGCTTAATAACGGCCCCGTTTTCGGTGATGATACGGAAAAAATCCTCAGTGAGGTATTCGGGAAATAACCGATTGCCGCAGTGCCTGCAGTCGTTCGCCGGGTTGGCAGTTATCAGAATTCTGTTACCCTGCGCGAGCCGTCGGAGTGCCTCCGCGCCCTCGCCGGGTTTGCGGTAAGCAGAAATAAAATTACCGTGCACGAGCAGTCGGAATATGTACAAATTATAATTTATCGATGAGATTGGATGGAGCAAGCGCCCCTTGTCTAAAGGGGAGAGGGCCAACGATAGTTGGCGAGGGGATTCTATAAAAAGTCTGATGAAAACTGAGAAAGAATCCCTCCACCGCCATTCGGCGGTCCTACCCC
>JAZUDP010000146.1:0-26158 GCA_045639705.1 Acutalibacteraceae bacterium
AGTAGTTTTGAATGAGATAGAATCAGACTTAGACGCTGCTGACAAAACCGCAGGAATACTCGCGTATTTCAAGGTTTTTCAGCAAGTATAAGGCGATTATAGCCATTCAAAACCGGTTTCTCCCTAATTTGCACCGCCCAAGTGAACGGTCCCTTTAGTGTATTATTGTTTATAAAATGATTTCAAACTGCTGCTCCTCGGGCAGGTCAACGACCGTGCAGTCATTGGCGTAGGTGCATTCGGGAAGAATAATGAGTGCGTTCAGCTCGTCTGCTTCCTTCGGAAGAGGGCAGAGGTGCCAGATTGCCGCGTTGAGCATTACAAGCGTGTTCTTCGGAACGATGAATGCCTTTGCAAGCTCATTGACGGGTGTGCCTGCGGAAGCGGGCGCGCAGTGGAGAATCATGTCATCGTTGAGCGGCATTATCATTTCCCATGTTGTCGTATGATATTCCTGCTGAGTTATTACATAATTTTCGGGCTTTCTGACAAGAATGGGGGAGTAGCCGACATTTTTGAAGGCGGCGGCTGTCAGTCTGTCCGGGAAATAGCTGTGAAGCGCACCCTTGAGAGCGTAGCCCTGCGGGTCTGCCATGTTATAAAAGCGTCCGAACGGTGCGAATGCCTCGTTTGTGATGGGTTCAGCTTTGATTTTCAACATATTGTAAACCTCTTTTCGGATTTTTTTATATTATATCATTTTGATTTTTGCATTTCAAGTCTGCGGAAATGTGAATAATTTTCTGAGCTGTGTCAAAAATAATCATGTGGAATAAACTGTATTATAAATAAAATAAGAGGTTATGCCGTATGATTAAAACAATTGTTGTTACCGTGATAGCTGCTGCCGCGCTTGAATGTGTTTTTCTTAAAGCGCTGTCGTCAGGCGTGGGTGAGCTTGAGTGGCAGATGCTCGGAGACGATTACGATTAATAAAGTGAAACGGATTTCAGATGAGGCACGGACGGTGTTTCGTCTGTTTCTATTTTTATCTCTTTTGCGGTAAGGCTGTCAAGCGGAATAATTCTCTTGTGGCCTATGCATTTGCCCTCAAAGATTTTTTCGCCGTCGGCAAAAACGGAGAAGCCGTTGATATTGTGTCCCTCAGTGATATCCTCGCAGAGAACAAGGTATTTTATCGGCTTGCCGCTGTCGTTTGTGATTGTTAAGCTGTTTCCCGTCAGCTCTGTTTCTGCGGCAATCGGAGTGCCGAAGGTTTCCTTAAGCAGCTTGCCGAAGTCGATGAACTGCTGTTCGTCCTGGAAGTCGCCGTCTGTCGAAATGGCCATGCCGATAAGCATGTTTGTATTTCTGCCGACGGATTTTACATAGCAGTCAAGCAGATGCCCGGGGGTATACACAAGGTTGTCCTCGCCTGCTTTCCAGCCCCAGCCTCCTCCGAAGGCTTTTTCCGAGCGGTTCGGGAAATCGGTTTCTGCGGGATTCCATAATTCGCCGTCGGGGTCGCCAGAAATATCGGTTCTGTTATCGGCTTTAACCGATGCCCAGCAGTCCTCGGGAGCAACGCCAAGCTCATTCCCGACCCATCTTATGTTGTGCGGATAGCCGACGGGACCCTGAAACGCGATTGCGTTCGGCTGATATTTTTCAAGAAGCGAATAAATGTCGGGGCCGCCCTGTTCTTTCGGAATAATTCCGCCGTCAAACCAGATTTCAAACATTTCGCCGTATTCGCTCCAAAGCTCCTCAACCTGCCGTTCAACGCATTTAACATAATCCTGGTAGTATTCCGCCTTATAGTCGTGCTTAACCTCGTCGTTAATGTTGTAGTAGCCGTTGCAGCCTGTCGAATAGTATACGCCGGGTCTGATGTTGTATTTTTTGCATGCGTCAACAAAATCGCGGAAGATGTCACCCTTGCCGTCCTTCCATTTCATTGAAGCGCAGGAATAGTCGTTGACCTTTGTCTGCCAGAGCGAAAAACCCGTGCAGTGATTGGCAACAAAAACGGCGTATTTTGCGCCCAGCTCGGCCGCGCTTCTGACCCACTGCTCGGGGTCAAGCTTCTGCGGATTAAAGCGGTCGGGAGAAAGCTCAGTGCGCACCGCGTCGGTTTTATATGCCTTGAACCCGGGATTGTAGTTTTCCATAAGATAATGGATTATTACGCCCATTTCCATGTCAGCCCATTCAAGCTGCTGCTTTGTAGGTTTTGCTTTAGACATTTTTTTCGCTCCTTTTTGTATTGGTTTTATGGTATTTTCCGCAGTGCCTGCGGAAAATCACAATTTATCGCTGAGTTTGGTATAGCGGTCAGGCTCCCTTTACACAAGGGAGGCGGGGCAACATCAGAATTTCAGCTCGATAAATACCAATTTGGCGGAGTGCCTCCGCGCCCTCACCGGGTTGGCAGTAAGCAGAAATAATGTTGCTGTGCGCGAGCAGTTGGAACATGTAATGTCATTCTGAGGAGGAACGACGAAGAATCTCAAAAACGGCAGGCTGAGATTCTTCGCTTTGCTCAGAATGACACCTTTTTAAATTAAAGCTTGTAGGGGACATTCACGAATGTCCCGTAGAATTACTGCAGATTTTGACGGGCGATTCATGAATCGCCCCTACGCAGTATAATTGAAATTACATCGACAAATACCATTTTGTATATATCTTATTGCTCGCGCAGGGCACCGGGAATCTGATAATCGCCAGCCCGGCGAACGACCGCAGGTACTGCGGCAAATGGCAATCCGATAAATCAATTATACTCCGCTGCAAATAAAATGTAAACATATTAATTCTTCATTTAATGCCTTTGCGCCTCAACTTATTCCTTGACAATATACAATTTTTGTGATATCTTATTACCAATAATGCAATAAGGAAAACGGCGCTGACGAAGACAGTAGCCGCAAAGCGAAATCAAAGCGAGTCGGGGACGGTGCAAGCCCGATATGATGTGCTGTGCGGTGAATATCACTTCCGAGCCTCGGGCTGAAATCAAGTAAGCTTCGACGGGTGTCTTCCGTTAAAGAGACCGCATATGAAGTATGTTGTAATAGGTGGCTGCGAGCGATATATCCTCGTCCTGTTATGCGGGACGGGGTTTTGTTTTTCCTATAAGAAAAGGAGTGTATTCAGATGTACAAGAAAGTTTCTACCAACATGAACTTTGTCGAGCGTGAAAAAGATATCGAAAAGTTCTGGAAAGAAAACAAGATTTTTGAAAAGACCTGTGAGAAGCAGGGCCCGTCCTACGTTTTCTATGACGGTCCTCCGACAGCAAACGGCAAGCCTCACATCGGTCATGTTCTTACCCGTGTTATCAAGGACCTTATTCCGCGTTACCGCACAATGAAGGGTTATCAGGTTCCCCGTAAGGCGGGCTGGGATACCCACGGTCTGCCCGTTGAGCTTGAGGTTGAAAAGCTTCTCGGTCTTGACGGCAAGGAGCAGATTGAGGAATACGGTCTTGAGCCGTTCATCGCAAAGTGTAAGGAAAGCGTCTGGAAATACAAGGGCATGTGGGAGGATTTCTCATTCACGGTCGGTTTCTGGGCCGATATGGAAAATCCCTATGTAACATATCACAATTCATTCATCGAGTCCGAGTGGTGGGCGCTTAAGAAGATTTACGAAAAGGGACTTATCTACAAGGGCTTCAAGATTGTTCCCTACTGCCCCCGCTGCGGAACACCGCTTTCATCTCACGAGGTTGCACAGGGCTATAAGAACGTAAAAGAGCGTTCGGCTATCGCACGCTTCAAGGTTAAGGGCGAGGACGCTTACTTCCTTGCATGGACAACAACGCCGTGGACTCTTCCATCCAATGTTGCGCTCTGCGTTAACCCCAACGAGGAATACGCAAAGGTAAAGGCTGCTGACGGCTACACATATTACATGGCTGTTGCGCTCCTTAACAAGGTTCTCGGACCTCTTGGCGAGGAAGACAAGCCCGCTTATGAAATCCTTGAAAAATTTGTCGGCAAAGACATGGAATACAAGGAATATGAGCCTCTCTTTGAGTGCGCGGGCGAGCGTGCCGCAAAGCAGAAGAAAAAAGCTCATTTCGTAACCTGCGACACATATGTTACAATGTCCGACGGTACGGGTATCGTTCATATCGCTCCCGCATTCGGTGAAGACGATAACAGAATCGGCAGAAACTATGACCTTCCGTTCGTACAGTTTGTTGACGGCAAGGGCAACATGACCGAAGAAACTCCCTTTGCAGGTCTGTTTGTAAAGGAAGCCGATGTTCCCGTTCTTCAGAATCTTGAGGAAAGAGGACTTCTCTTCAGCGCGCCGAAGTTTGAGCATGACTATCCGTTCTGCTGGCGCTGCGACACTCCGCTCATCTACTATGCACGCGAGTCATGGTTCATCAAGATGACAGAGGTTCGCGACAGACTTATCGCAAACAACAATACAATCAACTGGATTCCCGAAAGCATCGGCAAGGGACGTTTCGGCGACTGGCTTGAGAATGTTCAGGACTGGGGCGTAAGCCGCAACCGCTACTGGGGTACACCGCTCAACATCTGGGAATGCGAATGCGGTCATCTGCATTCAGTCGGCAGCATTGAGGAACTTAAAGCAATGTCCGACAACTGCCCCGACGATATCGAGCTTCACCGTCCTTATGTTGACAACGTTACAATCAAATGCCCCGAATGCGGCAAGGAAATGCACCGTGTTCCCGAGGTTATTGACTGCTGGTTCGACTCAGGCTCAATGCCCTTCGCACAGCATCATTATCCGTTTGAGAACAAGGAGCTGTTCGAGTCACAGTTCCCCGCGGATTTCATCTCCGAGGCTGTTGACCAGACAAGAGGATGGTTCTATTCTCTGCTTGCAATTTCCACTCTTATCTTTGATAAGGCTCCGTTCAAGAATGTTATCGTTCTCGGTCACGTTCAGGACGAAAACGGTCAGAAGATGAGCAAGTCCAAGGGCAACGCCGTTGACCCGTTCGACGCTCTTCAGACCTACGGCGCAGACGCAATCCGCTGGTATTTCTACACCAATTCGGCACCGTGGCTTCCCAACCGATTCCACGGCAAGGCTGTTACCGAGGGTCAGCGCAAATTCATGGGTACTCTCTGGAATACCTACGCCTTCTATATTCTTTATGCCGATATCGACGAGTTTGACCCGACAAAGTATGAGCTTGATTACAGCAAGCTTTCCGTAATGGACAAGTGGCTTCTTTCCAAGCTCAACACAATGGTCGGCACCGTTGACAGCAACATGGAAAACTACAGAATTCCCGAGGCCTGCAAGGCTCTTCAGGAATTCACCGACGACATGAGCAACTGGTATGTACGCCGCTGCCGCGAGCGTTACTGGAAGCAGAACCTTGACGAGGATAAGATTAACGCTTATCTTACTCTTTACACTGCTCTTGTAACAGTTGCAAAGACAGCCGCTCCCATGATTCCGTTCATGGCTGAGGACATCTATCAGAACCTTGTATGCTCCGTTGACAAAGACGCTCCCGAAAGCATCCATCTCTGCTCATTCCCCGAGGTCAATAAGGACTTCGTTGACGAAGAGCTTGAAAAGAACATGGATGAGGTTCTCAACATTGTCGGTCTCGGACGCACCGCCCGTAACGGCGCGAACATCAAGAACCGTCAGCCGCTCGGCTCAATGTATGTCAACGCCGACATCAAGCTTGACGGCTACTTTGCGGACATTATCCGCGACGAGCTTAACGTAAAGACAGTTAACTTTGTTGACGCTGCCGATGACCTTATGAGCTACAACTTCAAGCCGCAGCTCAAGACACTCGGACCCAAGTACGGCAAGCAGCTCGGCGAAATCCGCAATCTTCTTGCTTCGCTTGACGGAACAGCCGCCAAGAAGGAGCTTGACGCAAACGGCAATATCAGGCTTAACATCAGCATCGGCGAAATCGAGCTTACCGCAGACGACCTGCTTATTGAGTCCGTACAGAAGAGCGGTCTGTTCTCAGTTTCAGATTTCGGCGTAACCGTTGCGATTGATACAACGCTTACTCCTGAGCTTATCGAGGAGGGCTTTGTCCGCGAGGTTATCAGCAAGATTCAGACCATGCGTAAGGACGCCGACTTCAACGTAACAGACCACATCATTGTTTACGTTGACGGCAACGATAAGATTGCCGACATCATCGGACGCAACAGGGAGTTTATCTTTACAACTGTTGTTGCGGATGACGCAAAATTCGGCGAGACTGAGGGCTATACAGCTGAATGGAACATCAACGGTGAAAAGGTTACCTTCGGCGTTAAGGTTGCAGAATAATTATAATTTTAAAATACAGCCAGGCGTTCTGCTTGGCTGTATTTTTGGGAAGTTGTGTGTTTAATGGAAAAAAATAAAAAGTTTAAGTCCGAAGGCATATTTCCGAAAATAATGCTTGTTTTTTCTGTTGCGGCTGTTTTTATTGTAATGTTAATAATGAACAGGTTTTCTCCTCTTACAAACGATGATTACGCGTATTCGTTTTCTTTCGCAACAGGGAAGCCGATTGAGTCAGTTTCGCAGATTATTCCGTCAATGGCAAAGCATTATTATGTCGGAAACGGACGGCTTCTGACGCACGCGTTAGCTCAGATATGCCTCATGCTTAAGCCTTTTGTGTTTGATATAATCAATTCGGTTCTGTTTATTATCCTTATTTTACTTGTCGGATATCAGATAACGGGAAAAATAAGGAAAATATCGGGGAGCTGTATTCTGACTGCATTTGCGTTTATCTGGCTCTTTTCTCCGAATTTCGGTCAGCCGTTTTTATGGCTTATCGGTTCAATGAATTATCTGGTTCCGGCAATTTTTCTTATGACAGCACTGATTCCGTACAGATATTTTTTCTGCGATCGCGAAAAGCTGACTCCGTTTAAATCTTTTCTTTTTTCCGCGGGCTGGCTGGCTGTCGGATTCTGCACAGGCTATACGAACGAAACCGTTTCGGCGATTTTTGCTGTGCTTCAGGTACTCTTTTTTATCTCTTATCTGATAAAGAAATACAGGCTCAGAATATGGATGATTTTTTCGTTTATCGGAAATATCGCCGGTCTGATGCTTATGCTTTCGTCGCCGACTTACGGTCAGCGCTCTGAAATATGGGGAGACAGCTCATATCTTGATGTTCTGATGAATGCGGTTAAAAAATTGCCGACATCCGTAAATGTAATGATTTATTCCCTGCGTTTCCCGTTTGCGGTTTTTGCGGTTGTTTTTATTGTTTATCTGATTTCCGTAAGAGGCAGAAGCATAAAGGAATTAATAAAAGAGAAGTCCGATACATATCTGCTTGTGCTTATTTATATGATATCGACTGTTGCCTTCGGCATGTTCGGATGCGTCTGTGACTATTATCCGGAAAGGGTCTGGGTGCCTGCGGTGTGCTTTGTTTTCATTTCGGTTTATCTGCTCCTTTCTGAAATCGGAATCAGGCAGTGCCGGTTTTCCGCGGCGGCGGCAGCTGCTGCGGCGGCCGTTATCTGTCTGAGCTGTATTCCGGAAATGAAAAATTCCGTCAGCCTTTATAACACCTATACCGAACGCAGTGAATATATTGAAGAACAGAAGTCAGAGGGAAATCTGAGTCCCGAGCTTGCTCCGATAAAATCAGCTTCCAGATACGCGGTGTTTACATTATCCGGCGATATTTCAAACGACCCCGAGCTTGAATGGCTGAATGACAATTTTATAAAATACTATAATCTTGATTCGGTTATTGTAAAGGATTAAGCGCAGACTTTCGGGAGAAATAAAATGAGTGAAGTTATCCACAACATACCGCCTGTTTTTGACAGCGAAAGCCGGATACTGATTCTCGGAAGCTTTCCGTCGGTAAAATCACGGGAGTCGGAATTTTTTTACGGACATCCGCAGAACCGTTTCTGGAGGGTGACCGCTGCGGTTTTCAACTGTGATGTGCCGCAGACAACGGATGAAAAGAAAGCGTTCCTGCTCAAAAATCACATCGCGTTATGGGATGTGATTGAAAGCTGTGAAATCGAGGGAAGCTCGGACAGCAGCATAAGGAACGCTGTGCCGAACGATATCATGAGGATATTGAATTCGGCGGACATAAAAGCAATTTTTGTCAACGGAAAAACAGCGGAGAAGTATTATAAAAAATATCTGTTTCCTCAGACGAAAACAGAAGCCGTCTGCCTGCCGTCAACCTCGCCCGCCAATGCGGCAAAAAGTCCCGGGAGACTGATTGAGGAATGGAAAATAATCAGAAGCAGTATTGAAAATAAGGATTCAGTATGATATATTGAAAAAAACGGCTTATAACCGTATTAAAAAGGAGAATTACCATGATAAGAACAAGCTTGACAATGGAAACCGAGGCAAGAAAAATCACTGCAAATGTCGGATGCTATACGCTTATTGAGTATGTAAAGGATTTTTCCTCAAATCCTGCTCAGGCGCAGACGGATTATTTTGCAAGCAAAATGAACGTTCATAAAAGACAGGTAATCGCAAACCTCAACGGAAACAATTCCGTTATTCTTCAGGCAGGCGCAATGCAGATGATAGCGGGCAATGTGGGCGTTGCAACAAATGTTCAGGGCGCAGGCGATTTTGTGAAGAAAATGCTCGGCTCAAAGGTAACGGGCGAAAGCGCGGTAAAGCCGAAATATCAGGGCGTCGGTCAGGTTGTTCTTGAACCGACATACAAGTACATTATTTTTGAAAATCTTGACAACTGGGGCAACAATATGGTTGTTGAGGACGGTATGTTCCTTGCCTGTGACGGCACGGTAAATATCGGCGTAGCACACAGAAAGTCCCTTTCAAGTGCGGTTGCAGGCGGCGAGGGCTTCTTTAATCCGTCGTTCAGAGGCTCGGGAATTGTTGTGCTTGAGAGTCCTGTTCCGCAGTCGGAGCTTCTCTACTTTGACCTTGAAAACGATACGCTGAAAATTGACGGCAATATGGCGGTTGCATGGAGCGATACCCTTGAGTTTACGGTTGAAAGAACAACAAAGACTCTTGTCGGTTCAGCGGCGTCGGGCGAAGGACTTGTAAATGTTTACAGAGGAACGGGTCGTGTTGTTGTTGCGCCTGTTGCGTCAAATTCAATATTCAATCCTAACAACGTACACCTCGGAACAATTACACATACAAAATAAAAAGAAACGGACGGTTTTTAACCGTCCGTTTTTTCTTTATGCTATACGCTGTACATTTCATACATTCCCGCGTAAATTCCGTTCTTTGCAAGCAGCTCGGTGTGCGTACCCTGTTCCTCTACACCGTTGCGCGTGAGAACAAGAATGTTGTCTGCGTTTCTGATTGTGGTAAGCCTGTGCGCTATTGTAAGAGTTGTTCTGCCCTTTGAAAGCTCCTCAAGCGACTGCTGAATAAGACGCTCACTTTCGTTGTCGAGGGCGGATGTGGCTTCGTCAAGAATGAGTATCGGAGGATTTTTAAGAAATACACGGGCAATGGAAACCCTCTGCTTCTGACCGCCCGAAAGCTTGATTCCGCGCTCGCCTACATAGGTGTCGTAGCCGTTGGAAAGCTCCATGATAAAGTCGTGCGCGCCTGCTTTTTTGGCGGCCTCGACGATTTCCTCGTCGGTTGCGTCCTGTCTGCCGTACGCAATGTTCTCCTTAATTGAACCGGAGAAAAGATAAACATCCTGCTGAACCACGCCGATGTTGTTTCTGAGAGAATCAAGCGTAAATTCTCTGATGTCCGTGCCGTCGATTGTTATTGAGCCGCTGTTAATCTGATAAAAGCGGGGGATAAGATTGCAGATTGTTGTCTTGCCGCCGCCCGAGGGACCGACGATTGCAACATTCTGACCCATCGGAATTTTTATGTTGATGTTGTTAAGAATCTGCCTGCCCTCGTCGGAATATGAGAAGCTGACATCCCTGAATTCAACATTGCCCTTGATATTTTCGGCGATTTTAAGTCTTTTATCCTCGTCGGCTTCGGGTTCCTCCTCCATGATTTCAACAAAGCGCTCAATACCCGTGAGACCGTTCTGAAGCTGCTCGCTGAACTGAACAATCTGGCGAATGCTTGTGAGAAGCGTGGAAACCATAAGCAGGTATGCCGTAAGGTCGGCGGGCTGAATTTTGCCGTTCATAATGAAGATTGCGCCGGCGCAGACTACAAGAATATACATAAGTCCGTCGGAAAGGCGCACAACAGTGTGGAAGCCTGCCATTGCAAAGTATGAAGCTTTTTTGGATTTGTAGAAAATTTTGTTGCCTTTTTCAAACTTTTCACGCTCAATATCCTCGTTGGCAAAGGATTTTACAACTCTCATTCCAAGCAGAGTGTCCTCGGCCTGCGCATTGATTTCGCCAAGCTCGTTCCGGCGTGTCTTAAAGGCATCTCGCATGCGCTTCTTGAACTTTGAAGTGCCGAAAATCATGAGGGGAATAGAGATAAACATTATCAGCGTAAGCGTGATGTTGATATTTGCAAGGTAAATGAAGCTGCCGATAAATTTCAGCGAGGCGATGAAATACTGCTCGGGACAGTGGTGCGAAAATTCGGCGATATCGAAGAGGTCGGAGGTGATTCTCGACATCAGCTGACCGACCTTCGTGTTGTCGTAGTATGTAAAGGAGAGCGTCTGAAGGTGTGAGAAAAGGTCGCGGCGCATGTCCGTTTCCATTTTTGTTCCCATAACATGACCGCCTGCCTCCATGTAATAGTTGGCGGCACTGTCAAAAATTCTGAGTATGAGATAGAAAACCGCAATTTTTCCGATGTAGGAAAGCGTGAGCAGCTGCGGATGATTAATGCCCGTATCGGTTATATTTCGTGCGATAACAGGCAGAGCAAGCTCGCAGATAACGGTAAAGCTTGCGCAGAAAAGGTCAAGTATCAGATATCCCTTGTAGTTTTTATAATAAGGCAGAAACTTTTTCAGCAGCGCCCATGTGCTTCGTCTTGTTTTCTTGTCTTCCATAGCTTTGAGGTCCTCCGAAATTCATACTTTATGTATTCTAACACAAAAATAACGGTTTTTAAATAATCAAAAGAGAATAAATGAAAATAAAACTGCGGATGCACACCGTGCCACCCTCTTTCAAAAGAGGGCATGGGCAAGAGCAGAGCCCTTGCCCTACGAACATATTTATTGCAGCCTGTCATTCTGAGGAGGAACAACGAAAAATCTAAAACGGCAGGCTGAGATTCTTCGCTTCGCTCAGAATGACACACAATTATTATATCCGTATGGTAGGGGCGATTCACGCCCGTCAGGGTTTGCTGAAATTTTGCGGGACATTCGTGAATGCCCCCTGCAATACTGACTGAAAACGGCTGCAGGGGATGGCGTCCCTGACATCCCGAAAAAATATACCTGCTCGCGCACAGCAATAATAATTCTGATTATTGCCAACCCGGCGAACGACCGCAGGTGCTGCGGAAATACCAATTTGTATATATCTTATTGCTCGCGCACAGCAATAATAATTCTGATTATCGCCAACCCGGCGAACGACCGCAGGTACTGCGGCAAATACCAATTTACACATATCTTACGGCTCGCGCAGGACGCCGGGAATCTGATTATCGCCAGCCCGGCGAACGACCGCAGGTACTGCGGCGATTTATGTTTCAAGGCGGAACAGCATTGTTTCGCCTTTTTTCATCGGTACAGTAAACGAATCGGAACGAACCGCCTCAAATTCACTGTTTCCGAGAAGCTTTTCGATATTATATTCCCTGTCAAGCGCAACTGTTTTTCTTCCGCCTGTGACAGCGCATAAAGCGGCAAAATTATTATTTATATAAAGTATATCTCCGCTGTCAATGTATGTATGAACACCGTTTGCCTTAAAGAAGGCACGAAGCTCCTCTACGGTAAAGTTTTCCTTAAGCGGAGTTGAAATCAGATACGGGATATCTTCTTTCCGGCAGACGGAAAGTGCTTTTTTCATGTAATCGGTTTCGGTGCCCGACATGAAAATTATTGCCTTGTAGTTCTTATAAACTTTTTCAAAATCGAAAACATCGTACATATCATAGGATGTTCCGCTCTGTCCGAGCGCCTTGCGCTGAATAAAGGCCGCGTTTCTGAAGGAGCAGTCTGTCATATATTTGTACGCGCTCTCGTCGACGAAAACGGCGGCTTCGGATTTTGAGGTTCTGTCGGAGTCCGAAAGACTCTGTGTGTATATTTCGCGGAACCGTTTCATCTCTTTCATCATGTCTTCGTCGGCAAACCAGCCGCCCCACATGTCAAACCACCACAGTCCGTTGCCCTTGATAAGCTGACGGCAGAAGGATTTGCGTACATTTGCCATTGCCTGCTCCTTTGAGTCAAGTCCGTCCCATATAGGAGCGTTCAGCAGGTGCTGAGGGTCGGTTGACGGGTCTTTTTCATTGAGATGAACGGTAAGATGCGTGCGGATATCGCATTCCTGAAAACACATTTTGCCGTGGAGTCTTACGGAATCTGCGGGATACATTTCCGTCCAGTCACAGTCAGCCGCTCTGTTGCCGAAGTATGAATTCGGCGAGCAGATGAAATCGATATTCGGGTCGTTCAGCAGAATTTTAAGTGCATGCGTACCGTGAAGCGGAGCGGTGACCTCCAGAGAATAGCCGTAGAATGAACCGACGACAACATTATTTCCCGTTTCCTCCTTGGCAATGCGGGCAAAAAATGTTATTGCATCCGCAACGGCATAGCTTGCGTACTCAAGATAGCGCGCAAGGTATTCGTCCCCGTGACAGATTGTCTTTTGACTGAGCTTTGAGATATCGGGAAGTCCCCTGTACTGAATTTCGGGACAGTATTGCTCAAGGTAAGCCTTAAAGCCCGTTTCCGCATTTCTGCAATAGCCTGCGTTCAGGTCAAAATGAAACCATTCTTCGGTATTGCCGCCCGCAATCTGATATCCGATTATGTGTGAAGCGTAGCCGGTTGTGTTGACATAGCGGATAAAATCGCGCAGCATCTGTGCCGCGTCCCTGCGCCATTTCCGTGAATAAAACGATTCGCGGCATACCGTTCCGTCGGGTCTGATATTGACATCGCCGGGGTTTTCGTCAAGCCACCACTGAGGCATGCAGATGTTTACGCGCGGAATAATCTGCGCGTCGGGACATGCGTCAAGTATCTTTTTTACGGAGGCGTCAAGCGGTGAAAAATCGGGCTTGTTCTTACCGTCAAAAATTCCTTTTTTAAACGGCGTGAAGCCGTCGGTTATACTTATCCATTTGCCCGCAAAAAGAATCGGCACTGAAAAGAAATTATAGCCTGCGTTTACGAAGTCGCCGTATTCGCTGAATTTTTCGAGATATGTCATGTAAGCGACAGATGTGTGGGGTCTGCCGTTAACGTAAAGCGCGGGAACTCCGCCGCAGTCTTTAATTTCGGAATAAACTCCGACATATTTTTCCATGTCTCTCCGTACCTCACTGTTCAGATTTATGTATCCGGACTCAGAAAGCGTTTCTGTGTATCCGAAAAGTGCTGAAAGCGCAGGACTTCTCCGCTTATTCGGAAATTTTCCACTTCTGCTGCATGATTACGGCAGGAGATTTGTCGTCGGGATGGGCGTAGAAAACCGTGAGCAGCGTTTTATCCTCAAGCTCGATTGTCGCGGGATAGCCGAGGTCGTCGGTGACAAGCTGTTCATAGAGCGCCTGCGGCTCGGACCATGTTTTTCCGTTGTCGGTGCTGAATATAACCCGGATTCCGTACGGCTTTTCGCGGTAGCCGTAGGCGGAAATCAGCACGCCCGAGGAATGAAGCAGCAGGTGGGCAGGGGAACCGCCCCTGTCGGGCAGAATCCGGTGCGGCTGAGTCCATGTTTTTCCGTTATCCGCTGATTCGCTCTGGAACAGTGTGAAAATATTCTCCGTGCGGATATGGCAGATAAGCGTGCCGTCGGCGCATTGAGCAACGTGAGGCTCGCATGAATAGTAACCGTCGATATCGGGAATCTGACCGACAAATTCCATTGTTCCGTCTGTGCTGATTTTAAAGCAGCGGATTCCCTGATCGCCGTCACCTGCACTGTAGCGGTCACTGAACACTGCTCCGACCCACAGAAGCGTTCCGTCGTTAAGCTCAAGCGGACCGTGGGGAGAGGTGACAGGCGATTTGAACACCCTGCCGAAGGTTTTTCCGCAGTCATTGCTCAGACAGAATTCAGAACCCAGGTCACGCGCTTCCTCTTCGTCGGTAACGGTATCAAGATAACCCGTTATGTATTTGTCGTCGGGGTGACAGCTGCGCTGAAATTCACGCGTATTGTTGAAGGATGTAAGAATCGCGCCGCTTTTGCCGAAGGGAACAATGCCCGAATCGCGGTCGTCAAGCGTTGTGTCGATTACAGCGGAGGGCGCGGTGTAAGTTTCGCCGTTGTCATCGCTGCAGGCAATTACAGCCTTTCCGAAGGGGCAGATATGCTCAAGACGGAAGCCCGAGCAGGCCGCGGCAATTCTGCCGTCCTGCATTTTTGCAATGCTCGGCCAGCCGAAATAATTGTGCTTGCTGTTTTCGTTTCTGATTATGATTTTCGGAGAACCGATAAGCTCAATTTTCATAAAAACACCTTTCCGTTTTATAAATAAAGCGAAGACGCCCTGAAGGCAGCTTCGCTTGTTTGCTTATTGTTTCAGTCGGAGGTTTTAACTCCCGTTATTGAAAGTCCCTCCGGAGCGGTAACAATGAAACCGCATACAGCGGTTGATTCCGAGGGGATTGAGCTGTTTCTGACGATAATTTCATCGGCATTTGCCTTGCACTTGCAGTCCCAGCTTTTTGAAAGATTTACGGGACCGCTCAGAGAAATTACGGAATTCCATCCGCCGATATCTTCCGTACCTGTGTTTTTAACCGAAACGCTGAACTGATATGAATGAGTGCCGTCGCCGTTGTCCCATTCGTTCATAATCTGCGCGGTGGTAAGCGATTTTTTTGATTTATAATCGTTCAGACGGCCGTTGTTTTTGTCTGAGTCGGCGGCATCTTCCTCGCTGTAAGGAATGCTTTTGATTTCTCCGACAGTGTAACGGAGAAGAATGAGGACATCGGACGAGTTTGCTTTTCCGTCAAGATTTACATCCGCAAGACGCTTCTGATTCTCAAAAAGCAGGTCGGGGTCTGAAATTCCGCGGAAAATCAGAAGAGAGTCGGAGGAGTTGATATATCCGTCGCCGTTTACATCGCCGAGGGAGCAGTTGGCATACGATTCGTTTGTTATTTTTGTTGTCTGATGAATGATGAGGGCAATTGCCGCAAAAACAACTGCCACGCAGCAGAGAGTTACGATAATTTTTTTCTTTGATGATAAACTTCTTTTTTTCATAAGAAACCTCGGTAATTATTAATTTATATGCTGATTATATCAAATGTGCATGGATTTTTCAATATGAAATCATACCGAAAACGGAAGAAGTGTGAATAACCATGTAAAAACCGGAGCGAAAATAATGGCGGGAATATAGTTGGCAACCTTAAATCTGGAAAGTCCTGTCAGATTAAGTCCGATTGCGATGATAATTACCGAGCCTGCGCAGGTCATTTCGCTGATTGCCGCCGTTGTCAGCACGCCGTTCAGCAGTCCCGAAAGCAGAACAAGACCGCCCTGAATGATGAAAACGGGAATTGCCGCAAGAATAACGCCCACGCCGAGAGTGGAGGCGAGTACCGTTGACGAAACCGCGTCGAGCATCGCCTTTGTGATGAGCATTTCGTTGTCGCCGCGCAGTCCCGCGTTGAGAGAACCGACCACCGTCATTGAACCGACACAGAAAAGCAGGGTGGAGGTGACGATGCCCTCGGCAATTGAAACCTTTTTGCCGCCCTTCCGGAATTTGCCTTCAACCCATTTGGCAAATCGGTTGACAAGAGCGTCAATGTCAATCAGCGTTCCGACAATCGCACCGAAAACGATTGAGAGAATCAGCACAAGAGTGTTTTCACCGTCAAACGCGCCGCGTACACCGATATAGATTACGCACAGACCGATGCCGACCATGAGTGCGTCGGTAACCTTTTCGGGAATGCCCTTTTTGAAAAGATTTCCGATTGTGCCGCCGATAAGAACGGTTATTGTGTTGACTATTACTCCGAGCATGGCCTTGCTTCCTTTCATGTTTTCAGTGGCTTCAGATATATGAAATATTTTATCACCGCGGATTTTTAATGTCAAATTTAATTAAGTATTTTATTGTAATGAATTGAAATTTGTGGTAATATGTTACTTGTAAAAAAATATACTGCGGAGGTATATCCATGTTTAAGTTTTATCCTTTTATAAAGTATTCCGTAAACGGCACGGTTTATGAAAATGAGGGCTTTGAAAGCGAGCATTATTCTCTTGAACTTAATGTTTCCGAAAATGCGGTTAAATGTATCCTTCATCCCAAAACGGAGATGAAGATGAAAGCATTCTATCTCAGCGCCAACAAGAAAACGGACAGGGACGAGCTGTTTTTCTCAAACGGTTTTCAGTCATGGACAACCTGTCATGAGTTCCGTCCGACGGACACGATGAAGAGCGTTGTTCCGCTTGCGGGCATTTCTGATTTTACGTTTCATCTTGCGGCAATGTCGGGCGACGCCAAGTTTACAGGATACGGCGGCAAAGGCTTCTTCCATTCGTTTACATATACCTATTTCAGAAAGGGCGACGAGGTCGAGCTTTTCGGCTCACTTTCCGAAAGAACAGGCTATACAGTCTTCTATCTTGATGTAACTCAGCGTTCTTTCAAAATCGAAAAGGATGTTGACGGTCTTGTTGTTTCAGAGGACTGCACCCTTGTTGATGTTGTAAGCTTCAAAGGCGGATACGACGAGGTGTTCGATAAATATTTCGGCTCGATGAATCTCAGAAAGCCGAAGACAGAGGGACTTTCGGGTTACACATCGTGGTATAACTATTTCCAGAAGATTGACGAGAAAATCATTCTCCGCGACCTTAACGGTCTTGACCGCGCAAAGGACGAGGTTTCAATTTTCCAGATAGACGACGGCTACGAGCCCTATGTTGGCGACTGGCTTACTCCCGACAGCCGGAAATTCCCCCGCGGCATGAAACCCATTGCAGATGCAATTCACGAAAAGGGCTATCTTGCGGGCATATGGCTTGCCCCGTTCAGCGTTCAGCGTGTTTCCGCAACGGCAAAGGAGCATCCCGACTGGCTTATCAGAGATGAAAAGGGTATGCCGATGCTCGGCTGCTTTGCATGGGGCGGCGCATATACTCTTGATTTCTACAACCCCGAGGTAAGAGAACACTTAAAGCATGTCTTTGATGTTGTTCTTCATGACTGGGGCTTTGATATGGTTAAGCTCGACTTCCTTTATTCCGAGGCAATAATGCCCCGAAACGGCAAGTCAAGAGGTCAGATTATGTGTGAGGCTATGGACTTCCTGCGCGAATGCGTCGGCGAGGATAAGCTTATCCTCGGCTGCGGCGTTCCTCTCGGACCGTCCTTCGGCGTTGTTGACGCGTGCCGCATCAGCTGTGATGTTGACCTTAAATATACCGGAAAGTTCTACAATGCTCTTGAAGTCAATCAGGAGGTTCCGTCGGCTCAGAACGCTATCAACAATACGCTTCTCCGCCGTCATCTCAACGGCAGGGTTTTCTGCAACGACCCCGATGTTTTCTTCCTGCGTGACAGCAATCTTACCTTCACCTCTGACCAGAAGCTTCTTCTCGGCAAGATTAACAACATCTGCGGAACAATTCTTTTTGTTTCGGATAACGCAGGCGATTACGGTGAAGAAGAGATTGAGCTTTTAAAGAAATTCTTTAAGAAAACAGACGCGAAAATTCTTTCGGTTGACTATGTGACCGACAGGGATGTTCACGTTAAATTCACCGAGGACGGAAAAACGAAGACGCTTCGTTTCAATATGAAGACAGGCAAGAGCAACATTAAAAACGTTCTTTAATTCACTTGCCGTTATACCCTGTGCGGAGGCGGAACAATGGTAGTAGTTATTAAGAAAAATGCAGATAGGGAAAAGGTGGAGCTTCTTGCCGAAAAGCTCCGCTCCTTCGGCGTGGAAATAAAAAGCTTTGACGGAGAGTCGGAAACGGTTCTCGGTCTTGTAGGCGATACAACGGGAATCGACCCCGATATTATCAGGGGCTTTGATATTGTTGAAAATGTTACGCGTGTGACCGACCCGTTTAAAAATACAAGCCGCAAGCTTCATCCCGACGATACGGTTATTGACATCTGCGGACATAAAACAGGCGGCGGAAATTTCCTGTTTATTGCGGGACCGTGTTCTGTTGAATCCACACAGCAGATCTGCTCTATTGCGGAGGAAGTTAAAAACGCGGGAGCAGGCGTTCTCCGCGGCGGCGCGTTCAAGCCACGCACCTCGCCCTACGCTTTTCAGGGAATGAGGGCTGAGGGCATACATCTGCTTGAGGAGGCAAAAAAGCAGACGGGCATGCCTGTTGTAACGGAAATTACCGATATTTCCCAGCTACCTCTTTTTGAAAATATTGATATAATTCAGGTCGGCGCAAGAAATATGCAGAATTTTGAGCTTCTGAAGGAGCTTGGTCATACCGATAAGCCGATTCTGCTCAAGCGCGGACTTGCAGGCACAATGCAGGAGCTGCTTATGAGTGCCGAATACATAATGGCAGGCGGAAACAGTAAAATTATTCTTTGCGAAAGAGGCATAAGAACCTTTGAAACATACACGAGAAATACCATGGATGTTTCCGCAATTGCACTGCTTAAAGAAAAAACACATCTTCCCGTTATTGCCGACCCGAGTCATGCGGCGGGAATTGCGAGCCTTGTGCGCCCGCTTTCGCTTGCTGCGGCTGCGGCAGGCGCGGACGGACTGATGACCGAGGTTCATAATCATCCGTCAGACGCTCTTTGCGACGGACCTCAGGCAATAACGCCCGAACAGTTTGCCGAAATAGTAAAAACGGCGGAAGCCTTAAGAAAGGTTATCTGAGAATGGAAACGGTAAAGGTAAATGCGTCAAAAAGCTATAACGTGTATATAGGCTATGATACATCTGCGCTTCTCGGAAAAAGAATAAGAGAAATTTCTGCCGGGGGAAAGGTATGCATTGTAACCGACGACAATGTCGCCTCTCTGCATCTTGATTCCGTGCGCGGGCAGCTTAACGGCGCAAAAATAAAAAATGAAGCTTTCACATTCCGCCACGGCGAGCAGTCAAAATCGCCCAAGGTGCTTTTTGAGCTGCTTGAATTTCTCGCAAACAGGCATTTTAACCGCGCGGATATTCTTCTCGCTCTGGGCGGAGGAGTTACGGGCGATATAACGGGTCTTGCCGCGGCGCTTTACATGCGCGGAATTCATCTTGTTCAGATGCCCACAACCCTGCTTGCCATGGTTGATTCCTCAGTCGGAGGAAAGACGGCGGTCAATCTTGAGTCGGGAAAAAATCTCGCAGGTGTTTTCAATCAGCCCGAGCTTGTAATCTGCGACACAAAAATGCTGAAAACTCTTCCGCGCGAAAATTTCTGCGACGGAATGGCTGAGATAATCAAATACGGCGTAATAGCGGACAGACAGCTTTTTGAGCTTGTGCGTGACGGAGGCGCAATACTGAATCTTGAAAAGGTAATTGCGCGCTGTGTTTCGATAAAAAAAGAAATCATCAAGGACGACGAATACGATAACGGCAGACGGCAGCTGCTGAATTTCGGTCACACCCTTGCTCATTCGATGGAGAAGCTGAGCAATTATCAGATTTCCCACGGCAGCGCGGTGGCAATGGGCATGGTTATGATGTCGGAAATCGCATGGAACAACAAGTATTCAACCGAACGCTGTCAGGACGAAATTGTTGACGCTCTGCTTGAAAACGGCTTGCCCGTTTCCTGTCCGTACGAGCCTGCGGAGCTTTATTACAACGCGGTAAACGATAAAAAACGCATGGGCGGAACAATTACGGTAATTGTTCCCGAAAGAATTGGAAAATGCAGACGCCTTGAGCTTTCACTTACAGAATTTAAGGAGCTTCTCGGATAATGGATATTGAAATCTTTCCGAAAAAACTGAGCGGAACAGTCAGTGCGCCGTCCTCAAAATCAGCGGCGCACAGAGTGCTTATCTGTGCGGCTCTTGCCGACGGAAAAAGCACGCTGAAAATTAACGGAATATCCGACGACATCGCGGCGACGGCCGGATGCCTTGAACAGCTCGGAGCAGAAATAAAAATCAGCGGTGAAAATATTGAGGTTACACCTGCGGAAAAATATCCCGGAAGTGCGGTGCTTGACTGCGGAGAGAGCGGCTCAACTCTGCGCTTTCTTCTTCCCGCTGCGGCGGCGCTGGGGGTGAACGCGGTTTTTTCGGGACGGGGCAGACTCGGTGAAAGACCCGTTGAGGATTTGCTGTGCGAGTTAAGGAATCACGGCGTTGAATGCTGCGGCGGTTTTCCCGTTGAAATCAGCGGAAGGCTTACAGCGGGCAAATATAAAATTCCGGGCGGCATCACATCTCAGTACGCAACGGGACTTATGCTTGCGCTGACGGTATGCGGCGGCGAGCTGGAAATAACCGAACCGGTTGAGTCAGAGCCGTACATTGAACTGACGGCTGAAATAATGCGCGGCTTCGGCGCGGAAATTGAAAAAGAAAACAACATTTATAAAATAAAAAAGAAAAAACTGATTGCTAAAAATTATAAAGTCGGCGGTGACTGGACAAACGGCGCGGCCCTTATTGCCTGCGGAGCGGCAGTGAAAAATCTTGATAAAAATTCCGTTCAGGGCGACAGAAAAATTCTCGAAATTCTTGAAATTTTCGGCGCGGAAATCAGAGAAAAAAACGGAGCGTTTTCAGCGGATTTTTCTTCGCTTAATCCGGCGGTGACTGACGCGAAAAATACTCCCGACCTTGTTCCCGTCATCGCTGTTATCGCAGCGGCGGCAAAGGGAAGAAGCGTTATAAAAAATATTGCCCGTCTGAAATATAAGGAAAGCGACAGAATTGTTTCGACCGTTCAGCTGATAAATTCTCTCGGCGGCTCGGCAAAGGCGGAGGACAATGCAATTATCATTGACGGCGGCGGTCTCTGCGGCGGAACGGTTGACAGCTTCGGCGACCACAGAATTGTTATGGCGGCGGCAGCGGCGGCGCAGTTCTGCAAAAACAGCGTAATAATAAAAAATGCGGAAGCGGTAAGCAAATCCTTCCCCGGCTTTTTCGATATTTTTAATTCACTTGGAGGTGCGGCGCATGTCGTGTAGTTTCGGTGAAAAATTTAAAATAACCGTTTTCGGTCAGTCACATTCCGAGGCAATCGGCGTTGTGATTGACGGCATACCTGCGGGCAAAAAGCTCGATATTGAAAAAATAAAACGGTTTATGGAACGCCGTTCACCCGCGAATAAATCATACGCAACCGGACGGAAAGAAGCGGATGAATTTGAAATTGTTTCGGGTATTCTTGACGGCGTAACCTGCGGAGCGCCCCTTTGCGCAATGATAAAGAATGCAGACGCGAAATCCGCGGATTACAGTAAAATCCGCACCGTTCCGCGCCCTTCTCATGCGGATTTTACCGCGTTTATGAAAAATAACGGCTTCAACGATGTGCGCGGCGGCGGAAATTTTTCGGGCAGAATGACAGCGCCGGTCTGTTTTGCGGGTGCTGTGGCGGTTCAGCTGCTTGAGGAAAAAGGAATTTTTATCGGCGCACACATTGAATATCTTCCCGACACCTGCGACGAGAAATTTGACCCGGTAAGGGTTACCGCAGAAGAGCTGAACGCTGTAAAAGAAAAGGATTTTCCCGTTATAAAAGATAAGGTCAAAGCGCTGATGCTTGAGGAAATCGAAGATGCGGCGAAGGACGGCGACTCGGTAGGCGGCTGCATTGAATGCGCCGTTGTGGGTCTGCCCGTCGGAATCGGCGAGCCGATTTTCGGCGGACTTGAAAGTGAAATCAGCCGTGCGGTTTTCTCCGTTCCCGCCGTTAAGGGAATCGAATTCGGCAGAACGCTTGACCGCGGAAGCGATAACAATGACGCGTTTACCGTCACAGACGGACAGATAAAAACCGAAACCAACAATCACGGCGGAATACTCGGCGGCCTTTCCTCGGGAATGCCTCTGATTTTTCATGCGACGGTAAAGCCGACTCCGTCAATCGGCAGGCCGCAGAAAACAGTCAGCCTTGACACGATGAAGCCCACAAAGCTTGAAATCGGCGGACGCCATGACCCGTGCATTCTGCCGCGCGCAGTGCCGTGTATTGAAGCGGCGGCGGCTCTTGCAATTATCAATCTTATCTGAGGTGTGAAAATGGATATTGCCGAAGCAAGAAATGAAATTGATAAAATCGACAGCGAGCTTGTAAAGCTTTTTGAAAAAAGAATGAAGCTTTCGGCAGAAATTGCCGAAGAAAAAAAGAGAAAAAATCTTCCCGTTTCCGATAAAAAAAGAGAAGAAGAAATTATAAAAAAAATCGGAGAAAAAAGCACGGAAGAAACAAAAAAATATACTGAAAATTTATACAGAAAAATTTTTGAACTCAGCAAAGATTATCAAAAGGAACTGATGAAATAAATGTACGGCTTATTGGGACATAAACTTGAACACAGTCTTTCGCCGCAGATTCACCGTCTGTTCGGCGATTATCCCTATGAGCTGTTCTGCCGCGAAAAGGACGGGCTTGACGCTTTTTTTGCCGATGAAAATATTGACGCGTTCAACGTGACGATTCCGTACAAGGTTGACGCGTATAAGCGCTGTGATGTGCTTTCGGCGGCGGCGAAGAAAATCGGAAGCGTGAACACCGTTGTACGCAGGGATGACGGTACGCTTTACGGCGATAACACCGATTATTTCGGCTTTATGAAAATGGCGGAGCGTTACGGCGCGGATTTTAAGAACAGAAAGGTTCTCATTCTCGGCAGCGGAGGCGCAAGCCTTACGGTTCAGTGTGCCGTAAGGGACTGCGGCGCGGCGGAGACCGTAGTTGTCAGCCGAACGGGAGAGAATAATTATGAAAATATCAGCCTGCATTATGACGCGGATATTATTGTGAACACGACGCCTGTCGGCATGTTTCCGAATAACGGCGAACGGCTGATTGATTTGTCACGGTTCGGAAGGCTCAGCTGTGTGCTTGATTTAATCTACAATCCGATAAAAACCCAGCTTCTGCTTGACGCCGAAGAGCTGTCGGTTCCCAACGGCAACGGACTCTATATGCTTGTTGCGCAGGGTCTGCATTCGGCGGAGCTTTTCCTGAATAAAAAATTTGACGAGGGTCTGATTGACGAAGCGTATAATAGAATAAAAAAAGAAATCGGCAGCATAGTTTTAATCGGAATGCCGGGCTGCGGAAAGTCAACCGCCGGCAGAATTATTGCCGAAAAGCTTTCAAAAAAATTTATTGATACCGACGCGGAAATTGAAAAGAAATTCAACAAAAAAATACCGCAGATTTTTTCCGGAAACGGAGAAGAATTTTTCAGAAAAGCCGAAGCGGAAGCTGTTAAGGAATGCGGCAGAAGCTTCAGCTGTGTAATCGCAACGGGCGGCGGCGCCGTACTGAAAAAAGAAAACTGCGCCGCGCTGAAACAGAACGGAACGGTTGTTTATCTTAAAAGAAATCTGTCGGAGCTTTCGCTTGACGGCAGACCGCTTTCGGAAGGGGAGAACGCCGTTGAACGCCTTTACGGCGAGCGCAGAGAAATATATGAGAGCATGGCGGATTATACGGTTGAGGTTGACGGCAACCCGCAGATAACGGCAGAAAGAGTGATTGAATGCGTATCCTTGTAATTAACGGACCGAATATAAATATGCTCGGCATTCGCGAGCCGGATATTTACGGCAGAAAAACCTATGCCGACCTTTGTGATTTTATTAAAACAGAAGCGGAAAGGCTCGGCGCGGAGGTTGAGCTTTTTCAGTCGAACCATGAGGGTGCGATTGTGGATAAAATTCAGGAGGCGTACGGCAGAGCAGATGGAATTGTTATCAATCCCGCGGCGTACACGCATACAAGTGTCGCAATTCTCGACGCGCTGAAGGCTGTCGGAATTCCGACCTGCGAGGTTCACCTGTCAGATATAAATTCGCGTGAGGAGTTCAGACAGAAATCCTATGTAGCCATGTACGCGGAGGTTACCTTTGCGGGACTCGGCTTTGACGGCTACGCAATGGCGATGAAATATCTGAAGGGGAAATATTAATATGAAAAAGAGATTTTTTATATGCGTGATTTTTATCTGCCTTTTTGTACTGGGCGGCTGCGGAAAATCCGTTTATCCCGACCTGCCCGAGAATCCGACGGCGTTTGAAATGGGCAGCATAACAGTCGGGGAGGAAGAAGCCGGATACGGAACGATAGAGTATAACGGGCGGATGTATGTGCCCTACGGTACACTCGGAAAAACTCTGCACAGGGACGATATAAAGGAATGCGTCGGATATATTATCTGTGACGAAAACAGTTCAGGCTATACAGATCTGAACGATAAAAACACACGGGTATATACACTGACGGATGATGAAGAGAATAATTTTTTAATGGATTATTACAGCGAAGGTATAATGGAACAGCCTCATTTCTGGCGGGCGGCAGACACGAAAAACAAAGATATAAAGCAGCCTGATTTTATTGACAGTCTGGATTACGATGAATACTGGAAACAGTAACGGCGGACGGCTGCGAATCGGATATAATTGTATATATTTTTATTGACTGTAATGTGAATTCAGATTATAATAAAAGTTAAAGGTTTTGAGAATCAGGAGGAAAAACATATGAAAAAACGTATCATGTCAGTAATTGCGGCAGTACTTATTCTTACGCTGCTGCCGTTAAACGGTCTGTGCGGTCTGTCCGTGATTAATCCCGTTGTGTCAAAAGCGGCGTCAGCGGCGGATGCACCCGTTCTCAGCCTGAATGTTGTTGAGGAAACCGCTTCCTCTGTTACGGTTGCGGTGCGTCTCGACAAGGGACGCTTTAACGCGCTTGATTTCTGCGTTAAAAAGCTGACACAGAAGCTTGATACATGCACAAACGCTGTGGAAAGCGACGATTTCATCATGTTTCTTATAAAGGATGTCAAAAGTCTCGGCGGCACAGGCGTTTCCGTTGTCTATGCGAACACGGGCACTTTCAGCGCCGCGCTGACTGTCTCATACGACAAGACAGGCACGGATATTGCCGTATACAAATTCTCCAAAAATTCATCTGATAATGTTAATGCAGACGATTTATCCCTTACTGTTACATCGTGCGGCATCGATGAGAATATGAAAATCGTTCCGACTGCCGTAAATAATCTTCCCAAGGCGCCTCAGCATACACATTCCTATACATCAAAGGTAACAAAGGCGGCAACCTGTAAGGATACGGGAGTAAGAACCTTTACCTGCTCCTGCGGCGACAGCTATACCGAAAGCATTCCCAAGACAACGAACCACAGCTACACCGCCAAAATAACAGCTCCTTCCTGCACTGCACAGGGCTATACTGCATACACATGCTCAGTCTGCGGAGCTTCCTATAAGGCAGACTACGTTAAGGCAACCGGACACAGCTTCGGAGAATGGACAGTAACCAGGGCCGCAACAGAGACTGCAGCCGGCACAAAGGAGCGCAAGTGTTCAAAGTGCGGCGCAGTCGAAACCGCTGTTATTGATAAGCTTCCGGGTACAGCCGAGATTTACCGCGCAAGCCTTGACAACCAGGGCGCGGACACTCCCGGTACTATCATCCTCTGGTACAAGCTGAATACGGTTGAAAACGGCGTATACTATTACTACGATTCAAAGTGCGCAAGACCCTTTGAGGGAACGAGCATTGTATGCCCGACAAAGAGCGGATATACCTTCGGCGGATATTTTACCGGCAAAAACGGAACAGGCACACAGTATGTAACCGCTGACGGCATCTGCGATGACAGTATATATAAAACAGCGGAATCAAGAACATTTTATGCCTACTGGACAACAGAGCATGTGCATTCGTACACCGCGGCTGTCACAAAAGCGGCAACCTGCACCGAGGCAGGCGTTAAATCGTTCACCTGCTCCTGCGGCGACAGCTATACCGAAAGTATTCCCGCAGCAGGTCACAGCTATGTTGAAAAGATAACAAAGGCTGCAACCTGCAAGGAGGACGGCGTTAAGACCTTCACCTGCTCCTGCGGCGACAGCTACACCGAAATCATTCCCAAAACCGACCACAGCTATGTAAAGCATGTTGTTGACCCGACCTGCACAG